>NZ_JBFRMM010000006.1:0-117406 GCF_041470465.1 Vibrio sp. 10N.261.55.F4 | reverse complement strand
TAAAACACCATCTTAATGTCAAAATGAATCAACACTACAAAATTTGGAGCGATACATCGGGTTCGAACCGATGACCTCAACCTTGGCAAGGTTGCGCTCTACCAACTGAGCTAGTATCGCATTTTCATTCTTAATATCTCTTAACTTATCAAGCTAAGAAAAAGAATGGAGGCGCCTCCCGGAGTCGAACCGAGGTCCACGGATTTGCAATCCGCTGCATAGCCACTCTGCCAAGGCGCCTTTTTAATTCAACACTTTAGGGACTTAAGTAAGCCGCACCGCTGTGTTCGGGTGCCTACTTTACGGATTGAGGGGAGATAGTCAAACAAAAAAGTGAATTTAAATTCCGTTTGCTGACATTTAAATCAAATTGCTGCATGTTCGATCTCTTTAATCAAAAAACACACAGCAAAATCGAGTTAAACAAGATGTTCTAGCGCTACCACTTCTTCATAAAACGACCGACAAGACTCGGATGATACGCCCAGCAGTGGTCAAACATAGTCATAAGTTGAGGGTTGCCATACTTAGAAAGACTAACCGCATGGAAACGGTTTTTGTGTTCTTTCAACTTTTCAACCTGAGCAATCATTTCGTCTGATTGTTTCGGCGCAATAAAGTCAGAAAGTACGATTAAATCGGCATTCTTGTATTTATCACCAGTCATTAGGTCAATCGACTTCATGAGAACAGGTTCCAAATCCGTACCGCCGTGGAATGAGTAACTTAAGAAGTCGCTCGCTTCACGTAGGCCATCTTGCCTTGTTAACTCATAGGTAATCTGCTCAGAAGAAAAAAGAATCACATAACAGTCTCTCTCTTCTGCAAGAGCAATTTGCATTAAGGCATAAGCCATTGCTTTAGCAGACTGCTCAGGGAAACCACTCATAGAACCCGAAGCGTCCACACAGACTATAAACGGGCCCTTTTCAATATCGATGTTCTTGCTATCTGGTTTTTGCGCCTTCACTTTGCGTAACGTGCGTGATTTACCTTGCGAGCGATAGCTCAGTAAACGCTTGTCGGCCAAGTGCTTGTAAAAGATAACCTCAAGTTCAGGATAAGCTAAGAACATGGTTTCGTTTGGCAGCATCTTGTTAAGGTCATCACTTTCATGAATCCCGACAATATCATCGACCGCTTCATCGCTTTTCTCTTCAACCACCTGCAATTCTTCTACAGGGGCTTTGTGTAGCGAAGGATCATCTTCCTCACCAGCCATACGGCCTAGCTTTTCAGCGATCTCTTGCAAGCCCTTGTGCTTATTCAAGAACTCAGCATGACGTTTCATGATGGTAAGGTCTGTTTTGCTTAATTTGGCAGAAGCCATGTCCCACAAGCGCCCTACACTGCCTTCATCACCCGACTCAGTCACTTTATCCATGTTTTTCATGGTTTCCATGCGCTGATAAAGATCGGCTAAGACTTTTTCTTTGCTTGTTTCAAGTTCAGTTACTTGAGCTTGTTTAATCGCATCAGAAAGTGATTGGTACCATTGGTCGCAAAAGTAGTGTGGAAACATCGCGTTATAAACACCCTTGTTGTTCTCCATAAGGCGTCGAGCTTGTAGATAAAACGCTGAGTGCCACTCGAGCTTTTTGATAACACTGTCTATCTCATCAAAGAACTGAGGTTCATCCCAGTAAATCACTTCTTGATAAAGGGCGATTTCCTCTTGGAATCGATCAGTTTCACACACCTTGGTGACGCGTTTTTTTACTTTACCGCGCCATTTGACTAAGTGGTTTTTCACTGATGTTTTCACACCTTTGTTCTCTGCAGCCATCATGACTTGAGAACGAGCGATGAGATCATTCATCGCGGTATCAATGATTCCGGAATCAGCTACCATCAAAGCGAGGTTTAAGCCGTCTGCTCCTAACATATGCTCTCCTCTTACTCGAAGTACTGGCTCATAAACTTAATACGCTGAGCGATCTTGGCACTCTTCACTTTCGTGGTTTCAAGATCTTGCGTTACCGATTGCAAACTTGCTTCCATCGCTTTTGGTAAATCAGGGTCAATATAGTTATGAGGTAATGCATCATGGAATTCAGTACGAACGCGTTTTAACTTGAATTCAGCTTCAGTTAACTGTTCTAAGGCTTTCTCAGCGCCACTCAACCACTTGTTGTACAGTTCTTGGTCTAAACCGTCAGTAGTAACCACACTCACCAATACAGAGCGATTGGCGATGTCTTTAATCACTAATTGGTTTGATGCATCCAAGTCGAGTTTTAAACGGCATAGGTTTTTATTTTCGTTTACGTAACCGTAAATATCACCGTGACCTTCTTTAAGAACACGATCAAAATCGTCTTTGGCTACGTATACCCAACGGCTATCGCCTTTCTCAGATTCAGAAACCGACATGTTGCTTTGCAGCATAACCAGTTTCACTAGATTGTAAGCACTGCCCACGCTGTACATTTTCGCGTTCTTGATGTCATTCTGGTAAACATCTTTACGCAACAAGCCACTGGTTGACTCCATAGAAAGTGACACCGACAACGTTGATTCAACATCGTCTTGAATCTCTTCTAACTCTTCACGAGACATTTCAATTTGAGCTTTCGACTCTTGTTGATCAAACGCTCGGTTCAATGCAAAGTCTTTCACCACGCTACGAACCACATCACGTGATTCTGGGCTATGCCACAAACAATCTTGCAGAAGCATAATATCCAGAGGGTTCACGCTATCGCGACCACTAAAGAACGCACTCGCTTTCAATAGTTTAACGGCCTTCTTCCAGCGTCTGTCTGATACATACAATTCTGACTCTGAAGCAGAGCCTTGCTTCTTAACCGTCTCTTCAAGCATGGTTTTTAGTTCAAACAACTTATCAAACGAATTGTCTGTCAGTTCCAGCTTATCGAGCTCTTTCTGCCATTGATGGTATTCAATGTCCGTAATCGCCAAACCTTTTGGAATTACCGCTTCTTGAGAAGTACCCGTCGTCAGCATCGATTTGAAGTTTTGTTTGTTTTGAATACGGTTCACGAACACGCGTACCAACATACGGTCATAAAGTGCTTCCAAGCCGCTGTCTTCATCTGGAAGTTCGTTGGATGCCGATACTAGTAGACGCATCGGTACACGTTCAATATCACTGCCGTTTTTGAAAGTCTTTTCGTTAACGACAGTAAGTAGCGTGTTTAGGATTGCAGGGCCGGCTTTCCAGATCTCATCGAGGAAGACGACTTGTGCAGTTGGTAGGTAGCCTTCGGTTAGTCTTACGTAACGACCGTTGTCTTTTAATTCTTGGATACTTAGTGGGCCGAACACTTCCTCGGGAGTAGAGAAACGAGTCATCAAATATTCGAAATAGCTGCTGTTATCAAAAGCCTGAATGAGACGTTTCGCGATAAGGCTTTTTGCGATGCCCGGAGGGCCTAATAGAAACACGCTTTCACCAGCCAAAGCAGCCAGTAAACAAAGCTTAATGGTGTCTTCTCTTTCGTAGACACCATCAGACAGAGCATGCGCTAATTTATTGATTCTTTCAGAGAGTAGCGCCTTGTCAGCATGTGAAGAAATAGAAGGGTTCATGCGTTACTCCGAAAATCTTTGAACAGTTGAGAGTGTAGAATTGTTTTTATACATTTGTTAGCGCTTTGTTACAAGTGCATTTTATTATTGAGTTGCATTTATATCAGATGGTTACGTCGGTAATTTTGGCGCAATCATAGATTCCAATTATGAGAGTAACATCACGAACGGCGTGAAACTAAATCTAATACGAAACCTAATTTTTCTTTTATTTTCGACACCATAGACGTTATGGTGGTGCACGTCTTCCGTTATACGAAAAATTGGCAAGGAATGTGGCCAGACTGCATGAGTAAAGTTATCCATAAATGGAAAAGTATTTCTCTCATAGAGGAGAACGTGACGCTCCCTACGAACGTCGTGGTAAAACATACAACAATCAATCACCCTGGCGCGGCAGTTATTCTTCCTATCACTTCGTCTGGAAAAATCATCCTCATTAACCAGTTCCGCCCTTCTCTAAAGAAATGGCTTTTGGAACTACCCGCAGGCACGATGGAAATAGATGAGACACCTCTTCAATGTGCCCAACGCGAACTGGAAGAAGAAACAGGTTACAGTGCAACTTCTTTTCAAAGCTTGGGGCAAGTCACCCCTTTGGCTGGCTTCTGTGATGAAATACAGTATCTGTTTGTCGCAAAAGACCTAAGCCTCACTACCCGCTTTGAATGTGATGAAGATGAAGTCATAGAAGTGATCGAGCTGAGCTTAGAAGAACTACACAACAAAATACGACACGATCAAATCACCGATACAAAAACTATCGCTTGTTTAAGTAAAGCCCAACTCTGCGGCTACCTATAATACTCTAGGAGAGAAACATGGACTTTCGTTCTGATACCGTAACTAAACCTTCGCAAGCTATGCGTGACGCAATGGCAAACGCAGAAGTGGGCGATGATGTTTATGGCGATGACCCAACCGTCAACGAACTAGAACAGTGGGCAGCAAATGAGACAGGCTTTGAAGCGGCAATGTTTACCTCTTCAGGTACACAAGCCAACCTTCTTGGCTTAATGGCGCATTGTGAGCGTGGTGATGAATATCTGTGTGGCCAGCAGGCGCACAACTACAAATACGAAGCTGGCGGCGCTGCGGTCCTTGGTTCTATCCAACCTCAACCAATCGAGAATAACCCAGACGGTACTTTAGACTTTAAAAAGCTTGCCGCTGCGATTAAGCCAGACGACAGCCACTTTGCTCGTACTAAGCTGCTTAGTTTAGAAAACACGATCAATGGTAAAGTACTTCCAATGTCTTATTTAGCGGAAGCTCGTGAGTTCGTAAACCAACATGGCTTGCAAATGCACCTAGATGGAGCGCGCGTCTACAATGCGGCAGTCGCGTTAGATGTTCACATTAAAGAGATCGCACAACACTTCGATTCTATGACGATTTGCTTATCGAAAGGTTTAGGCGCTCCAATCGGTTCACTACTTCTTGGTAGTAAAGAGTACATCGCCAAAGCACGCCGCCTACGTAAAATGGTGGGTGGCGGTATGCGTCAAGCAGGCATTCTTGCTGCAGCAGGGAAAATGGCGCTCACGGAGAACGTGGCTCAACTTAAAGCTGACCACGAGAACGCGAAAAACCTAGCGATCGGCCTAAGCAAGTTAGAAGGCTTTTCTGTTAACCCTGATTTCATTCAAACTAACATTGTGTTTGCTAAATTAGATGAATCAGTAGATATCAACCGCATCGCACGAGAGCTAGGTGAACAAGGTATTACTATGTCACCAGGTAATCCTGTTCGCTTTGTTACTCACCGTGATATTAGTACAGAAGACATTGCTCGATTCCTAACGGAATTAGAAAAAGCGCTGTAACTCTCAGCAAAGTTCTCATCTATCGCTATTAATACTTGAGCTTCCCCTAAGGGGAAGCTTTATACTTTTGTTTTCACAGGAGTATATACGTGTACAACAAGTATCTAATCTTACTAACTGCTTCCCTCTCTTTCACACTTCACGCAGACAACTTTGGTGATCCAGAACTCGGTAAACTGAAATCCCCGAGTTGTGTTTTTTGCCATTCAGTTGCTGGCGACAACACGAATAAAAACTCCCCAGACCTTAAAGGGCAAGACCGCCTCTATTTGTTCAATACTATGACAATGTATAAGAACGACCAACGTGAAGGTGCCTACGCTGACATGATGAAGGCTCAATTAAGTCGACTTTCTGAACAAGATTTAAAAGATATTGCTGCCTATTATTCTTCATTATCTAGATAGCGTTCTATTCCATATCGAGAGTTGGCTTTGTTGTGTAATTCAATCGAACTAAACCTAGAACCTACGACCTGTTCAGCTACGCCCACCCCCTCTCGTAGCTCTGTGCCTAAACCTCGTTACAATACAACCAATCATTTATTAATCGAGGCTTTCTGACCTTTTGGATTGATAAAGAGACAATAGTCGGGTGGACGCAGAGCAAACAGAATAAGCGCGCGTTTAGGCCATGTCGGTTCAATGATTTAGCTATCACGACAGCACTCATGGTGAAACGAGTTTTCTCTATGCCACTGACAGCGCTGCAAGGATTTGTAGTCTCGATATTTTGGTTAGCCCATGTGCCGTTAAGTTGTCCGCATTACACCTACATCATTCTTAGAGCCAAGCAAGTTGAGGCCTCATTTAAGACTAAAGCTAGAGGAGCAATACGGCACCTAGCCATCGATGCTACTGGCCTTAAGGTTTATGGTGAATGTGAATGGAAAGTCAAAAAACACGGGACGGATGGGAAGCGTAGAGTCTGGCGAAAGCTTCATATTGCAGTCAATACAAACACACATGAGCTCGTTGCCGCCGAGCTAAGTTTATCAACGGTTACAGATAGAGAATTACCCCCGAACTTACTGAAACAAACTCGTTGAAATATCCTTGAAGTACCTGGTGATGGCGCTCACTCTAAGAAAAAGCGATGTATCGAGTTAAGATGTATCGAGTTAAACAGTTGCCAGGAGGACAACTAACCTAACCCATCAACCAACTGGACTATGTTTTCATGTAGCCACAAGTAGAAAGGATCTGACTCCCTTTTTTTGTGTTGATAAAGCAAAATCTGCTTGCTATTGAATGATGGGAGCCTCGCATGACTAACTTCAACTAGGTTATGTGTATTATCGATATACAGTTCTGAAGTTGGAAATAGAGCCTCGGTTTGCGCTGCCACAGATGCGACATTTGAGATTATTTCGGAACGAAAGACTTCGTTATAATTCAATCCTCTTTGCACCAACATGTTTTCCATCATCCCCTCTTTTTCATTCCACTCAGCCAACTGTGCAATTGCAAATCGACATTCTGAAAGATATTCAAATTCTACAATCTTCTTCAGATGAATAGGATGGGATTTATTCGCATACAACTTAAAGTGATCTTCGGCCAAATGTTTATGCAATATGGCCTTGCTGCCTATTGGGACGTCGTAATTAATGCCTAACTGAATGTTATCTTTCGCTAAATTATCAAGCGTATTCTGGTTCCATATGTGGCAAGAAAATGTCACGTTCGGCGCATGCTTGGCAAGGAATAGAAACAAGATATGAGGCAATGACTGTCCTAAAAGCGGATTAATGGCCAAAGAAATATGCCCAGCGTGGCTGTACGCGTCGAACTTCTTTACCGGAGTTAATGTTTTCTCTAGCAGCGCAATTAAGTCAGGGAGTGACTCTGCGATTTGATTACACCTGTAGGTAGGTTTCATTCCTTGTGGAGTCGAAACAAAGAGCTCATCATCAAGCTGCTCTCGAAGTTTCCGTAACTTCCGACTCACAGAAGGCTGAGCAAGAAAAAGTCGCTCCGCAGCATGGGTAACATTTTGCTCTTCTATCAAAACATGTAGAACCTTAAGTAGGTTCAAATCGATCTTGTTTAGCGCAGCTTTCAAAGTACCAACCTCACAGGTATAACATATTTGTCATACCTGTGATTCTATATAGTCATTTCATAAATACCAAACTTTTACTTACCATTACCTCAACTTAATAAAACAGAATATGGTATTTAAAAATGAAAAAAACTCTACTTTCTTTATTAGTGGTCACGTCTTTCTCTACGGTTGCAGGAACGTCCACAACCAGCTTTAACAATGAAGATAAATCAATTGAAGACGTCTTTGCTAACATTGACTCTTCTTCGTGGGCGGTAAACCCAGAAGATCATGGTATGACGGTGCATGAGTACATAAACCAAGAAGGCATTTGGTTTGCTGACAATTTTGCTCGCAACTTTAAGTTAGGCTTAAACAACCTTCATCACTTCAAAGAACTGGCGAACAAAGACACTCGTTGGGTTGTATCACCATCCATTGATCACTTGTACTCAATGGGCGTTATCGATACCTCCAAACCATTTACAGTCGTTGTACCTGAGAACGATGGGAAATTGGTTACACTTCACCTTCAAGATATGAACCACACTCAACCATTTTATAAGGTTGGCGCAGGAACTTACGAGTTCACTCCTGAAATGTTCGATACAAAATATGTGCTGATAGGCTTGCGTTTTGCGACAGATGGAACAAAACAAAACGTTAAACGGATTACAGAAGAGCTTCAGCCGAAAGTGAAAATTATCGGTGGTGGTCAAGATCTTGAAGGATTGCCAAAGCCAAACACTGAGGCTATGGAAGCAGTTCGTACTGCATTAATGCCTGAATACGATAAGTTAAATGACACATACGATACAGTTCAATACCGAGCGCAAGATGTGACTGACTGGGAAAAGACTACTTACACAATTGCTGGAGCGTTCGGCCTATCGACAGCTGACACCGCAATGTATGCACCTTACGCACTAGAGAATGCCAAAGGTGAACAATGTTACCAAGCGACATACGAAGCACCTAAATTAGCTAGTGACCTAGGTTATTACTCAATCACTGTCTACGATTCAAAAGGTTATCTCATGTCGAACGAGAATAACATCGTTTCGACCAATCAAGGACTGACGCAAAACGAAGACGGTACATTCACGGTGGTATTCGGTGGTTTAGACTGTAAAAAACATGCGGATGGTAATAACGTAAACTTTGCTTACACCCCTAAAGACAACTGGTCTTTCTTATTACGTGTCTATCAACCTAACGTTGAATCAATGAAGGTATACACCCTGCCCGAGATTGAAAAGATCTAAGTGCTTAACTATTGCTATGTATCAGAAGTTAACGTAACCAGTATGACTTAAAAAAAAGCGCCTCAGGCGCTTTCATTTTATACATCTCGAACCCAAACATCATTAACATGTTGCTTAAGTAAATCAATCACGCTTTGGTGAATAAAAACCAAACCATAATCTTCTTCTAGTTTGAAGATCAGCCTTTCTTCTAGTGGAATATTCTCAAACTTAGAAAAATCAAACTCGGTATTTTCAGCATCTATCCAATTAAGCTTACCAAACTGCTTTTCTTGATTCGTCAATTTGTAAGTTTGGTGAATGTAAGGCATCCGATAGTCTTCATACACCTTAATTTGATCATCAGATGGCTGGCTTGGGGAGCAATCGACACGAGCATCTAACCATTCCACACCGTGCACAACCAATTGTTCTACTTTTGAAGCGATATCGCCAATAACAAAAAGCTTTGGTGAAAAAGTCATTTCCAGTAATAAGTCTGGTTCGACAGGTACAATTGGCTTTGGAGTTTGTTGAAATGGAAACTCTGTTAAGTTTTGCTTTGATAAAACACTATATTGATTTTTCATTATCGCCTCAATATTTCGGTACTTCTTGATTGCAATCTAGCTTAAACATCCTCAAATCAGAATAACGGTCATCTTTAGCTACTAGATCGTAAATTTCCTCACAAAACACTGTCGCAGTATCAGCGCCTTGCACCCTAAACAAAATACGTTTTTGGAAAGGTATTTGTACTAGCTTATCTTTTGACAAATACAACTCCATAACAAGGATTTTGTTTCTCTTAGGAGATTTTCTAGTTCGAGACTTAACATCGTCAATAACATCAATAACATTGTTAAGAGCAAGTAAATATCTATCAGTCAACGAGCCATCACTTAATTTTAGTGTCGCTGGGTAGCACTCTATACCATAAGGGTCAAAGCTCATCACGATCTCAGCAAACTCCTTGGTAACACAAAGATCCCCATTATCGGCTATATTTCCAACTTGCTTAGTCGAACCGTCCAGTGCTTCCCACACTATTGGTGATTTCGAGCTCGTAGGTTCATATTCGGATTTACTATATAGTGGCTCTCTATTATCGATACATGTAAAGCTCGTACTAGAAACTTGAAAGTTTTCACTAATTATTGAGAATTTCATAGCTTACTGTTGTTCTCCTATCGTCTTCAACGAACTGCCTTCATAGCAAAATGCCTTTACCTTTTCTTTAGTCGGTACCGGTCTTCTGTAACTAACATCACTCAAATCGTAATGGTTTCGATCACCACCGGAGTTCCTACAAAAATGACATCCGGTGCCTGTATTACTGAGGTGTCTTCCTCGGGCTATCAAGTGAAGTTTATGATTTCCGATTAAGTCTGCAATATCAAGGGATAGTTCATCTAGAGTATCTACGTACTCTTGAGCATTAGTATCGCAATCTACACTTTTTAGTTTTTTTGCAAGCATAGAAGCTACGACTTTATGATACCCAGATAGACTTGTAATCAACGACAAGTCCCCTTCTAATAATTCAGATTTAAACGAATTCGTTTCATTAGCAACATTGGCCTCCAAAGATGAAAGATCTTGCACAATGCTAGTACCCGTTTCTGCCTGATAGTACTCTTCTAAACGTTGATCCGTGTGTCCTGATTTGTGTAGAGGTACCCTATATTGGCATGAAACCTGGTCGATTGTAGGTAAGAAAGTTAAGTTAAACAGGTAGTTTATATCATAACCTTTGTACACGATTTGCTTCTTTCGAACGCTCGATAATTTCTTCGCTACTTCACAAGAAATCAAGTGGTGAGCCGCTACCGAGTATGCTTGAAAGTTTAAAGGGTGTTTATCTCTAACTGAACTAATTTTCTTTGTTTTTAGGCTCGAACGGGACCAACGTCCTTTATCTGTTTGTATACCCATATAGACCTCACATCTTTAATGCTTCTTGACATTGACCTTTCTTTTTACCAGCAATTCTGCAGCAGACCTTACACTTAACTTCTTTTTTGTCTTTTTCCTCATTAGTTTTATCCGCACTCTTCCCTGACTGAGCAGATTTACCAGTGTTGTGCTTAACTTTTGCAGGATAAGCTCGCTCGCCTTTACCCAAAATTCGAGCGAATAACTGGTCAAACTCACCCATCGCTTCTTTTAGTTTATCTGGCACCATTTTATCGATTGTTTTCACTTCGTCGGCTAACTTTAAGAAGTATTCTGCTAGTTCATCCGCACCCATTCTGTTGGCGTATGAAGCCAACTCGGTGGCCACTTCAATACAGGGTTTTAGAACATCCGATACAATGTTGCTAGCCTGTTTGGCGTAATCAACCCATTTTAGGGTACGTAAGAACTTTTCCGGGTCACCTTTACCCATCCCACGCAGTACCGCAAGTAATGTGTCTTTTGATGTACCCTTCCCGCCTTTCAAAGCGACTTTACATGTACCTTTAACTGCACTACCAAACGTTGGAATACAGCCAATCAAAGTCAAAGACAGTGCCAACCAATTTTCTGGCTTATCTCGTTCTTCTTCACTTAATAGTGTCATGATATTTGCTGAAAGGTCTCGTACATCTGCTGCTTGGTCTACGACGGGGATCATTGTCAGCGCTGTGTTTGCAATGATTTGCTCTACCGATGCATCATCATTAAAGTCACCTAAAATTACTCCCCAGACCCAGCTGGCAGCGCCAGACATTCTCTTCCAGGAGTTTTCCCAAAAACCAACCTCGCCTCGCTTTGCTTCTTCAATAATTAATTGAGCATTCGCATTTGGGTTGAAATTAGGGTTAGTTTTAGTTGGGATGTTTGGCATGAATTCGCGACTATCTTCACCATAGTCAATGTTAAATTCACCAGGTGCAACCCCACTCACCGAAGCTTTGCCTACATTATCTAATGTACCTTCAAAGGAAGCGCCGGTTTGATCAATCAGTTTATATGTAGCCCCTTGAACAGGTTCTCCATCAGAATAAGAAAGAAACAGGTCTACCGTATACGTCCCTTCTTGCTCTTCTGTCACAGAAACCGAAGGGTTTTGAGCACCGCCTAAACACATGGTGTTGGCTTTATTCATGGTCATTTGATCAGAAAGGCGGCATACACCGACACCTTCGAACTTAACGGTAGGAGAAGCTGATATGAATTCGGCCTCGGCTTCAATAGTGCCAGAAGCTACGCCCTTTTTATCACCACCGGCATCACCAGTACTGGCGCTGAATTTACTGCCTTTAATAGCAATGCTGTTACCGCCATCCATAGAGACAGTCGTGGTGCCTCCCGCTAAATCGGCAGACTTTGCATTGTTACCATAAGGGATAGGAACAACAGGTTTGCCGACTGTTGTTAAACAAACATCAGGGAGTGTTGCGTTCGCTTCTCCTCCTGAGCCTTGATGAACTACGCTGAGTCCATTCGCACAAACTGTTACGCCCATAGTAAATCCAATTAAATTCCAATAGATGTATGATAAAAGAGATCGCAGGCTGCAATCTCTCTAAGTACGCAGTGAAAATGAAGGATGAGACTGTTACTTCGAGTCTATTTTTAAAAACGGACAGAAGATCTCACAATTAAATCTAATGCTATTGATAAACATCCAGTAACTGCTGAAATTTTAGGTCAATGACCAAGTAAGTCGCGGCATACATAACACCAAAGATCACAGTACTGACGCCAATAATCAACTTAGGGGAAATAACGCGTTTGAGCGGTTTCTTTAAATACTTCGCCTTTAAGTTAACTAACGTTACTTTTTCCTGTTCGGCTAAACGCTCGTCTCGGACTAAGCGATAAATTGTGTTTCCTATCTCTGAAAGCTTTTCGTTACCACGCTCTTCTCGGCCGTACTTGCCTTTGAACCCAAGTTGAAGCAATAAATAAAGGAATTCGATAACGTGTCTGTATTTTCGTGGATCAGCTTTCAAGCGCTCTAAGATGGTGAAGAACTTGTCGCCACCCGATGTTTCGTTATGAAACTCAGACAACAAACTATTTGTACTCCAATGACTGTTCGCCCCCCACTCTTGTCGACATACAGATTCGTCTATCGCAGCACATAAGCAATAGCGTATGACTAATATTGATGCCCGATCCAACTCCATTTCATTGAGCTTTCGTTCACCTTTGCGAATTTCTCGCGCAACTTGTTCTCTAAAAGGGCCAGGGTCGTCCAACCAAGGAATCGAAGACATACATGAGAGACTGGCTATTAACCAGGTAAACTGATCGACCAACGGGTTAACCCCCATGCTCTCGACGTTTAGGTCTCTTACCGCAATATTTCTAGATAAATCAGGTGCAGGCATAACCTCCATTGGTTTGCCTGGTTCTGGTTGAAATAGTACTACGGTGACGTCGTTTTCGGCGTAACTCATAAACGTACAGCCCAAAGCTGTAGTGATAAGTTCGCGAAGTCGCCAGCAATATGGACAGCGATTGCTGCCGTGTTATTCAATGCATTCCATTCGTCACTCGCTTTATCAAGCTCAAAATAGGTATAGCCAGCATGATAAGGCAACGCTCTAGGTACGACTGGCATTGGTTTCATTTCAATGCCCGGCAATTGTAAGTTGATTAGATCGCGAATATTGTCGATCGAACCAATCTTAGTTTGGCTCACAAATTGTGTATGTAAAATATCAAGCGGTACGTCTGCTTTAACAGCAAGAATAAACGTCGTAGATTCGACAATTTTACTGTCTGGAATTGCTGCAGTTCGAATTCCATAGCTTTGCTCTCTCAATGTTAAAGGTATTGCACGTTGTTCTGACATAACACTTAATGTCATTTTCGCGCTATCAAGCGTACGAGATAAACAATCGGTCAGTTGGCTATGGTTGTATTTTGTAAACTCTTGTGGTCTACGAGATGCGGAACACAGTGTAGATAATTCACCTTCCGCTTGTAACAGGATCCGATAAAATGACTCTGGGTGAACGCCTTCAACACTTGCAAAATGCCAGAACAACGGCTCATAACGATTCAAAGCTTGTAACAACATAAAATCAGCAACAGATGACACGCCCTGTTGGTCAACCACGCCTAAACGCTGAACAATCGATTCGGCTCTGTGTTTAAGCATTGACGCGAATTCCGTCGCGAACTTGCTCAAAACTGTAGATGCGTGAATATCAATGCACGTCGGAATATAGTTGTCATCCAGAATGATGCTTCCGTCTGGCTTCACTTCCGAAATTTTCAAAATGGGAATTGATGTATATGCGCTCTTATCTTCATGATCGTACATTAAGAAAAAGTTAAGCTTACCCACCACAATACTTGCCATATCTTCTGATTCATAACATGCATCTACGGCTTCTTGGGTTTCCATGTTATAGCGAGCACCGTCTCCATTTCCGCCAAAGAGTTCAGATCGTTCTGATGGCAGTGGACAGCATAAATACACCACTTTATCCGCAATAGAAGGGTCAACATCTCTTACTTCTGGAAGCTCAGCAAGAAGCGGTAAATCAAATGGAGTACGGTCTTGTAAGATACCTTCTGCTCGTGTGATCCCGATTTTGCCAAGTGCCAGTAGCTCAGTGTTAATCTCAATTTTTTTCACTCCCCAGTGTAAGGGAGAGCTATTAGAGCTAAGCATGTTAGATAACTTGCCTTGAGACCTATCGAGTTGCTGAAAGTGTTGAGGCTTCATGAACATACCATCTTGCCAAACAACTGGGTTATATAAAGACATTCGTCAGTTCCTTAAAAATACGTCTGTTCAATACCGCGAGTATTGTTCGAAGATAATTCACTACCCTCTACTTTTAATCTCAGAAAGTACTCACTTTTTTCTTCGATCACTTCAACCTTCCGCCAAGACGAGCCATTGATATCGCGGAATGCGACAGAAAAACCCAATGCTCTAGTTGTTGGGTCTAACTCTAGAATCTCGTGCAACTTGTCTCCTGGTTGCAGCTGATATTCGTACCGTTTAATGTATTCATCCCCCAAGGAGGCCTTATCATTTTCGAACAAAGCGAAGAAGTCCAAACTACGGAACATAACTGGAGACGTTAATTCGTGAACTCTCAGAATTACTGGGGACGATTGACCTTGGTCACGAACATTGAGGTGTTCTGAAGCTTCGATAACAAGTTCAATCGAAGAAGTCTCAGGAGTTATCCCTGAGGACTCTTTGAACTGCTCCCACATAGAACAACCTGATAATAGAAACAAGGTAATGGGGATTATAAGTTTACGCATGATCAGCTTTTGCAACCTTACTGTATCTGTCTTTCATCAACGCTTTAAATGTCGACTCATTGAATTGTCGAGTATTCTGCTCATAATGTTCGCTGTACTTTTGCCATAGCTTTGACTTACTAAGGAAGCGCGTTTCCTGGCTTAAAGTGTTTGCAAACTGCTGAGGATCATTCACTTTTAGTTGCTCCAATACCAAATCGTTAATTGCCTTCGCATATAAGGTATCGTGCTCGCTAAGTTCATCCAGTATCTGTTCAATTAGCTCATTTGGAGCCAATAGATTTTGACTATTTAGCGTTAACATCAATGTAGTTAGGCTAAGATCATTGTGAGCAAAGGAGCTTTCGTCAGTAAGCTCTTCAACACTCTGTAAATCTTTGTACAAATTATCGATACACAATCGCAAACAAGCGCCCATTTGTTTAAAAAATAAAGCGTCATGTTTCGTGTCAGACTCTAAATCAACACCCAGTCCTTCAAAGAATGCATGTGTTACATTTTCATGTTCGTAAGAAGTTTCACTCAATGCGGTATTACTCTGAGTTCTACTCTCACTTTCAACAGGCTGCTCTTGTGGTTCGGTATGAGGGACAAACTCTTGTGTCACCTCTTCCCACTTGTGGCTTTGTATATTTGCGGAATTAGGGATAATAGTAACAGGCGGTACTTTTGTCGGTTTACGCTTGGGAACATCTGAACTGCCGGTAAGCGTATCTGACTTAAAATCGGTACCTTCAATGTTTGTTGGTTTTAAACGGTTCGGTATCTTAGTTTGATCATCAGCGATGTCTTGAGCATTCAGGTTCGCCTGCTGTTCTTCTTCCATCCCCATCCAATCTTCAGGAATCAGACTAGGGAGGTCGAACTCAGAATGGATGCTTAAACTGTCATCAACAACTTGCCTTTGTGGTTCTATCGATGACTTCATAAGATTTTTTTTGTTACTTTCGTCTCGGACCAAATAATCATCATCTCTCTGCATTGAGAATTTTAAGTGCTCGACGGGATCATGAGTATCTACTCCATCAGGTTTCGTTTCCATGAAGAGATCTTCAAGCGCGCCTGTCTCTGCTTCTTCCTCAACAACGGATTCTTCCAAGTTCATTAAAGGGTCTATTGAATCTCTTTCTGGCGCTATTTCAGAAGCTATGTCGTATGAAGTCGTTACCAACTCAAGAGAAATACTCACTTCATATTGTCCGAGAGAAACTCTGTCACCATCGCACAACGAAACTGGTTGATTCTTTAGGATCTTATTACCATTAACCAATGTGCCATTTGTACTCACATCACTAATGTAATAAGTGTCTCCATATATACTCAATAGACAGTGCGTACCAGATATGAATCGGTTGTGATCCGTTAAAGTCACTGTACAACCTGCTTCTCGCCCTAGAGATCCACCTTCTTCAGGCATCTCGATACTTTTAGCTCCAACATATTCTTCAGGGCACTTCGAGATCACCAAAACCAATTGATTTATACGCATGAATAGCCTTTAAAACAGAAGAGAAACACTAAACTCGACACCACCTAGACCTTCGTTATAAAAAGGTAAGATGTATGAAGCTTGCGGGATTATTTGTAAATGAGCGTCTGGGTTACTTCCTAACTTGATCACACTACCAAAAGTCACAACAGCGCCAGCTTCAAATTGATCGATATCTTCAAGTTGTTCGCCGTAACGAAAGCCTTGGTCGTCAACTTTCCAACGGTTTGAGTATTGCGAGTAACCTAAAGACAAGCCTGCACCTATATAAGGTGTGAACACCGACCAGCTACCTAAAGCATACTGAGGGACAATACGAAATTCGTAATTGGTGACCTCGTTATACACACCATTCTTGGGAGCTTCGATATCATCTTCTGCTAAATAATTGAACCCTAACCACCAACGCCATCGGTTGTTACTTTCATCAATTGGACGTGTATGGACGAACCCGTAACGTAGAGCATCTACTTGTCCACTCGGCCCTTCATCATATTCTATAGTGTCTATGCTCAGCATATTTACTGAACCACCATATCTTTCACCCTTCGCGATTGCGATGGACGAAAAAAGACACATTGTGGATATTAGACCGATTTGACTTAGGTTTCGCATGCTTCCCTCTGAGTTCATCCATATATTAACTAGATGCGCAAGATAGCAAGTATTATGTCTTTTACAATAAGGAGACGGTCACACCCGCCATTTACGACATTATAACTAGCAAAAAAAACGATATATCTACAAGAAAATGCATTACGAATAATTACAAATAAAATTCATTTATAAAATCAAAACTATCAATAATTGAAAAATCAAACGACCAACAACCATCCAAAGAAAGAAGGTTGTTCAATACAAGAAAATTAGCATTTACAAAATTCAAAAAACCTAAAATGCCACTTTTTTATCTTTAACCTATGGCATAATCATTTAAAGCATTTTTCTAATTTAGTGTTAGTTAATATTTATGCAATCATTGACAAGAGTAATTATTAATCAATAAAGCACCACACGTAGGAATAGTTAGATTCATATTATTTCTCCCCAAAAAGACCATAAATGTGACTTTCATCACTGAAATTTTATAAAGCCTAGTCGTAAACTGTTACATTTTTTGATCTTTTTGTGAATAACGTCACATAGTGCTGAAATTAAGAACTTTTCAAATCTTTTAACATTCAAGGATTCTGTTTGACTATAGAATCCTTGAAAAATATAAATAAAAAACAAGCGAGGCTAAATTTATTAGTTATCGCTAAATTTCGATTTCGTTATATATACAGTTGGATATCAAGATTATGTTCTCCTCAGATTTCACAAGACGGCCTATTGACGAAGAAAAGCCTAGCGGAACTAACCCAAACGCATTAGATGATTTTACAGAGATAAAACGTCAAATTAATAACCTTAATAAGGTGACAGGGAGAGTCTCTTGGAAAAAGGTTCAGTCTCTTTCAAAAACGATACTTTCGAAAAACAGCAAAGATTTCCGTTGTAGTTGCTACTTTACTGTCGCAGCAACACATAATGATGGCTTAAAAGGTTTAGCTGAAGGACTCAGTTCTATTCTGGACTTATGCGTCGTTTATTGGTTTACCGCATATCCAGAAGTTACAAAATCAAACGCAAGGATTGGGGCGATAGACTGGATGGTTGAACACACAGAAAAACGAATAAAGTCGATTAAAACAAACCCCGACGACGTACTGCTGATCGAAACTTGCCATCGCTTATGTATGAGAATTGAAGAAGAACTAAGACTACATTACGGTATAAAAGCACCTTCATTGGGTGGGGTACGTCGAATCTTAAAGCAATGGGTTGATGAACATAAAGAGACCGAAGCAAACCTGCGCGAAGCAGAGAATCAACGAAAGTACCGAGCTCCAGAAGAAAATAAACAACCAACACCAGTGGCTCAACCATCAACCATTAAAATTGATGTGTCAAATAAGCAATCTGCAACAACATCGAAAGTCGACGATAAAACACCCTCTAAGTATTTAGTCGTCTACCTGTTAGCCGGATTTCTTGCTTTAGCATTGTCCTCTCACTTCTTTTATAAGCAATACCAACTAAAAGATCTGACTAAACAAATCATCACATCTGATATCTCACAACTTAATGAAATAGCACATTCATTAAGATATGAATATGCTCCTATTTCTCAAGATGTTAGACCTAATGTCGTAAACCAATTAGACACACTAATGAAAGGTTGGGTTGCCGATCCAATCAAAGTGTATCAGATCGATATTTTAGACCGATTGACGCTTGATTTGACCAAGCTGTATCCGGACTCGTCTTCTATTCTACGATTACGCCAAGAGTTCACCAATGAACAAGAAAAGTTAAACACAGATTACGCCCAACTTCACCGACGCTTTTCTAACGCCAGGACTGTATTTGCGAATGTAATTAGAGGAAGTGAAAGTAAAAAGACAGCACGAGCTTATGAGTACAGTAACTCTCTTTTTCCATTGATTGGCCGCATTGAATATGCAGAAAAAGAACAACAACAAAAAGAACTACAGAAATCTCTTCGGATACTGAACGTCTATTTACACAAAATAAAAACCTTAGAATCAGATCTGTCAGCAAATAAACCGTAAAACTCATAAAACCGTCTTAAGACTCGGTATTACAACAAACTCAAAACAACGAAATAGGCTTATGTTAAAACACAAACTAATGAGGAACCCTGTTGTTATATCAACGGCCATTTTCCTCTTTCTTGCTGCTACGATCGCTGCAATCTATATCCTTTGGCTAGATATAACAGACAAGTTTTACCTATGGATTGCTTTAGGTGCTATAACAATTTTCTATTCGTTGTTTCAGGTAACGTTGTGGCTAAAAAAGAAAAACAACACTAAAGCCCTAAAGCTGGAAACAGAAGAAGAAGCATTAGCCATGGTCATCCGTCCGCTTCTTTCTGGTTCCAATAAAAAGCCAATCTATTTAATGATTGGCAATAAATACGCGGGTCGAACTCAGTTTCTACTTAACTCCAGTGCAATCAAGCCAATGGATCAGACTCGTACTGCAAAGAATGATTTTTTCGAATGGTATGAGTCAGACTCCGCCGTGTATATCAAACCGGATCAACGCCTATTGTTTCAAGAAGTATCAAGTAACGATAGCGCTCTGTGGAACACATTTGTAGATGAGGTCATTAAACACAAGCCTAGAAAGCCATTTTCTGGTTGCTTGTTTTTTATCGATTTTGAATTTCTAATTGTCTCTGAAACCGAACAAATCGATTACACGTTAACCGCGCTTAACCATCGATTAGAATCAGTAAGTGAAAAAACAGCTTCAGCGATCCCTTTATATTTAATGATGTCTAAGCTCGACAAGCTAGAAGGATTTAAGGAATACATACACTTTAGTTCTTTAAAGACCTCGGTTGAATTTCTATCAATTCCATTAAAGGAAGCTAAAGGTGTATTTGTTGAGTACTACCATGATAGCTTCCGTAATTTAGTAAAAGTAATGGAGAGCAATGCGTTAGATTCGTCGTCTCACTCTAATGAAGTTAACGAGAAGCAAGCCATATTAGCATTCCCTAAACAATTCGAATTGTGTCAGTCTGAAATTGCTTCTGTGATAGAACGACTTTCAGAACTCAATACTGGGTCTTACTCTCTTGATATCCGTGAAGTGTTTTTTATATCGAATATCCAAGGTGGTAGAAAATACAACCTATTAGCTAAGAGTTGCAGCAACTACTTTAACTTGCCTATCATTGCGTCGGAACATACTCAGTTAACAGAAACGCCCTATTTTACGCGTTTCTTAATGGACTCTCAGATCCTGCCTGAATCTGATTTCGCAGGTGAAAACAAGACTTACCTTAGGATGATCCAGAGGCAGAGCCGTCTAGCCGTTGCAGCTTCCATTATTTTACTAGGTAGTGGTGCTTACCTGTTTTCAACGACTTTAGATGACAACCTGAGAGTGATTAGTCAGCTTATTGGTATAGATGATTCACAATCGTCTTACCCAAAAGGCAATTCTTTTGAAAGTTCTCTTTCAAGTGCGATCCAAACTGTACAACCATCTTATCAAGCATGGCTTAGTGGCTCACAAGCGCTAGATAATGAACTTGTGAATATGAATGTAAGTCGTCTCGATGAAAGTACGAAAATCGCTTATAACGCCCTCATAATGCAAATTAGAAACCACTTAATGCCAGTAATTGAGCAAGGTTATCGTTTGCAACTAACACAAAATCAAGACAACGTTAATAATGCACTGCCTTTACTAAAAGGTTACTTAATGTTGAATGATCCTACAAAACGCGAGATAAAATTTCTACGTCAGCAAACGATGTCAACGCTCCAAAAACTCAGTGATCAACCAGACACGATCACGACAGTGATGAAATATTTGGACGCATATTTCCGCACTGATTTTGAACCTGTATCGATCAACATGAATATGGTGCGTGCGACAAGACGTTCTCTACTCTCTAGTTCAAATGTAGATCTTGTGTACGCCAGCTTGTTACAACAAGCAGGTGACATTGATTTAGGCACTTTGAATTTACAGCGAGCAGTCGGTTTCGACTTTAATAATGTCTTCAACGACAACTTGGATCCTCAACGATTAGAAATCGATAAAGTTTACACATCTACAGGCTTCAGTACGTTTTACCGCCCTCGCGTCGATTTAATGTCGCAACAAGTCATCACCGACAACTGGGTATTGGGTTTGTCAAACCACGTAATCCCAACAGACAAAGAACAAGAGACATTCAAGAAGCAAGTAAGAAAAAAATATACGGATGACTACATCAGTTATTGGCGAAATGCTTTAAGCGAACTAAAAGTAAAGCGTTATAACAATATAGGGGAGATTACTAACGCCATTGATCTGATCTCTGGTCCCTCTTCTCCTATGACAACCGTTCTAAAACAAGTTTATACAAACACTCAGTTTTCCCCGGTTGGACAACAGAATGCATTAATGGCCCAGGTTAACCCTAAACTTGCTGGTGCCGTAAATGCAGCACCAGAACTCGTTGAAGAACTTGTTCAACCTGACTACTTGTTGATGAAAAGAGTTGAACAAGCTTTCCACATCTTGAATCAATTACAAATTAACGAAACCCCTAACTCCCCTACACCATGGGATGAAACGATAACTGCACTGAGCAGAGTTCGTACGTATATGAAAGATATAGCAGACGCACCGGCCCCTCAAATGGCAGCGTTGTCTGCAGCACAACACCGGATGAGTAGTACGGATGCCGATCCTCTGATTCGTTTAAAACAAATTGCACAAAAATCTCCTGAGCCAGTAAGAAGTTGGCTTTTAGACGTAGTTAACCAGAGCTGGTCCGTGATGATTTCTGAATCATCAAAAGGAATACAGACTCTTTGGTATAGTGAAATCTATTCTAAGTTCAAAGAGTTAGGTTTAGGAAGGTACCCTTTTGATCTAAGTGCAACAGAAGAAATTTCGATCGAAGACTTTGAGCTGCTTTTCGCATCGGGAGGCTTGCTTGATGCATTTATCGATAGAAATTTCGCTCCTTTTTATGACACAAACCTATGGACGCCAAAACAAGTAGAAGGTGAAATTATGCCTCTCTCACCAGAACTGCTTGTTCAGTTACGAAATTACAATGTCATCAGAGATACACTAATCAACAAGAGTACAAACCGTTTGTACCTTCCATTTAGTGCGAAGGTACTTGATCTTGATTCTAGTGCGATCAGAGCAAGCTTAAAAATAGCGGACTCAAATATCAACTATTACCATGGTCCCAGCAGAATTCGCGAACTTGAGTGGCCTCCTCAAAATGGAGATTTCAATATCAGTATAACAATTCAAGATGTAACAGACGAAGGTAAACAACATGTACTAAGCAAGAATGGTCAATGGGCTATCTATCGGTTATTTGGTGACTCAACGTTAACAAATACCCATAACGGTAGCTTCGTGAGTGATATAAAAGTATCAGGCAGAGATCTGAGCTTGCGAATCACTCCTTTGACTCAGAAAAACCCGTTTACGTTAGCGGAGCTGTATAACTTCACTCTACCCGAAGCTATATAGTAAAAATACAAATACAAATACAAATACAAATACAAATACAATAATAATTCAGAAAAGGCAGAACACATCATGTCCAACATTAGTTTACAAGGCTTAGACAAACTAGATCGTAAAATTCTTTCGAATCTACTCTCCAATGGGCGAGAATCGATTGCTAATCTTTCTCGCAACATCGGCTTGTCGCGAACAGCGGTCGCTGAACGCATCAACAGGCTTGAAAAGACCGGTATTATCAAAGGGTATACGGCACAAATAAGAGTAGAAAATGACGGGAGAAAAGCGGCCAGTTATTTGCTAATTTCTTGTGAAAAAGGTAAGAAAAATGATGTAAGTAATGCATTAAAAGAACTACCTGAAGTCAGACTTACAAGCATTGTTGGGGGGACCTACGACATTATTTCTTTGATTGAAGCTCCTGATCTGCAATCAATACACCATTTATGTAATGAGATAGAGTCTTTCAATGGCATTCGCTCTCTCAATACAACAGTAGTGCTACACCAGCCAATCAGTCGTTAAAAATAAAGCCGCTCTTATGAGCGGCTTTTTTAAATGCCTCCAATTACTCTAATCTTCGCATCTTTCGTACCTGCTTGACCCAACCAAAAAGTTTGCCCCAAACTCGTCCCATCACCTTGACCGAGTTGGTTCTTTGGAACTGAGTCTAAATCAACGGTTAGCTTTAAATCCCAAGACATGGGGTCACGAAGAATAAAACGCATCAACCCCACTAAAGTTTTATGGAAATCTCCTCCATAGGAGAACTTTCGGAACGTCTCGAAATCAATGTTATCAATACAAAGATTAAACTTACCGTTTAGATCTGGGATGCTCTTACCTAAATGTAAATTTGAACCCAAAATACAATTCGTTCTATTTAATTGATTCCTTTGGCATTCGGCAATTTTTACTCTTCGAAAGACCCACTCTTCGATTCGAACACTTGGTAATGAAAAATAGTGCGCAACAATGCCAGAAATCAGTTTCGGAGAGCGTGTCCTGGTAGATAGCTGATTGACGTAAGACAAAATCTTTGCACGATCAAGCCCGATCGTATCAGACTCTTGAATAACATTAGACAACCCTGCTAGGTGCAGCATACGCCCAGAAAAGTCATCTGTTGCATCGCTTTGATACTGAACATGATAACGGTACTTTTTCCAAACACGATAGATTAAACTGGTATATCTATTATGAAAGAAATCAAAGAAGTCTCTAACTGGATTATCATCATCATCTCTACCTACTAATTTTTCTGTATAGTTCGCGGGCAAAGGTGAACTTGAACCGTGTAATCCTAAAAAGTTAGTTTCAATTCTCGAATAGTGCTCACCAGACCTTTCCATATGACTGATGAATTCCATATCACTTTTGGGGAAACAGAGGTTTGGTGAGACACTAAACGCAATTCTCTCTTGATAAAAATATTTGTTTTCACCAACCGCTACAAAATCACTGCCCGGTAATAGTTGGTAGTGCTTCTCTAACAACAAAACTGCTTGAAAAAAGCTAAATTCGTTTATTTTTTCTGATAATTCATCAATCATAAGATTGTTTGCTGTCCAGTTAAACTTGCCCATTGGTAGCTTTCGCCACTGCGTTCATCGTAGACTTCTAACTCTGTAAATGAGTTAACACTTGAATATAAGCGTATGAACTCATTCAATACATTTGCCATCAAAAACATGTCCCCTTCATTGACAAAAAAACTAGAGTTCATCTTAAGCTTAAATTGATTACCACGAACGGATACCCCTCTAAACACTCTATCGATAGGTTTCATTTCTGATGAGATAATGCCGTCAAGCCTGTGCAACGAAGCCCTATGAGCCTGCCTATCCACTCTAGAATGGAAGTCATATGTAGACAGTAAAACCTTGAGTACATCAATATTAGAGAGCGATAGATAATTCAATGACATATTAGCAATCAGTTGCCATTGGAGTTCGCCATTCACTTGCGGGCTAACAGATTGCGTAGGTTTAGTAATATTACTAAACGTGGCGTAAGTTGGAGATTTATGTGTGGTATATATGATGTCTCCTACAGACAATCTTTCAGACAAATCTGCATTACTGCACAATAACTTCATCAAAACCGTTTCGGTTCCTAGGTCTGCAATATCCCCATTGTGGGTATGAAAAGATATATAACGCTCAAGCCCTCTTCCACTCACTCGCTCTGAAACTTTTGACTTGTAGAAATCACGTTTATCTCTTTGATTTATTTGGTGTTCAAAGGACTCAAATTCAATAAGAGATTTTCGTCGCCTTTCATTTTTGCTCCAACTTTCTACTTGGTTTATTGAATAAACTTCGTAGTGATCCTGGTTGTCACTCTGTGGCCGAACTTTATACTCATTTCGGCGATGTTCAAGCCGAATTGGATCACCATCTTTTTCGAATAGGTTCACAGCTGGCGTGCAATGTAACCTTAAGTGCTTATCTTTCAGGACAACTTCGGCAGGTAATGCTCTCTTAAAATGGAATTTAAGGTTCACGGTACTTCTTTGTGGTATCCCTTTTAGCCAATCGAGACCCGTAATATCAAAAAACATAAATTTGTCTGGTAAAGAAAAATATTCTTGCAACAAACGATAACCTGCAAATGAATTGTCGCTATATGGCAGTATCGCTTCGTCGTCTTGGTACCCAACCGGTTTAACAAATTCAGGTCCAAGTTTACGTTTATACCCACCGCCCACGTCTAACTCGACGTAGTCTAAGTATCTAAATATCCATAAGAAAAGAATTCTAGTTATATGGATCTCACCATGTAAATGAAACCTTAATTTATCTAACCCGATACGAGATAACTCTAGCCCATGTTCAGTCGCAAGTGTCACATCAACAGATGAGCTTGTTCGACTGTTGCTTTGGTCAATGCTTGTGATTTTTAAGGGGAAAAGCTCTACGTCATAGCAGGTTCTGAATAAACATTGCGTACCTTCCACTTGTTCACTAGCCATCTCAGCCCCGCGCTTTACCACTGTTTTTTCAGTGACACTTCCCGAGTGTGGCGTTAGTTCGCTAATGCATAACGAAGGAATCGAGCGCATGTAATGTGGCCACAACAGCGTCATTAACGACTGAGTGAGCTCTGGGAGTTCATCATCAATCTTTTCTCTAATACGGCCAGTAAGAAACGCAAAACCTTCAAGAAGACGTTCTACATCAGGATCGAATGTTCCTTCAGACAAAAAGTTGGTCAGTTTTGGATTGTACTTGGCAAATTCGCTGCCGGATTCTCGTAGATATGTGAGTTCATCTTGAAAGTATTTACTGTTACTCAATGGGCACCTACTAAACGTTAAATTGGCCGTCAGTTCCCATATAGACATCGATAGACATCGGAACTTTTCCACCGTTGTGTAAGACTTCTCCGCATATGCCAAAGCCTAATTGAAGAGGGTTGTTGTGATTTTCTCGGTAATGTACTTCAACACTTCGTAGCCGAGGTTCGAAGCTTTCTATTGTGGAAGTGATGTTCTTTTGGATGTGACGAACTAAATTGGTGTTGTTCGATAGAACATCATTGAAATCAGGTAAGCCATATTCCCGATCGATCATTGAATTACCCGCATGAGTATTAAGCAAATCAGCAAGGTGCAGATGAATGGATTCAATTAAATGCCTATGTGAAACCACTTTTTCATAACAATTTTTCGGCTCACCAAGTTCAATTCGTTCTAATAATCGGTAACCTTTTTCCATATAACACTCTAAGAAAAAAAGCAGCCAGTAAACCTGGCCGCTTATTTATTTCCAAACTTATTATTGGTCTAGCTTACCAACCAAAGATAAGTCAAAGCTCGCGCCCATGTACTTGAAGTGAGGACGAACAGACATCGATACTTTATACCAACCTGGGTCACCCTCAACGTCAGACACTTCGACTTTAGCCGCTCGTAACGGTCGACGACCACGAACTTCTGCTGGCGGGTTCTCTTGGTCAGATACGTATTGACGGATCCATTTATTTAGCTCAACTTCCAAATCGGTACGCTCTTTCCAAGAACCAATTTGCTCACGTTGAAGTACTTTAATGTAATGAGCTAAGCGGTTAATAATGAACATGTAAGGTAGCTGAGTACCCAACTTGTAGTTCATCTCAGCTTGCTTGCCTTCAGGTGTATTCGCAAACACTTTTGGTTTTTGAACTGAGTTTGCCGAGAAGAACGCTGCGTTATCAGAACCTTTACGCATTGTTAAAGCCATAAAGCCTTCTTCTGCAAGTTCATACTCACGGCGGTCAGAAACCAGAATTTCGGTTGGGATCTTAGTTTCGATCTGACCCATCGCTTCAAAGTTATAAACCGGTAAATCGGTTACCGCACCACCACTTTGCGGGCCAATAATGTTTGGACACCAGCGATATTTTGCAAACGACTCACTGATCTTTGAAGCCATAGCATAAGCTGAGTTACCCCAAAGGTAATTGTCATGGCTGTCCGTAACCATTTCATCGTAGTCAAACGCCTTAATTGGGTTGTCTTCAACTGAGTATGGCGTACGCAGCATAAAACGTGATGTACACAGCCCAACATAACGTGCGTCTTCGTGCTCACGGAATCCGCGCCACTTAGTATACTGAGGACCTTCAAATACCGACTTTAAGTCTTTTAAGTTTGGTAATTCTTCATAAGAATCTAAACCAAAGAATTGAGAAGATGCAGAAGTAATAAATGGTGCATGAGACATAGCACCTACATTACCCATATATTCCATTAGTTTAATATCAGGCGAAGACGCAGATAGTTGGTAATCACAAATAACGGCACCTACAGGCTTACCACCAAATTGACCGTATTCACGAGTATAAATCTGCTTATATAAACCTGATTTCACTACTTCAGGAGCATCTTCAAAATCATCCAGAACTTCGTCTTTCTTAGCCGAAATAAGTTCGATTTGAATGTTTTCACGGAAGTCCGTGTGATCAACAAGATATTTAAGACCACGCCATGTTGATTCAATCGCTTGAACTTCTTCGTTGTGAAGAATTGCATCAACCTGTTTAGACAACTTTTGATCAATCTCAGAGATCATCAAATCAACTAAAGACTGGTCTACTTTTTCTACTGTTGAGCTGCTTAATAACTCACCAATGAATGCTTCAACGCCACGCTTTGCAACGTCAAAACCCTCATCACTAGGTTTAATGCGAGTCTCATTTAAAATGCTATCCAGAAGAGAGCCTGACTCAACTAGAGCTGCTTCTTGTTCTGGTGCTTGTGCTTCTGCCGACATGATCTTCCTTACTCTGCTTTTTCGCCTTGGTCTGCACCAATGCTTAGTTCATCCAAAAGTTTCTTTCTTGCTTCTTCATCTTGAAGAACTGCTGCAATCTTCTTACGGAAAGCAGGTACATTCCCTAGAGGGCCTTTCAATGCAACCAAGGCTTCACGAAGTTCTAGTAAACCATTCAGCTCAGGAACGCTCTTCGCAATCGACTCTGGAGTAAAGTCCTTCATATTTTTGAATGTAATATCAACGCCAATTTGCGCACCTTCTTCATCAGAAAGACGGTTTTCAACATTTGCTTTGATATTCGGTGCGTAACCTTCTAATACTTCGTTAAAGTTATCTTTATCGATATTAATCGGATTACGCTCTTCGATCGGAGTTTCATCTGCACGAGCAGTGAAGTCACCGACAACCATCATACTTAGGGGCAGTTCAACATCATCAGACGCATCGCCTGTTGCTGGAACATAACGTATATTAATTCGCTCTTTCGGAGCCACCGAGCCATCACGTGACATAATTAGTCCTTTCTAGTTTATTGCTGGTCATAAATTGTTTCCCATTCGCTATATCTCACAGGTAAAAAATCCTTAGTTCGATATAGTTCCTTTAGAGTTTTTTGAATTAGATTTTCTAAAGAAAAAAACAAATGGGGTTCCCAAATTGATAGATTTAGTTCCTTAGCCACCGCCCAACTTTGTTCCAAGTAATGCAAGCACAAAGGGTATAAACCAACACTTTGGTAGGCTTTCACTAACTTTAAGTGCAACATGAATTGTCCACGACCGGAGTTATCCAACTCGAGTTTGTTTGACAGTTCAGCCACATATTTACCCAAGTCACCTAGGGCAATATCCTCCATCTCAGATAGATCATCTTCAGCTACAACAATAGTTTGAATTATTGACGACTTACCCGAAGGACAAGCGTTACCTGTAGACAACCAAGTAATCGTTGCTTCATCCGCAAATGGAATAGAATTTTTGAAAGAGAGGTTCTCAATTCCCTCAAAAGAATCGACAAATCTCTTTGTTTCTTGCTTTACAGCCAACGCAGCTTCGTCATACCCAAGATTGTCTAACATTGAATAAACGAAATAATGCCCAGTCAGCCAAAATGGCGCATCAGTAAGTGTTCGCTCTAAACGCTTGATCGTATCGATATCACTTTCTTGATTTGCTTTATCTCGATATTCCGCCTGCTGGTCTGATGACACAGCGAGGCTAAGAGGCGTTAGATTGTCTTTGTGATCAGGTAAACCATCAACGTCGGCCCATGTCAGGTGACGGTAAATCCGATATCCTAAAGGTTCAGTCGGATTTGAATGCACCATGATCTCAGACACTTTTTTTAACGTACGCTTTGATGCAGCCGGAGATGAAAAATCTGTGTCAACGTCTACAGTGCTGTGCTCTCGAGGTTTACTTCGTTTCTGATTAGGCGTGGTGTGCGTCTTCGGACTGTCAGCTTCGTGGCTTTGTGGAACGATCGCTTTCTCGGACAGTGCAACAACATCAATGAGCGGTTCGGAATCAGCCAAACTGTGTTCAACCAACGTTTCTTCATTTAAAGATGCGTTCTGCATTAGTTGATTCAAATGACTTTTTAATTCGAAAAAGTCTACATCAGAGTCTTGAAATATCTCGTCAAACTGACGCTGGATACCTTCAGTTAGTGTGATACATCGAGATAGAACTTCCCAGTCAAGGGATTCTGCAGACAATTTAGTCGCGACGAGTTTGAATTGATGATTGAGCCACTCAACAGCCCCATCTCTACCTCTTTTACGTTTAGGGTATAACTCATGACCAAAACGACTGATTGAGTCATTGAGCAAAGATAATCCTTCCTCAAGCCCTATCTCGCCTTTGTCCTCTACCAAAGAACGGATCAGATAACAAAGCGCTTTAAGATCCTTACTATGCTGACTTAGCACTTCAATCGAATGGACTTTTACTATATGCCAGTCAACAGTCTCACCAAATAATGAACCAAATTTTTTCACTTCGGCTTCCATCATTTCATAGCAAAACTCGTACCTAGCATCCTCACCAGTTGGTGAGTGTTCAGATATTGGTGCTAATAGCGTTTCAGTATCGATCAGACTCAAGTTAACCTCTGCTTTCAGAATTGTAATTTCTAATTGCTCGCTCGATTGCTATAGCACCTCGCGCTGGTTTAGATAGTTGATGACTTTTGTCTATAGAATCACTTGCCATGCTATTAAGAATTTCCGTTATTTCGCTGAATTTCTTAGGGGCATTAGTCTCTAGATCAGCTAACGAGTCGTGAAGTTTCTGTCGACCAAATACTGATTGTTCAGTTACAGTACTGAACAAAATAAATTCGCTTCTTGCTACTTTTAGAGCTCTTACTTTAGCTTTCAATTTTGGCGTGTTACCAAAAAATGATTGCGCAGCTTCTGCCTCAAGAATTGCTTTGGTGTAATAATGCTGCTTTGCATTTTTCTCTATCGAGGCATCTATTCCGCTGAGCACTTTGCGTGGTAATACATGACTATAAAAATAGGCTCTTGACTGGTTTACTTTCCAAGCAGTTTCAATATCACTGTCTGCAACATCTGATTTCCCATCTAAGATGAGTTCGACTAAACGCTGTTCTTGATTCCCACCAAAGGCGGCAATATTTTGTGAATTGATGGTCGCCTTATTCAGACTTGCCATCGTTTCCGTCAGCGCTTTATCTGCATAAGGAAATAGAGAGCCGTCACTGTTCAGTTTTTCTCGCAAAACAACGAGATCATGCCGGATCGACATCAGAGTTTTAGGAAGTAGATCGACCGCCCCTTCATATTCATTCAAGTCCGATTCATAGTTTTTATACAACTTAGCTAATTTGCTCTGTTGGACTTCATAAGCTTCTCGGTAAGGAGCTGTCGAGACGACATCTTTTTCCATATCTTGTAACGCGAATTCAATATCCCATGGAGACTGTGCTAAAAAAGACGCGGTTTGTGCAGGTTTAATAGTGCTCACAAGGCTACTCGAACTGTTGGTCGATTTAACAATCGATTTCCATTCAGGCTGACCTTGGTTATATAAATATGTACCAGTGATAATCACGACACACAGAACCAAACTCGCTTCTAAGTATCGAAGCCGACCACTTTGAATTCTGTCAATAGTTCGATGTTTGGTTAGAACGAGATCAGCATTCCGTAAACTACTAAATAAGGGAGCACTTACATCAGCACCAAATTTTTGGGTATCGATCTTGGCTAGTTGCTGCGCAAACGAAGTCGCTGTATACCTGTGCTGTCGAGGGTTGTTGACAACATCTTTAATTAACTTCCATACATGGTTAGGGATTAAACCTGGTCGTTTTTTTGCTTGTAATTGAGTTGTCCAAGCATCGCCAAATGCAGCTCCAAGAAATAGATGCCCAGTTAATAACGCCAATGAATAGACGTCATCTTGAGGTTGAGCCACGCCAGACTTTATAAACGCAGGAGACGCATAGCTCATGCTTGCTTCAGCGTAAGTATTAGATTCACCAACATAACGAGCAGCACCAAAGTCGATCAACTTTACATAATCGGACTCTGTAACAATAATGTTTGAAGGTTTAATATCTAAATGGCAGACACCTCTCGTGTGCATAAACTCAAGCGCACCAGACAATTGATATATCAGCCACGCAATATGGTCATGCCTAAAACCTTTAGGAGTATGACGAGCCATTTTTTCAGCCAAAGATTCGCCCTGAATCCACTGATACATAAAGTATGGTCGATCGAACTCTTTGCCTATTTTAATGAAATCAGCAACACTCGGATGTTGAGACATCTCAAGACGACTGGCTTCATTAATGATTAATTCATTCGCAAGTTCAGATGAACCTTCATTTAGAACCTTACAGCAAACCTGTTTTTCAGGGTTCCCTTTCTTGGCCAGGTGATAAACAGTCGTTTTGCCATTTTTTGAAGGTAATGTATCTAACACGTCAAATTGGGAGAAAATCACATACTCTAGCTTGGGCTTATTTTTATTAGCCATATTCTGAGCTTGCTGATTTTTCTTTTCGATCGCTTTCACAACCAACTTATCTAGATAACCTTTGGCTGTCCCTTGCTTTTCTGGCACGCTAAACTCTTTATCAAACGAAATAAATTAATGCTAGATAATAATTACTGTCCAATACCCTTTTCAATAGCAGTATTTAAAACCATCGGTAAGACTATTAATTCAGTTATTATTACTAAACAACCGAACATTACGACAAACGCTTTAACTAACTATTTTTGGCTAAAAATTAGGGTACTTATCCACGTAAATAACGAACTAAACATACATTGTTAACTGAGTCACATTTTTAGTTCATTCTAATAAAAACGAATTGTTCGTTTATCTGAGTAATGTTCAGAAATAATATTGATTATCTCTATAATTGGAATAGGTGTTTGGGAAGTGGATTCACCAAATAGGAATTAGGAATAGTTCGATATCAAGTGAGTATGGTAAAGCACTAAAATACTGCTCACTTATCATAAAACCATCAAGCCCCGCTCCTAAGCTTGAGTTCGTCATTGGAATGTACAACGCTATACTTAATTACGATGATAAAAATACACATCAGTTTCATCAAGGTGTTACAAATTTAGAAATAGAGCGGTGCAGCAACTAAAGCGGCTTGATGAATAAGGTGGATCTAAATAAACGCTAAGACTAACTTTGTCTACTGAATCGCCTTTCAGATAATTGTCGTGTGATAATGATTATAATATAAGCGTTTCGTATCACGGCTATGCAGTCAGGTCTGTTTCATACAAGTGAGTTGGAGCAACGCCCTTTCTCCTTTAACATCAAACATTAACAGGGTTACAGGGCTATTATGCGTTACCTCTTGGATAGTGCAGGCCATTAATGCCAATGCAGAACAACTACCCAATGTACCCCATAAATCATTAATTAAAGTGGGCTGCTGTGGGTTATCAAAACATTCGGCGCGTGCACCTAACGCGAACCCATAATCTTCAGTATGAGACCTCAGATTAGTCATATCAGAGAATACAGGCCCAAAACTCTTGATATTGCGACTCGCATTCCTGACGAGCTTCATTACTGACCTTCGCGTTGTATTTGCAGGTTCTACTTCGAAATAACCTAACTTTGCTTTGGGTTTAAGCTTTAACGTTTGCACCAAGTTATTCCGACATAACAGTAAACCCGCCCCGCCCTCACTCGGTATTATGCCCCATGGATTAGTTGAACTCATGACATCTCCAGCTTCGATTAAGTCACTGAGATCATCAACAAGTGAATCTACTGAGATACTCATTATTGCATCGAATTGGTTCAACTTAGCCAATGATGTGGTCAAGTATGATGGTCCACTTTGTTGAACCACTTCATAACGTGATATTGAATCACAATGCTTACATTCACTTAACCACTGACTCATCTCCACAGCAGAAATAGAGCCCGGTACATTGACGAGTAACGGAATAGGCTTTAATGATGTAGGTAACTGCTTTAAAAGAGAGTCGATCAAGCTCTCAATAAGCACCGAACACTTGTCAAACAATGATGTACTGGAAATGTATTCAATACTAGCGTACGTGAATCTTTCTATCCCATCACCGGCCACTTGCTGATCGAACCTTCCCAAATCCGCTTTGGCAACTGTTGTGGCAATATCAAGATTCATGCCCGTTGGTGTCATGGCTTCCATACCAATAACGAATCGTGCTGAATTGTTATTCATTATCCGACAACTCCTGTTTTTTATGGATCTTCGTTGACACTAAAAGATGCTCCTCGCCTTGACATGGAAAGGCAGCGCTGTAACTGATTGAAAGTATGCGAGCCTCTGTATCAATGAAAACCGTAGAAATAGGCATATCTACTTGATAGTTGGCATTTTTAAATTGAGCTTCTGCTACATACATCTCTTTGGGGAAACGGAAAGAGAGTGCATCATTATGGCAAAAGCCACTCATCATCAATCGTTCACCGCCAGATATGAAGCCTTTGCATTGTTGGTCTAGTGGCGCACTCTGATAAAAACGCTGGTCAAAGTCTACGGGATAAAGAGGTTTCCTATTCTCTAGCCAATCGTCATCAAAAGTGCCAGCGTATCGCTGACGAGCCCCGAAAAATGGGGCTAACGGGCCAAATCCAGCAACCCGTGTATTCTTGGGTGTCGCACTCCAATCTTCCGTAGGATAAAAAACCGAAGGAACCTTCTGTTTCAATAGTTCCCCTTTAGTATCAGCAATACCTCCGCCGAGCCGGTTTCTTAAATCGCCTCCGATAGCACAGGAGAAGTCCATCTCTTTTTCCACAAATGGGAGTGGTTTACTTAGCGTTACGCTACCTCCGTGCTCAATCCATTGCCTATCACCAAGTACCGATATGGTTTTGTCGATATGGCCATCAATCAAAAGCCGACACTCATGGTACGTAACTGCCTTTTTCGCGTAGCTTCGGGCCTTACCGAAAATCAGTACATCTGTGTTGGTTTTAACAACTGAGAACTCTTGGTCAGCTTTCATCGCGGAAAGCCCTGCTTCACCCAGGTAGACAGGATCGTCATAGATCTCTGCCTCTTCTTGCTCCTTCCAAACAGAACCTACGAGTTGCCATGAACGTTTTCCAACGACAATCCACACCTCATTGCCATTATGATCCCGTTGAAAACGGCCTTTGATTGAAAGTTCTGGATGGTTCTCAATATCCCACAACTGCATTATTATTCCTTAGATTAAACCTTTCTGAGGCTGTTGAATTCTGGGTTAGTCGCGTGATATTCCACTCTTGTTGATGAACTGGCATAGCCATATCCCAAGGGATGTATGAGCGAGTATGGAGGCAAACCTGACGCCAAATCCAAACCCTAAAAGCAGCACTGACTTGAGTATCGAACATGGCTTGGATACTGGTTTCTAGAGTCAAAGTTTGTCCCAATCGACCCGGTGACGCTTGTCTGTAGGCGCCAATTTCGACCCATTCTTTTAGCTTTTCGAGTATTTCGTGCCACTCAAAGTCTATCCCCAAATTTTTTGGTGTCACTGGTAAACGTTTCCCATAGACAATGTAAAGCGCTTGGATCCAATCCTCACCTTCGAACTCGTCAAGGCTTGATACTAATTCAACTATTTTCGGAACATGTTCATTCAGACCGTGTAATACAAAATCGAACGGAGCCTGTACACTACTCAGATTAAAGCTCTCAAACTCTTTGAGCTCCAAAAGTTTGGCAAAAGTGACCACTTCGGGATCAGATACACTATCGATTGAGGTACCAAATTCCTGACGAAACCATGTCCCTCTATCCTCTTTCGTAAGTAATCGCTCAAACAGGTTCTGACTGCCATTTGAGTTTTCAGCTAACCAGACAACGCTTTCTGCATCGTTTTGTAACGATAAAAATAAATGTGTTTTATGCTCAGAAAACCGCTTGTCTTTAAGCCAACGTTTTAGCAGACCAACTGTGACAGTTTGGCGTAACTGTAGGCACTCCAAGTAAAGCACGGGCAGTTTACAACCACCTTCAACCATTTCGATTACCACAGAGTCGATACCTGATAATGATGACTGAACAACTAGCAATTTTGCGGTTTGGTAATCCAAATCATCAAGTATCGATAAACCACAAAGTAGGTTTTCTTGCTCTTGTCCAATCTCAGAATTCAACATGAGCCAAGCATAAATGGTTGGTTCGCTCTGCTTTAATTGATGAATCAATCCCGGAGCCAATCGATAGAAAGACCAATAAACATTTTTTAGGTCTTCAATCTGACGCTCAGCCAGCGCTAAATACTCCAGTTTAACGCTTGGGTATCCCCTTTTATGTACTTGTAAGCGTTGCTTTAACAAGAAACCGAGTGTCTCCGAAGCCAGTGACAGCTTTTCATTACACATATCCAGCCACTTGATAGGAAGCTCGTCCAATAAAGCGAGCGTACTTTCCGCATTAGTGATGGCGAGTTCCAAATCTTCATTAGTAATCGGCTGGTTTAGTTGATCAATACCTATTTTTTGACGCATCCGTGAATCCAATCTAGTAACACGATCAATTGATCGCGATGGTGCCGCCTTGAATTTTTTGAGCCTTCTCTGCTTGGGAAGTCACATATTTGGCTTTGGTGGTAATTCGGCCATCACGGCCGCTGTAACGAGTCTCTGTTTCGCCACTTCTCACAATTAACTCTTGTTCCGTTTCAATAACCATTTTCTTTGCTCTCAGTACAAATTCATCAGAATCATCCAGAATGGAGAAAAAGATATCTGTGACTAAAGGGAGATTAAAATCGTTATTTAAAAATTCGATACGACATGAAAGGTTGTTATCAACAGCAAGTTGTAACTCGGCTAATTTGAACCCCCGCCCCAACCTCGCATTTATTGGTTGCTGTAAAGGGTTACCTTCGAAATCGACACGAACACCACTTTTAGATTCGTTAATCGATACAATTGTTCCAAAACGCGAACAGCAAGCCGTTGATTCGGCTTGCTGTTCGGTGATGGTTTGGATAATTTGTGTTTGTTTTTCCATCATTAATTGATCGCTACGTTTCCACCTTTGACTACAACTTTATCGCTTCCTTCAATGGTTATTGAAGAACCGGACAACTTGATAGAACCATCACTATTCATCACTAATGAAGACCCACCCGTTTTCAGTACTATCTTGTCACCGCTTATGATCTGGGTCGCACCATCGGCTTTGTATGAAGTATTTCCTTTAACAGAAACCGTTAAGTTGCCACCAACCGTTTGGTTATCATCAGCTCCAATGTCAGAACTTTTTGAAGCACCTACCGTTAAGTTGCTATTTTCGCCCACATCCAAGTCATCATTCTTACCAATCTTGGTAATTTGATTGTCTCCAATTTCTAGATCAGAGTTATTCTTAACATATTGAGTCTCATTGGCATTGTAAGTAACGGATACATCTTGTTCGACAGTTTCAGTAAACGTACTGTTAACTTGGGTGGTCTTGTGTCCGTCGATGGTCTCTTTGTGATCACCATGAACATCATTTGTTTGATGGCGTGCAACCTTTAAGAACTCATCTTGACCTATATCGCGATAGCGGTTATTCAAAACCTTAGTCGACATGTCCTTTTGCGCATGGATGTAAACTTCTTCTTGGTTCGCTTCGTCTTCAAAGCTCAACTCGTTATAGCCTGTCCCTTTATGCGTTTGCGTTCTAAAAGTTGTCCGCGTTTTGTTCTCTGGTAACGAATATGGAGGATAATGAAGTCCGTTATAAACTGCGCCAGTAACTAAAGGCCTATCAGGGTCTCCCTCTAGGAAGGTAACAACCACCTCATGGCCGATGCGAGGTAGGTATACCGCCCCCCAAGTCGGTGCAGCCATTGATTGGCTAACTCGAATCCAACAACTCGAATGCTCATCGCTCTCGCCATAACGGTCCCAATGGAACTGGACTTTGATTCGCCCAAGCTTATCGGTATAGATCTCTTCACCTGCAGGCCCCACGACAACCGCTGTTTGCGTACCTTCAACCAAAGGAGCTTCAAGTTTTGGAGTTCTAAACTCAACATGTCTAGGAATACACGCGAACTGATTATGATATGTAGTTGGCAGACCATTAGTTTCGTCTTCATGCACCTGAGGGTCATGACCACTATGCATCACCGACAGCATGAGGTAATCGCGGTTAATTGCCGAACGTGGATGCTCACTGATACTAAAACTGTATCCAGACGCCAGTCTCATGACATTACTGGTCGCCTCTACTTGCTGATTATCTACAACGTGCTCTGACATCCATTCATTTGATCTTACTTGCCCCATTGCTGGGTCAACGTAACGTCCTGGAAAATCGAATAATTTCAAATCTAAATCGAGTTCGCCGGAGCTGCTCATTTCCTGAGGGATCTTCGGAAACTCATAGTTATAATCAGTGTAAGTAACGTGGCCAGTTTTTACTCTATTCACGAGTTCAAGGTCAGAGATATGCTCGCGGTCTGCAACACCGCCACCATCCGCATGATAAACAATAGGGCCTAAATAAGATCCGTTTAGTGGCGTGCTCAATAACTCAGCGATTGCATCATTACTGTCGACAATAACCATTGTGTGGTTAGCTTCTGTATGTTCGAAGTAGTACCACATGCCGTGTTCTGCCAGAATTCTCTGAACAAATTCAAGGTCAGTCTCTCGATATTGCAACACGTATTCTTTTGAAGGGTATACACCAGATAGTTCTAATCGATAATCGGTCACTAACGCATCATCTAAAACTTCAGAAATGATCGCTGACGCTGATTTTTGTTGAAAAATACGGCAGTCTTGTCTTTGGCTCAAAAACCAAGCTTGTGGAACAAGAGTCAATTGGTAACGAGAGAATCTCCTGCCCGATCCAAGGTAACGCACCTCATTAACCACGCCGTGAAAGCATCTCGCAGAACTGACACCTTGGCCGTATAGAGTCAAACTACCTGGTTTACGGATGAGTGCGTCAAATGAGATATCAGGATCAAGTGAAAGTAATGATAGGCTGATTTGAAAAGGCTTTGAAAGCTCTTCGATTACCTGAAAGCTCTCCACACGAAAATCATGCGTGGAGCCTTGCAGTTCAAACTTAAATTCTACGTCATTCACCATATCTTTTACCTGATACTAATAATAGAAATAGGGCCAACAGTAGTTGTTGACCCTTTGTTTTTCACGAAAAGCGATTAAGCTTCGCGTGGAGCGCGCCAGTCATCATTACCAGCAGTACCACAGTTTTCGTGAGTAACTTCGATTGCACGGTAAGTCAGCTTAAGTACTTCTTCAGTTACACGATCTGAAGTTGCAGCGTCTTGACAGTGATTCATACGAGTTTGAATATCTACTAGTAGTGCATCAATTAACTTGATTGAGTAGTAGTGCTCTTGCTTACCTTGTACTGAAGTACGGTAAAAACGGATTACACACTCAGGAAGCTTTTCGCCAGACACTAATGCGTTGAATAACAGAGGTGAACAACGGTCTTGTACTTTAGTTACTACTACCGGACGGTGAACACGTTGACCTGTTGGCTGACCACTTTGTGGGTCACGTGGAACTGTTAGTACGTGATCAAGTTCTTGAACTAGGAACTCATCAACGTGAGCTTCTTGCCAAGTGTTACCTACAGAATCTGCAGAGTAAGTATCTTTAGTAATGTGACCTTGAGTTTCACCATTGATAGACATATATGCTGGAGTTGGCATCGATATTTCCTTTTTAAAATTTATAATTCATTAATTCACCAAATCGCTTATCACCGCGACTGATTAAGCTAATACAAACATCATGCCAACTTTATAAAGCCAATAAATACAGATAGTTACAATAAATTATCCGTTATAAATATTATATTTAACAACAATTTGTTGTTTAGAAAAACGATTTATTGAACGTGGATACTAATAAATTGAATTTAAAAAACAAAGGCAAAATAACTATCTCGAAGATTAGAAATAAAGTCAAAAAAACTAGTAATTAAATCATAACGCCTAGACTATTTATTATTTTGAACGGGATTTTAAATATTAGTCAGATAAAAAGCCAAAACAAACAATAAAAGTAACCAATAAACAATAGTAAATTCATCACCGAATAAAAAACCAGTTATCAATTTTAGTATAATTGCTGCATCCCATATACATAACTAATAGAACTAAAATGATAAATATAAACCTTTCCTCTTTAATACAACGTCTGCACCCTATTGTAAAAGTCGCTTTAGAGGATGCCGCTGCATTAGCCGTATCGGAAAAAGCCAATGAAGTGCAAATTGAACACTATCTATTAAGCTTATTAGAAAGGCCAAATAGTGATTTTGATATCTTATTAAGTCATTTCGATTGCTCAGAGACCATTTTAAGGCAATCCATTCGTTCGACTTTAGATACCAACACAACAGGCAACGGCAGCAAGCCCGTTTTTTCTTCGCTTTTAATCGAATGGCTTCAAGAAAGTTGGTTGGTCTCATCTTTAGATCTATCCGAAACTCAGATTCGCTCTGGTGCCCTACTTCTTACACTCGTGAGTAACCCACTACGCTATGGTCAGCACGGCTACGCTTCAATCTTAGACGGTGTAAACCCAGATACCTTAAAGCGTAATTTTTCTGAACTCACAACAAACTCTCTAGAATCTTTAGCAACGACATCAGAAAAAACCGACGCACGTGAAGATGGTTCGGCATTAAGTAAATTCACCACCGACTTTACCGGCAAAGCAAGAAAGGGCGAGATCGATCCAGTATTCTGCCGTGATCAAGAAATCAGACAAATAATCGACATATTGGCGCGACGCAGAAAAAATAACCCAATCGCCGTAGGTGAGCCGGGAGTTGGTAAAACAGCGGTGGTAGAGGGTCTTGCATTAAAAATTACCGAAGGAGATGTGCCAGACTGCCTCAAAGGTGTTGAACTATACGGCCTAGACATGGGCTTACTTCAAGCGGGGGCAAGTGTTAAGGGAGAGTTTGAAAAACGCCTTAACGCAGTACTAGACGAAGTGAAGAATTCACCGACTCCAATCATTTTATTTATAGATGAAGCTCACACGCTAGTTGGGGGAGGCAATCAAGCTGGAGGCAGCGATGCTGCCAACCTACTTAAACCCGCTCTAGCACGTGGTGAAGTAAAAACAATTGCTGCCACCACATGGTCTGAATACAAGAAATATTTCGAAAAAGATCCAGCTCTGGCGCGCCGTTTCCAACTAGTAAAACTCGATGAGCCATCGGCTACTCAAGCCGCATTGATCATCCGAGGCTTAAGGCCAGCCTATGAAAAATCACATAACGTATACGTGCGTGACGACGCAATCACTGCCGCAGCAAACTTAGCTGATCGTTACATCACTGGACGCCAACTGCCAGATAAAGCAATCGACGTGTTAGATACGGCTTGTGCTCGCGTCAATATTAGCCTTAATGCAACACCGGCACCTGTTGAAACATTACATCAAGAAATTGCCGCTGCGAATCGCGAGCTCGAAGCTCTAGAACGTGACCAACTGCAGCAAACCGGTGACAAACACAGTGCCGCTTTAATTCCTGATCTAAAAGAGAAGATTGAAAAGGCCACCGAAGAACAAGCTTCCCTTCAAGTTCAATGGAAAAAAGAACAATCTCTTATTCAAGAAATCATTGAACTGCGTAGCCATCTTTATAACCTTACTACTCCTTCGACTGAAGAAAACAGTGCTCCTATAGCTGACAATACGCTTCAAGACGATGAAGCACTAATCAGTGACAAACCAAATTGTCATGAATATTCAAAAGAGCAGACTCGCGAAGCTATTCAATCTTGTAACGAACATTTAGATAACGTGCGCGGTACCAATCCACTCGTTCACTATGAAGTGGGTCCCGACGAAATTAGTCATGTAATTTCTGATTGGACAGGCATCCCTATTGGTAAGATGCTTCAAGATGAGTCGCAAGCAACCTTAAACTTGAAACAAAACCTAATCCAAAACATTAAAGGCCAAAAATTTGCCATTGATGCGCTTGCTGAAGGTATTCAAACCGCAAAAGCGGGATTAGGTAACCCAGATGCACCAACGGGTGTTTTCTTATTGGTTGGCCCAAGTGGTGTAGGTAAAACAGAAACCGCTCGCGCTATCGCTGATCAGATGTTTGGTGGTGAACGCTTCATGACAACCATCAACATGTCTGAGTTCCAAGAGAAACACACGGTTTCTCGTCTTATTGGTTCTCCTCCTGGCTATGTTGGTTTTGGTGAAGGCGGTATGCTGACCGAAGCAGTTCGTCAGCGCCCTTACTCTGTTGTTCTTTTAGATGAAGTTGAAAAAGCAGATCCAGAAGTACTCAACCTGTTCTACCAAGTGTTCGACAAAGGCACGCTAAATGATGGCGAAGGTCGTACCATCGACTTCAAAAATACACTCATCATCATGACAAGTAACCTTGCGACTCATGAGATTGAGTCTTTAGTTCACCAAGCGAAAGACATTGATGCCAATATCGTCGCTGAAGCCATTCGCCCAACGTTGAATCAACACTTCAAGCCAGCCTTGTTGGCTCGTATGTCCGTGTTGCCATTCCTTCCACTTTCAGACGCAGCAATGACTGATATCATCCATCATAAACTGAAGAAAGTGTCTGAGCGCCTACAAAGCCACCACAAACTGGCACTTTGCTATGGTGATAACTTAGTGGAATTCGTATTAGGCAACTGCCGCCTTGCAGAGACGGGAGCTCGAAATATTGATTCCGTTATTAACCGTCAACTATTGCCGCAGCTTTCGACTCAACTACTGGTGAATGACAAGGATGATTCACATACTCAAATTGAAGTTTCTGTGGACGAGCAAGGAACTCTAACCTATGCGTTCAGCTAACCATAGTGAGCTTAGTAACGCCCTACTTGCGATCAGCCAATCTCTGGCTGATCGCAGCCAGTTAGCTCAAACTTTGGATGCCGTTCTCACAGCAGCAAGGCAAATGACTTTCGCGAAACATGGCATCATTTACGTGCTTGACCAAACCGGTCAAGCCTTGATTCCGAGCACCGCACACCACCATGAAAAAGTCATTGCCTCACATCCTTGGGAGCCTCTGCAGTTAGACACAGTAAGTGAAGCCGACCCATTCAACTTCGCCGTACGTAACGGCGAAGTTGTCTTGATCAATGAGCTATACACTTACAATGGTTATGACTGCGAAGGCATCTATCAAACCGAGCAAACGTTAGGTCTAAAAAGCAACAACTTACTTGCTTGGCCATTGATTGATGATGAAGGCAAAACCATTGGATTATTGGTTTTGCTCGATTTAAGCGTTATCGATAACGAAACCGCACTTACCGAGTTTTGCCGAATGGCGGCAAGTAATATTCGCCATGCCATTTGGTTAGAGCAATATGGACAAGTGATTAAGAGTTTAAGCGCCGATAACCAAGCATTGGTCCGTGAAAATACTCAGCTAAAAAAGCGGACAAAGAAAACCTATCAAGGTCCGATCGCTGAAAGTGAAGAGATGGTCAATGTATTGAGCCGACTTGATAAGGTGCTCTCTCTGCCTGTCGACGTCTTACTTAGAGGCGAGACGGGTGCGGGTAAAGAAGTCATTGCAAAATACATTCACGAAAACTCGAATCGTTCTGACCAAGCATTAATCGTTCAGAACTGTGCCGCAATTCCTGAACAGCTTCTGGAATCCGAACTTTTCGGGCACAGAAAGGGCTCATTTACCGGTGCAGACAAGGACAAAGTTGGCTTATTTGAAGCAGCAAACGGTGGTACCCTATTCCTAGATGAAATTGGCGATATGCCAATGCTACTTCAAGCTAAACTGCTACGTGTGCTACAAGAACGTAAAGTTCGCCCTGTAGGCGCCAGCAGAGAGATTGAAGTGGATGTTAGAGTCATTGCTGCGACACACTGTAACTTAATGCAACAGATTAAAGACGGAGGCTTTAGGGCCGATTTGTTCTACCGCTTGAATGTATTTCCCATCACCTTACCACCACTGAGATCCAGACAAGCGGACATTATCCCACTTGCCGAGCACTTTGTTCAGCACACCACGACGATGTTAGGCTTGCCTCAATCACCGGGATTGAGTGCTAATGTGAGAAACCAACTACTTACTTATACCTACCCCGGTAACGTGCGTGAGCTTAAAAACATCATTGAGCGATCGGTTTTATTATCAGATTTCGAAACTATTACTCAGATTGAGTTTGGTGAACAGATCCCTGAAGACGTAGAACACCGCCAAGTTGTTGCTCCAACTACATCGGCAATTCAAACCACGTTCGAACCTGAACCTCTAGGAGATGACGATGTCGCAGTTGGCCTAAAAGAGGTCGTCAGTCAATATGAACGAACTGTGATTATCGACTGCTTAAACTCTTGTAATTGGCACACGAAACGAGCGGCTGAACAACTATCGCTCCCGTTAAGTACACTCAATCACAAGATGAAGAAATACGATATTTCTGCGGCGGGTTGAGCTCCGTGGATGAGCAAACTGAGCAGATCGATTGATTAAGTTCCGATTGACAATAAAAACCGCCCTAAGGCGGTTTTTTTATTTCTTGAGAATGGACGCTTCAATGATAGTTGCTAAGTATGGGTCTCTAATCCAGGTTACCAGACGCTCTGTACGCTCTGCTGGTATCAGTTTTGCCCAGTTGATGTACATATCTTTGTCAACTTTATAGCTTGGGTCTTCACAATCAGAAAAATAAGATAATTCATCTACATTTTTGTACTGCCTGCCCAACGACATATCAAAGCTTCCAAGTTTGAACGGCGTCTTTTCCGCTGTATTGCGTTGTGCTAGAGAGGACACCTTTAGAACTGCTTCTTGGAATCGACCAGATGTCGAAACAACGGGTCCAAATGGTCGAAGCCCCTTGATTTCTTGACCGTTCAGCGCTTTAAATGCGAACTCGAATCGAGACGCGTAGACGACCTTACCACCGAAATCTTCATCCATGTCTATGTTGGATAGAGCCTCAGAGACAAAATCTGCGTCTATATTTTTGTTAATCACATCGCTGTCATCTAGCATCCATTTAGACCCGTCCTTCTTTAGTATCCCAATATAAGTAAGGTTACTTAGATACTCAGGACCAGAGGTAGTTTCAGAGCCGAATACGGCTTCGTTATCAAAAGTGGTCGAGAGCTTTAGTGAAACTGGAACACTCTGCCATTCGAGGTTTTGGCCCTGATACGACTCTTTTCTGTGCTTACCACCAATGAGCATAACTTCCATAGCGAATGACTTATTCGAAGTCCAATCAAAGCCTTTGAGCTCATCCGCAGTAGTGAACATACTCTCCTCGTTCATAAACTGTCGTTTATTTCCGTAGTTGACCGCAATCGCACTGTGCTTGATGTCATCGATAATAGGCTTTGTCGGGCCTTTATGAACTTTACTATGTAAGACAAAATCTAGCGTTAACAAGTCTTTCTCTGACACACTATTTCCGTTCGCTATAAAACCCGATTTCGCAGAGAGTGTATGGTTATGGTTTGTATCAACCCCTACAGGAATCTGTCTAGGTGAAGTAATAAATCGTCCGACTGTTTTGTCCACTCGTACTGGTAGCTTATAATTGCTTCCAGATAGAGTGAACTCATAGGTCATGTTTTTGAAGCCACCGCTGTGTACATATTCTTTGAGTACATCTTGTTGGGAGTCAATTTTTATCACCTGCCCAAAAATCGGACCGAGAGCAGCTTTAGATAAGTAGCCGCTATAATCGACTAAATCATGCTTGGCGATCAAAGGCTTCACTCCAGAGAAGACATCATCACCAAAGTAAAAATACGGCTCAAACTCACAACCAATAAGGACTTTGCTGCCTACTTTTTCCGCCTCAAAAAATTCGGCCAACTCGCCTTTGGGGTCTACACTAAATTCCTCGTGTTTCATCGGCTTGAACATCAAATTAAACTTAGGTCCACTGGTATTAAGTAAACCGTCAGTGCGCTGATAAGACATCTCACACTGAAACACATTTGACGTCATCTGTTTTAGACTTTGTTTGCCTAACACCATTTGCCACTTCAAACGGTGGAAAGGCGATAATCGCACCTTTTTATTTGCTTTTAATCGTGCCTTCTCCCACTCATCAAAGGTGACCCATTTAGAGTTGTCATGAGGCTCAGAGACTAATAACCTAACGAACCCTAGGTCCTCTTCTGATAATTTTTTAGACTCAACATTAAATTGTGTAGCAAACTCGACTAAGCCTCGTTGTTGATCACGATTATAGAGCTTGTCTTGCACAGGAAACGCGACATTAAACGCCCCAGAAACATCTTTCCTTTTTGGAGCAATATAGTTGGCTTTGTTACGAGTGATGATTTGTTCAGCGATTTCTTCACCGTAACTTTCAACTAATTGCTTGTGTCCCTCACGACGCATGAGTTCTTGGAGCCACAAGTTACACAAGTTTTCTTTTAACTCTGTGTTTAATATCCAGCTGTCGGTTTCGATGTATCGCTGAATGTATTCATCGATGGCTAAAACTTGCCACTGCTTTGTGAACTCTTGTTCGCCCTCAGCACAAGCTCTTTGAATCAAAAGTACCAAACCATTAATAGCAAGTGCACGGCGTTGATAGCGCTTAATCAACTCCTTTGCACCCGTTGCTTTTCCTAGGTGCTCGACTAACGCCTCTGAAGACGTAAAATACATCTCGGTCAATTTAGTATTAATTTCAGCCAATGAATCAATAATCTCTGTGGTTTCATGGCTAAGTTGTTCAATCGCAGATATGCTTTTTCTAACTTCGTTGTAGGAAGACAAGTAATAATCGAAGAGCGCAGAGTCTAGCAACTGGGCGCCACTCATCAGCATTTTCCCGCCTTCTTTGACAACGAAAAAGCCTCTTGCTGCCTGTCCTATTATCGGAACATAGCAAGCCATACCAACGATCATCTCGAAGATAGCTAGCTTGAGCTCTTTTGCAATTGCTTCTTCTCCCAAGTTCGCATTTAACTGAGCTAAACGCGCTTGCTCCATAGCCTTAAAGCCGAGTCGACTCGGTGGAATTCTCGCCGCAAACTCTTGTAGGTAGATTCGAACTTCAACACGTCGGTTAATATTAAGTTGCGCGTTTTTGCGTTTGATTTCGTTGTTTGGTACCTCGACTATTGGTCGACGTTCTCCAAAAAATCGAATATCACTGACTGAAGAAAAGAACTCAGCAACATGCTGCGCTCGCTGTTGCGAAAGGTTTTGGTTATATTCTGAATCACCGTTTTGACAGGCATGCCCTTCGATTTCAACAACGGCATTTGGAATCTTAGATAATTCTTTATCGACAGCAGCCAAATATGACAAGTGCGGGGCTTGAACCTGGTTGTTATCAAAAGGAAAAACCAAGCGTAAACCGGCACCTTTATGGTCTTTAACAAACATTGCACTGTCTTCAGCAACGTCATTAGGAATGCTGTCAGTAAGCGTTACATTGTCGCCTAACTTATCTATGATTTGCTTAAGTAGTAATTCTCCACTCTTCAGACTTTCTTTCCAGACTGGTACCCAGTTCAGATAATCACGTGATACCTGCTCAAAATAACTTTTTCTGAGTTTAGCTTTCTCTTCTGCTAAGCGTAATTGCTCGCTTTTGTCAGTGATCTCTTTTATCTCATAAAAGGTGTTGATTGCATTGAGCCCTGCACCAGCAAAGGGCGACAAAAAGCTTTTGATACTGCCGTTACCTGTCAACCAAGTTCTTGCAGCACTCCCCGCCACAACGTGGGCATTGCCATTTCTCGCAGGTTCAATAACCTTGGTAAAGAACTTACTTTTATCAAACCCTTTCTCTTTGAGAAGCGCTTTTAAGCCCACTTGTGCTGCACGCTCGGATTCCGATGCCGCTTTGCGTAAATCTTGAAGAGTTTGGTAAGCTGCTGCGGTAGCCGATACCCCAAATGAAAACTCCAATGCCGAAATCATGGCTGGAGGTAATGCGCCCTTATCTACTTGCCCCCAAAACGTGTTTGCTAAACTCCCAATCACATCATGTTTACTTGATGGGTTTTGATGAATATTAATGCCAGCATTAACCAAACTTGGTGTAACTTTTGTGCCAACCTCCCACAGCGCAGCACTCATACTGGCAGTCGTTCCGCTATTCTCTAGGTTTTCAAGCTCCCCCATTCGGAAGGCTTGTAGGGCTTTAAACTGCGTAGGAAATTGGTATATCAAAGACTCTTCAAGTGAGATCATGTCGCCCGCAACAACCGCGATCTTACCAAACGGTGTCGTTTGACTAAGCGTGATGTATTCTCGTAGCTCGTAGCTGACTCTAGCTGCTTCACCAAACTCATCATACTCTTTGGTTACATTAGTGGCATTCTGGGCAAATTCAGGTATTTTACCTACAAACTCTCGGTCGAAAACCACTTCAATGGTGTACATACCATCGGTAAAAACCTCCGACGCCAGAGGAAACAACGCTATTGGGCGATGCGAACCATTGATTTTATCAAGTTTAGCCTGCGTTATGATTTTTTCACTTTGCAGGTTGAGGTGCTGTCCGCTCTCCTCATCAAAACGAGTAACTTTAACAATTGCATCAGCATACTCTTGTGTTGAAAACGCTACAGCGAGAAATGAAAAAGTTGGCACGATAAAACCACGAATGGGCTTATCTTCAGGAACAGAGTCATACCATTTGTTATATGTAACTTGCTCATCAGTTAGTGCTTGAGTGCCCGCTTCATATTTAGGCGCGAGTTGTGAACGCTTTACTTCTGTGACAGCGTATTCCACTTTTTTTTCTAGCGAGTTTAGCGTTTGCTCACCACCATACGCTTTTAGATTTCCTAAGATAGAGGCAAGATCTGCGCACGCCTTTTTGATTGGCCGAGCCTTACTCTGCGCACCAATCGCCAACTCTGTAAGCATTGACCATTCGGGAAAAGACAGCTTGTACGTCTTCTCTGCTAACTCATGTACTGGCGAACGCAATGCCAAAACCTGATTGATATTGGTTTTTTGATTTTTCTGCGTTGAATCACCCAGTACATGTAAACGGCCTAAATCGTCTGTCGCCCAAAGGGCTGCGCTTTCCTCACCCAAATTTATGGCAATGGGAAGGCGTGACATAGGGCGGATATTTTTCAACTCTTCTAATGAGGTCAGGTCTTTTTCGATATTAATCGCTCTATATTGAGGGGTCTGTGCATCCCCAATATTAGGAAAATCGACACCGAACAAATAGACATCTGTTGGTAGATGCTTAAAGTCGTTACTCATCGTTATCTACCTCCAGAAAACGCCCACCATTGGCATCGGCATTATAAAGTACAGGTGTTTTTGCAATTCGACCCGATTGAACTACTCCCCATGACTGAGCGCCATTTCCATTCATTTCATAACGGTAATCTGCCCCGTAGCGTCTTATGGTTATTTTGGCTGCCCCTATTTGTGTTTCATTGCCGTTGTTACTGATATTGACCACTTTCGCATAAACTTTCTTTTCATCCCCCTCATTAGAAAACGCAAGCCAAGTTTTATCCTCTACGTTAATCAACACTTTGCGGTATGAGTTGATTCCCCATACATACTTCCCATTAGGGCTGACCGCAATTTGACGGTAAATGCGCTTCTCAATATCTACGGAGTCTTCAAACTCTTTTTCAGGTAAAATAGTGTATAAGCGTTTGAGTGTCTTGGCGTCATAAACCCCAACCCCCAAGCCCGCGGCATTGATTAACTTACCGTCTACAATGACCGTATTTTCAGACAACGGTACGTCTACCTCTTCTTTGATTCCTGTCGCGAGTGTGTATTTAAAACGCTTAAAACCGTCTGAGAAATAGATGTAGCTAGAGTCGTCCGCCCAGACTAAATAAGGCTTGGTGCGCGCACTGCCCAGTTGAATGGTCTGCTGCGTTTTTAAGTCAAAGATCGCTTTTATCAGAGGCTCACCATAACTGTATGCATATGCCACATAACGATTATTGGGTGAACGACTCGTCACAAAGGTCTGAGGTGACGCCATACTTGGCATATCATCCGTAACTAAACGTAAATCTGTCCCATCAATTTTCACGCTCCAAATTTTGTAGCCATTTTCATAATCATTTACGAGAGGGTCTCGAGAGCTGACATTATTCCACCAAAACTGAATTCGAGGTTTGTCATAAGAGCTCGCATCAGACAAATCTTCACGGGGCCACTCTTTTGCTCGGCGAACGGCATAGCCTGGTTTGACAGGAAGTGTACCTGGGTATTCAGGCTTGGACAGATCTTCAGAGTAAACAATAAAGTTGTGCTCACTTTGCCATTGGCAGCGTGGCTCTGTCACATCTTTGCGTTCGAATGACGTTGTTTCGCCAACATCGTAACAAGCCTTCTGAGCGGGTTCTTTTTCTACGGATTGTGCTGTTGCAGTATTCGAAGTTTGATTACTTTCTTCACCACAGCCTGTTAATAACATAACTGACGAAAGAAGCATGATACTTAACGTTGTTTGTTTCATTTTATAATAGTTCCGTAAGATTAATGTCTTGATAAATTACTGACATTAATACCGTTTTATCTGAGTTATGAGATCGGCAATGACGGGTTAGGTTGACCCGTTTGACTTCTGGTAGCCAACCACTAAACACGACTTCTTTACAATACTGATCCACAAACTCAGCCTCGCGCAAAAAAATCTTTTGGCTCCATGTTTCATCAACACACGTCAGTTGGAAATAATCATCCGGTTGATCGCACTGAGGGTTACTTTTATACGTGATTACAATGCCTTCACTTGGGGAGTTAACAACAGCGGCAGCAACACCTTGCTCTTTTTGACTAACGACATTGTAATCTGATTTGCTTGGCGCTTGAGTATCTAGATTCGGCAGCGAAATCACAGGTTCGGAGCTCGCATCAAAGTCGTGAGCAGAAGAATAATCACTCAGATCTACTTTAACCGCTTTTTCATTATTCCCGCTCTTTAACTCATTGAGTTGCTGAAAATTGAGCTGAGCCCGAGAATAATAAAGAGCAACATCACTTTGTACGCTACCGTTTATTTTGTATGGAAGCCAAATATGAGGCAAAGGAACACCAAGTGGCTCTCTCTTTGTTTTACTTCCAGCCTTAAATGGACTCAATTCGGTTTGAAGTAATTCTGTATATGTTTCGCCTTCGTTAGGCCAATCAGCAACCACTACCTCAACTTCTTCTGCAGTAAGACCAAAAACACGGGCACAAGCATATTCGTTCAACACACCCTCGTAGACTTTTTTACCGTCTTGGTACAACTGAAACGCTTCCCCTGACAGAAATGCTTCGGAGTCTTCATCATATAAGCTGATATCGACCGATCTTTGAGGCGAGGACTTAGTGCTTTGATAGAGCGATAGATCGATATCAGAAAAGCGTCCGTCGTTTTGAATTTGGATTTCTCTCCAAACTTCTAATTGCCAAACGACATAAACGTAACCACGATCAATCGATACATACCCTGAATCACCTTTATGAACAGGAACCACCGGCACCAACACGTTATCCCACTCATCCATCTGAGTCACTTTATCAACGGGTTGCAGGTCTTCGGTTAATTTAAGCAAAATCGGCTGAGGCTGGTCAGAACAAGGAATTTTGATATAGAGCGTTTTCCCCTCTACTTCAAGATCTTTAAATGTCGCGAGGCTTCGGTGTTTATTTTCTCGATCTGGCTTACCTACCGTCACTTTTTCTTTTTGAGTATCGGTAGTTCCTAACATCAGACAGCCAGCATTACTCGACCACTGCCCTGCAAACTCGACAACGATTTTATGTTCTGGGGAAGGTTCAACCGGCGAGAAGCTGTAGTGGCGTGCCAAAGGTACATCATCGACAACTTGCTGGTAGTTGGCTTTATGAGTGCGGTCTGAACTGCTATTACTCAGCTTGTCGACATGTAACTTCAGTCGGGGAAAGCTTGCTAGTTGCTTACTCGTTAATGAACTGCGCCTCACATTGGAAGAAAGACAAACCCAGTTCGCTTTTACAAGTTCTACTCGAATAGCGTTGAGCAGGCTGTGGACATTTTTTTTAGCCGACGCAGTAATCTGCTGAAGCAAGGTGCTTGGTAATTGAGCCAAGATGTCTTTAGGGGTGCGCACACGCGAAAATAGCCCGATACACTCATCCGGTGTTAAGACATATTGAAGGTCGTTCGTACTGAGAGACGAACTAGATATAAATTTGCAAACTAAGTGCATTTGGATTCTCCACAACCTACAGGTATATATAGTTGCGGTGATAACTAAGCTGATAAGGCTTAAAAAACGATTTGGTTAAATAAATTCTACGCGTAATGGTTATAAATTTCAATAGATTAGAAGGAGTATCGTCAAAAACCATAACACTAGCAATAAAGCTAATTAAACAGGATAAATAGTCATTTCGTCTGACCAACTAAAAAGGCAAATTAATTTGAACGGATGTCACATAATAATCATTTCATTGCGTACTTAAGTAAATACTAACTAGACCAAACACACATATCTGGTGGAAGCATTTCATCGATTTAGAAAGTTATATTAAGCATTTTCTCATCTGTAAAAGAGAAAAAAGTGGGAATAAATTCCCACATAAACTTAGCCAATATAAATAGGATTTATTTTGGAACACTAAATTGGCTTAAAAGGGTGGTACTAAAGTACCAAAATGCAGAACACCACATCAAATAACGATGTGATATAAACACTATATATATTATGCATTTAATATCAAGATGGCACTTTTATAGAGATAACACCAAAAACTACTATGCAAAATATCTATGCAATTGCCATTCTGATTGCATCACCAGTTATATTAGTTATCTGACTGAAAATATGACTAAATAATGAGACAGGAAAAACAAAATAATTTTAATTTCAATGACTCAGCATCACTAAACTAATCAATATTGGGCACTGGTATACAATAATTTTCTTAATAAAATTGAGGGTAATAAAAATGATTAAGTCCACTGTGCATAATCAAATTCCTACAACCTGAGATACATTTGCAAAAAAGGTCTGCCGAATAGGCAGACCTTTGTCTAATCTTCCATATAACGATTAGCGTTACGCTGCTAGTTTTGTGCCCTTGTCGTAAATAAGCAGTTGTCGTAATAAACTTGGCACTACGACCACTGCAGCGTTCACATCCTTATTTAATGTAAATGTAGATTCAACCAAAGTAGCATCGGCTCCAAGTGCATTGGCACCATGTAGTGACACCGTCACAGACCCACCTTCGATTGGATCAAGAGTCAGTTCATATTGCCAAACTCCGTTTTCACTAACCAGCACATCAGCATCTGAAACTTTAACTCCCCCACTGTCTGTGACACTTAGGCTCAACTTATCACCTTCAGAAAAACGAACCGTAGTACCATCGAGAATCAATGTGGGTGACTCTGATTCGTTAACATCGTTACCGCTGTTGATCGCAGAGATGCTAATAGTTGGCGTAATCGGCAGCGAATGTGTGCTGTCTTGCGCCCCCACGTTACCCAATAAGTCTTGGTAATCTTTCACCACCAAATCCACCGTCAAATCAGACGACGTCGCGACTAATACATCGACATTGCCCGTCCACACGCTGGCGTCCGCACTCTGCGTCAGCGAGATGACCGTACCACCTAACTCGGCACTGGCCGCTTGCAGCGCTTTATCGAACTTAAGACTGACCGATACGCTCTGAGCTATCGCTTGGTGTTTTGGGTTAAACGTCACGCTCGTTAACGTCGGTACCGCTTGCGCGAGCGTAAAGCTTGCGCTTTCGCTTACTTGCACGCCTGCAGCGTTGGTGTCCGTCACAATAACGGTGTAGCTGCCGTTCGGTTGATCGCTGATGTCCACCGTACTGCTCCAAGCCCCACCGCTTGCTACGGTCGTAACGCCATTTTTCAATACCGTCTCATTGTCTTGCGCTTTCACTGCCAGGCGAAGCTCTTGACCATCAAAACGGGTCGAGGTGCCTGAGAAGGCCAAGTTCGCGGCATTGCTGCCGTCCACACTGCCCACCGGTGTGATGTCCAACGTTGGCGTGATAGGCAGCGAGTGTGTGCTGTCTTGCGTGCCCACATTACCCACTAGGTCTTTGTATTGCTCTGTAATCAAAGCCACTGTTAATTCATTAGTATCAGGCACTCGAACGTTACCCTTCCAAACTTTCTTATCAGCCGTAGCAGTTAGTGAGTTGATTTGATTACCACCAAGCATGGCCGTTACTTCTTGTAATTCCTTATCAAATTCAAGGGCTACTTGTACATCTTTGCCTACTTGCTGATGCACTGGATCAAATGTCACGCTAGACAGGGTTGGTAACACACCCTCAATCCCCAAAACCAAACTATCCCCTGTACCGGGGATAGTATTTACGCTTTCGTAACTATTATCACCGACTCGTATGGTTATGTTTTTGTTCTGTTTTTCAAGCGTTATGTAATTGACCGACCAAGTTATATTGTCTGTTGTACTCCATGATGCTTACTTCAACTCGCCTGTATCATTGCCATCACTTGCTTAAATCTCTACATCTGAAAATTCAAATTGATTAACCTCTTCAGTGAAGGTAAACAAAAGTGGAATTTCAACGCCACCAGCCAAAGGCATTGATGCTGCCGTTGATATTGTTAGCTCTGGAATACTTGCTGCTTCAACTTTTGTATTTAGTGACTTCTCGGTCTGGTGTTCAACTAAATCGTCTGCCGTTACATTTATTAGATAATCGCCAGGAGATAAAAGATAACGTATCAAGTAAGGGTCACCGCCTTTGGTCGGTTCTTCAATTGATTGTGGGTTTACCGGGGCATCGGTACCGTTTTCCGCAGTAGAACCAACACTGCTTAGATTTTTATCGAAGACGTATGCTCTTACATCCAAATAATATAGCCCTTCCTCTGGAATCATCGAATCCTGAGTACTGGTGATACTTGAAATGACCGGTGCTTGGTAATCAACAATGGATGCGATGCCTTCAGCATCGTAAGTCTTGTTGAGCACATTAAAGTCAATAATAACTCGCCCGATAGAATCGGTTACGGTTACTTTTTGCATATACTCAGCTTGAGCATCGATATCAAAAGTCATCGTATCTGAAGCTGTTGAAGAGGCTATTTTCCCAGAAAACTTAATCGTGTTACCTGAAACTGGAACCAAATCTATAGCATAGGAAGCAGCCTTTACATCCTCTCCCTCTTCAGAGGTAATGGTGAACGCTTGGCTATCATTAGTAAAAGCAAGCTTACCCCCTTGTAAACTCGTTATTCCATCAAAAGCCAAATCAATAGTTGGTATCCTAATGTCAATATCAATCGTCTTATTTTGAGTCCAACCTACATTGTCAGTTGCTTCGACATTGACTCGTATCGAATTCAACTCTTCTAACTCAGTTTTTGGAAGATCAAAATAAAGGTGTGAATTGTCGCCAATGTCATCTTTATCAAATACATATTTAGGATTAACTATTGTGTACTTAACCTTTGCTATACCGCTACCTTCATCCCACACAGAAAACTGAAATCTAACTAAGCTAGAATCATCCGGAGATTCATTGAGGGATACAGTGTCGTCAACATTTGGTAGGCTATTATCGACCATTACGCTGACTTCATCGCTTATAGACTCTCCCCATACATCAATAATTTGAATTTTAGGCTTGATAAATTGACCATCTAGTTTGTCATCTAATGGCGCGGTAAACGTCGAGCAAGAATAGTCATCCTCACACTTAGTGAAAGGGCCAAAGTTCTCTGGGTTATCATTCAAATTATATGACGCACCATCTAGAGTTGCGACGACATTTTCAAGATCAGAATTTTGTCCAACCTTCACCTTGAATTTCATTTCAAGGGTCTCACCTCGAATAATAGTATCTTCAGCAGGGCTGGTAATAGCGATTTCTAAATCGCCTTGGGCTGGAAGCAATAATTCTAACGCATGATCCGAACCTAAGTTTCCGGCGACATCAGACAAGTTCTTAATCGTGTATAAGTGCTGTAACGCCCCAGGAGAGAGGATATCGGCATACAACTCTCTATACGTACATGTCGTTATACCCAATTTAGAGCTACAACTATTTGGTTCAAAAGACACATTTAATCGATTTCTTACCAATAACGGTTCGTTACCATCACTAATATCCACACCAGAAAGATTGTCTTTGAAGCTCAATGTTAAGCTCAGAACTTTCTTACCTTCGGCGTTCAAACCAACGTCATTGCCAGTAAATTGATATGTGTCTTGTTCAACCGTAGGGGCATCGATATCCATCATATTAAAGCTGAATTTATTGACTGTTTCAGTATCATTCGTTCCTACTGTTTTCGTTATCAAAACCACAGGTGAAACAGACATATTCACATCAGTTGTAATGCTACACTTATAATTTTCTTGAGGATTAGTTATAACACCTGAATAAGCATTGTTCGAACCATCTTCCGGCACACCGTCTGAGGTGTAATTCTCTCTAACCCAACATTCTAATGTTTTTGCTTTTACCTCACCCGCAGGGCCAAATTCAACATTAAGGGTACTTCCCGATATATGACTTTGGAAGTCAGTCGGTTTTACGATTGACAGAGCAACACCTTGACGTTGCACATTGATACTTTCTGACCGTTCGGAAACAGGCCTTTCTTGTTCAGAGCTATAGCGAACGTTATTATATACTTTGAATTCCAACTGATAGGCACCATCTTCCGTTAGATCTGCCTCTGTCAACCTAGCTTCCCAAAGGCCACCTTTCTGAGAAAATGAGATATTGTTGGTTTGTTCCCCATATTTATAAGTACCTTCAACTAGCGGGATCCCGCTCTCATCTTCAGCATCAATACTTATAATTACAGGTTCAACACGAGTAATTTGTATCTGGCCACCAGAAGAAACTGGCGTGCCATCTTCATATGCGAAAGTAACCGAGTTAATAGTGGGCTTTGAGTTTTGAACTTTAACCACATAATCTATGCTTGTCGTATTCCCTCTAATGTCGGAACCACCTAATCTGATAGTGCGAATCGCACTATCACCATCGTTTTCACCTCTTAAAGGAATCTTCATATCTTCACCAACTAAGGTGCTTGCATCAGAGGGGTTTTCTTTGAAAGTCCAATACTCTAATGTTTCATTGTTAACACCGTCTGATGATGGTGTTCCCCTATCATTTAAATCTTGGGCTGAAAGATTGAATACATAATCACCAAGATAGAAACTTTCCGGATCAAACGCATTTAACTTTAGTGATGGGCCTTCACGATCTAGCAGAACAGTTCTAATTTCTGTTTCAGATTCAAACCCATATTCGTCTAGGGCTTTGAGGTACAGGTTAGCCTTTCTGTCTTCGCCAATCACTATAGTGTCACTTTGCGTTTCTGTAATTTCGATATCAAAGGGCTGCGTTGGATCTTTGGGGTCAATTGAACGTATTGCAGCGTTTTGACCTTGTTGCCAAAGTTCAACCTTAGATACATCAGAGTCGTCAGATACTGATGTAAGCTTTACAGTAAATGCGGTACCAAGAACATAGCTTTCACCTGAATTAGTGTCTAAAACCCAAGGGTCAGCTAATTCAATTACTGGTCCCTTGTTGTCGACCAAGAATTCAAATTCACCACTGTGTGTTCCCGATGGAAAAGAACTGTCTGTTGCTGTTACGTAGAAGAAGTTTTTCTCATTATATTTAAATGCCTCCGCAACTAGTCTCACCTCTACGTTAGGCTGCATGCCTAATAGATACGGCTCAGTACTCTCTTCAGGTTCTGTTTCGTAATGTTGCAAAGTGAAACGCCTGCCAGACTCTGACTTCATATCGACTTCAACCAAACTCCCTGGACTCAAGCTCCAAGTAATATCAGGTACCCAGCTAGTATTACCACCTAAGTGGTTAATAATTTTAGATCCGTTTACTACCGGACCTTTTGAATCAAGTAATACACTAAATTGAGGGGCATTGGTCGTCTGGCGGTTAACTATATTAGACAGATTGTCTTCAGCATTAACATACACCACCCAATTACCATCTTCTGGACTAATAATATTACCTTGACTGCTACATTTGTCTCCAGAGCATAGTTTTACCTTAAAATGATCCTCTGTATTACTTGAAAAATGTGAGTTAGCGTCATAATCATTAGTAACACCGGTTGCCGAGTTGTAGAAAGTGAGCCCTCGCTCGTCCAATTTGTCTCCTACAATATCGTCAATGTTGAAAGTGAGTTCTTGAACATAATTGGTGTTCAAATAGACATTTTCGTCAATCGGATCACCATTACCATCGCTCGGGGGAATATAAGTCGCTAAAGGATAATCATTATCCACATACAAAGTTTCCGTATGTGGTTCCTCTCCATTGTAACCATAGCTATTTCCATGCTCATCCATTGCACTGGTCACAAGTGCAAACTCGACAATCCCTTTGAGATTTGAAGACTCGGTATTAAGGGTAAATAAATACTCTTTTTTATAATTATCACCACCTGACTCTCGAATATTCAGATCAATTGGGATTTCCGTATTCGGTTCAGTTTTCTTATACCACACTGTAACAAATAATGGCTGACTGCCTTCTTCCACGACAATGCCTGACGGATCTTCCAAAATAATCCGTGAATCTAAAACACCAGCAACGTACCGTTTATTTCCAACCCATGTTTCTCGGCCATTTTCGATACTTAGCGAAGGTTGAGGCGGTGATTTATCAATACTTTCGCCATCACCGTCTATAATCTGTTCGCCATCGAGGCTTGGGTTCGCCATTGATATCTGATCGGCGTATCGCTGAGCTAGGTTAGCTGCTACACCATACTTTTCAGTCATAATGTTATAGTATGATTGCGCTAAGTCATTACGGTAAGACTTTGAGCTAAATTCATATGAATCTAGAACTATTTTTTCACCCCCACTACCAATACCGTTAGCTTGGCCATCGTACTGCAAGTCATCATAGATAGCGGAAGCAAAATCAACAGAGTTACTTAGTAGCATATTGTTTATTTGGGTAATGTCATAAATCGCTTCTACTAAAAACCGATGAATATAATTATTAGGCAGTTTTTCCGGAATAGCACCTTTCAATATTTCATTCGTTGCATACGAAACGATCGTTGGGTCGAAACCAAAGAATGAATCGCTTCCACCAGCGAGAGCATATTGTACGTCGTCTAAAATTCGTGCGGCATTCTCAGGAGTCTTATTTCCCGCTTCAACTTGATTCCATTGAGAGTCAAACAGTCCGGTTTGGTATGTTGCAAGTTCAGTAATATAAAAAGTCTTAGAACCATTAAGTTTAAAATAGGCTCCTATATTAGCGCTATTTAAGTTCACTTGTTCTGATTGTGTGCCTGGATCACTCTCCCACTTGTAGTAATGCGGTTGCGTATTACTATCAATACCGATTAATCTAACTCGCATAAAGTCGTAGTTAACTACATCGGTTGTTGTTTCACATCCAGCAACATCGAGTGCTTTATTAGTTCCATTACTTTCTAGGTGTTGAATCGTGGTGCATCTTCCTAGCGACGTGAACTCTCCCTTCGAGTTTAATCCCTCCAATTGAACACTAGCTCCGATAAATGGAGTAACGATCGTCATTGTCGGCAAGTCGAAGCTACTACGAAAATAAACTTCTTGCTCAGCACTTTCATTTTCAGACTCGTCAATAGTTTGAATCACTAGTTTTTGACTGCTGTTCTCGGACGTCGAAGCGAAGTTGTCACCAAGTATTTCTTTTACAAAAGGAACATAATAGATAACCTCATTTACGTGTCCTTCAGTATCAGAGATAGTTTCGTGGGGTATGTTAGCGGCAGAGGCTACGGTATCGGTTACCTTCTGAAGCACGTAGTTATTATCATTGTTTGCGCTTACTAAATACTTAACAACTAGCTTAAGTTTGTCGGCACTAGATCCTAACCCCATATCCCCGTTGCCATCTGAGACTCTGACACGAACATATGGAATTTTGTTATCTTTGAGGTCGTTGACATTAAAGTCACTAAAATCGACATCGGGAATTGAGTTTAAAATCCCCTTGCTCGCGTAAATGTAATCAATCTTCAAATAATCACGAGTGGATTGAACCGTTTCTGATGTGTAGGTGTCTTGCGTATAAACATCTTCTTTAGTTACGCGTTCCCCATCAACACTAACGTTGACATAATTCATTGGAGCATTCTCTGGGTAGCTAATCACTTGCGCCGGCGCTTGATCATCACGAACGACTTCGTGAACTTCCTTACCAATATTCCCGTTGCTATCGGTGGCTTTAATTTCAAATGTTGTTATCGATACGAATTCATCGGTTGAATATCCCTTACTGAATTCACAGGCACTGCCTGACTCTAAAGTTATATGACCACAAGAAACGCTATCATCTAAACCGCCTTTAAATGAAACCGTTACCGAATCAATCTCTTGCGAGTCTTCTTTTACAGTGCCTTTAAGCACATACTCTTTTGCACTGTTGTTTATAGAACTAGCCGAGGTTACTTCAATTACCGGCGCATTGTTGTCCCATTCAAAGTTTACATAATGGCCAACATCTCGCCCTTGAACTAATTCGTTACCTAAGACGTCAGTCGTATAAAAAACCAAACGTGCCGCAGTTACATTTGAGAGTCCCGTATCCGAATCAACTTCTACCGCGTCAATGGCTTTTGTGTCTACACTTACTTTAATACTTGTTTCTCTAAGACCAGATTCAAAGCCGTCGAATTCCAAGAAACAAAACTCACTACCCGCAGTTTGTTCATCGTCACACTGACTCTCGAGAGACCAGACACCGTCCAGTTGGTATTCAAGGTACGCTGAGACACCTTGAACACCAATTTCATCATTGAGCTTAATATCCACTTTATCGAGGCTTACCAATACATCACTGTCTGTTCTAGACACTGTAGGCGCTTCGGTATCAATTTCGGTTTCGTCGCGAGGTGGGATCACACCGCCAGTACCGCTATTGGTGCCTTGGTCATTAATCTTACGGCTAAACTCAACATAGTCGTCTGCGTCTGTTCCTGAAATATTTAAGTTAGGATCATTGACGACAATTAGAACATGCTGTGCCAAATCGTGAGTGTAAATATCACTAGAGACTTTTTGTTGACCGAAGGTTAAAGGGGTTACCCCTCCCGACACAGTACTTATTTCCAGCCCATCAAGAAGACCATCGGCAATGACATCTCGATATTGGATATCAGCCAAATGCATCGATGTGTAAATATTACTCTGAGTATCACCGTATTTTTGAATTAGGTCGTACGAATAAGAAGAATAAGCGGTTAACAAAGCACCATATTGGTGACCGGATGTAGCAAAACTACTTTGACCACCTTTAGTAATGTCTATCGGAGTAGTTTCATTGACATCGAAATCATACATATCGTTAATGCTATTTAGTGATTCCGATATAGCAGTAGAGTCTGACACTCCCCTGCCTACTTTGTATTGAGTTAAGCCTGAAACGATGTTCGTCAAAGGGGTCAGCATTAAGTTTTGATCACGCCCTTCTTTGTAATTGAGCATGGCTTCTAAACGCAGTGTTTTGCCGTTACTGACAGACACTGTATTTTTCGTTAAGGGATCGGTATAACTGCCTTCTTTAGCTACGATGAAAAGTGGCATCGATGAAGATTCAAATTCAACCTTGTAGTCACCAAAAGCATCGGAAGTCGTACTTGCTAACTTCCTACCTAGGTTTCCATCCTTGTATTCAAACACCTCAATTTTCGCACCGCTCACAGGAGCGTCAAAAACGTTACCTGAGATGCTTCCGGTATTCCTTGCTGGCGGGGTGTTATCACCTCCGCCTTCCCCACCGCCACATGCGCTTAAGATAAGCGACGTAACAATAAGACCTAATGTTGATTTCAACGTATTTTTAGTGAACATAGTTTTCTGGCAGAGTATATTTTTCCGCGATTATATTATCGTCTAAGATTTTCTCAACATGACATAATAACTACTTATAAAGTACAGTTTAGCTAAATCAAAAGGTGAAACGTTTGTTTTTTATCTCTCTAAAAACACACCCTATACCTTTAGCTAGTCATTACGAAGGAATGAACTAAAATAACATGCAAAAAAAACAAATAAATATTATGATCTAATTCTTATTTTTATCCATTAACCGAATTTTATTGATAATTTATGTATTTGAAAATAAATAGCCATTTAAGTCGCCGTACCCTTTCCTTTGGCCTTTTGATGGTTTTTTTGATCGTTTCAACAGCCATATCGCTAAGCTACAATCATTCAAATACTGATAAAAAACAAGCACCTAAAATAGCCAAGCCCAAAAGCATTCATATTCCAACCCCAGCTCCGACATCTGAAATGGTTTCAGGGGTTGTGAAATACTCTTTTGTCAGTTCTATACTATCCTCTGGTTTGACGAACAATGAATTAAAATCACTATTGAGTCTATTAGGTGATAATTTTGACATTATTAAATCAGTTAACAACGGTGATAAGTTTTCAATAAAAACCCAACATGATGGTACAAAAACAGAATATGTCAGTGCTTTTTACTATTTAGGTAGTGATATAGAATTTTTTGCTATGAGAGGGGCGGATGATAATATCTACAACGAAAATGGATATAAAATAAACAATGACTATGTATTCCCTCTTGCTAAGCATTATCGAGTGAGTTCATCATTCGATTTAAACAGGAAACACCCTATAACGAATCGAATTGCACCTCATTTTGGAACGGATTACGCGACACCTATTGGCACAGAGATTCATTCGTTGTCCAACGGTGTCGTTTTGAAGTCTCGATATAACCGTTTCGCAGGTAACTACTTAACCATAAAACACACTGATGGAAACTATGCGCGCTACCTTCATCTTTCAGAAAGACATGTCTTAGCTGGGGAATACATCACTAAAGGTCAGATAATCGGTCTTACTGGGAATTCAGGCCGAACAACTGGACCTCACTTGCATTTAGAGCTTTCGGTTGCTGGAGTACCAGTTAACTGCGAACAATATATCAACGCAGACAAAAGCTACAACGACCAATTTATATACATTGCTCAAGCTGAACGTAAGCAGCTAATAAAAAGCCTAGCTCAATCTGTACAATCAAACCAACCTCCAACATAGAGTTCCCCTAGTAATATTCGATTTGCCTTTGAGGCAAACCAAGCAAATACTCGCATTATTTATCTCTGAATAGGAGACTCAGATAACGCGTTGTCTCACTAACTCATTTCAAGTTGTTAGCAGTTGAATCAAAGACTTAGCCGCATAAGTACTGCGTTCTAAATTGTAACTTAATAGTCAATTTCAATTGAACTCCCAAGAATCTTTGCGCAAATGTCTTTTTCTGTAGTTCTTCTAGGCGATATAGCGCTTTACACGCCCTATCGAACCCTTACAATGTGCAGCAAATATATTTATCAAGGTTTATCTCTATGTCTATTCAATGGTTTCCGGGTCAACTGAATTAAAATTCCAAGAACAACCAATAAATACCAAAATCAACACAAAATCAATCATTTAAATAGAGAAACCATCCCAGGACATTCCAGTAAATCCCACTCCAATTCAACATTTTGGTACCCCACCCGGTACCCCACCAGACTAGTTTGCTATACAATGGTCTCTATTTTCTCATCTATGTGATTATGATTATGGCTAAACGGATTACAGATACATCAATAAAAGCGCTCGTTATCAAAGACAAGGAATATACCTACACTGTTGAAGAGGGCTTACAGCTCCGTATTCGACCTAAACGCTCTAGTGCAGGAACTGGAACGAAAGCCTGGCAGTTTAAATATCGTCACCCTGTAACGCGAAAAGTAACCAAAATTTCGATGGGAACCTATCCTTCTTTACGACTGGCAGCCGCCAAATTAGAAGCAGCAGAGTATCGGAAACAAATTGCGGAAGGTTTAGACCCTAAGCGCCTTAAAGAAGATAAGAGAATTGAAGAGCTGCGTAAGCACAACGATAACTTTCTTGCTGTTGCAACGATGTGGTTTGAAAGAAAACGTAAATCTGTTAGCCCCTTTCATGCAGAACGAACCTGGAGAACATTGGAGAAATACGTATTCGACCATTTAGGCGCACTTCCCATAAGTGAGATCAGTCGACGTTATGCTATTGAAACACTGAGACCATTGGAAACCGACGGTAAACTATCAACTATTAAAAGAATTTGCCAAAGTCTAAATCAAATAATGGAATACGCTGTCGCAAGCGACGTCATAGCAGCTAATCCCCTAACAAAAATGATCCATTCGTTTGAGAAACACCAAGTTGAAAACATGCCCACTATACGCCCAGAGCTTTTAGGCGAATTTCTGTCTCGCTTGTCACAGAACGAAAACATCCAAGATAAAACCAAACTACTTCTACTGTGGCAGTTACATACCATCGCTCGCCCAAAAGAGGCGGCCAGAGCGCGCTGGAAGGATATTGATCTTAAAAATAATTGCTGGACTATACCTGCTGAAGAAATGAAGCGTAGGCGTGAACACAAAGTACCTCTAACCGAACAAGCAATAGATATTCTTAAATACATTAGAATTCAAAGTGAAAATAAGGAGTTCATCTTCCCGGGAGAACGAGACCCAAACAGTCATATAAGTATCTATACGGCCAATGCAGCTTTGAAGCGTAGTTTAGGGTTCAAAGATGAACTTGTAGCACATGGATTGAGGTCCATAGCTTCTACCGCGTTACATGAACAAGGGTACGATACGCTTCATATTGAGGCTTGCCTATCACACATGGACAAAAATACGACAAGAGCAAGTTATAACAGATCTGACTTTTTCGAAAAAAGGAAAGTGCTCATGCGCTGGTGGAGTGAGTATATAACGCAAGCGCATAGCAGCGATAGAATAACGTAAATGAGGTGGTTGAAATTTAATAACTCTAGTTAACTTTCGGGAGCACTCTCTATTTTAAAGAGGCCAAAACATAGAGAATAGCTGGAGTGACCCAACAACGTCTGCAGGTAAATTAAGCAACTATATAAGCGAGCTTAGGATGGTTCTGCCATATGGCAACTACTAATCTATGCCCGCAAACACATTTAATGTACGTAAAGAAAATGGGAAACAACTTCCTCTGAAAAACCAAAACTGTTTGAACGCTAGTCCAAAGGACAATAACTTAAGCAAACGAAACTAACGTGGGAAAATAATTCCGCACACCATTTTATTATGCCTTAAGGCTTGAGCGCAATGTTCAATATGCGTCCACACGTCAAATAGCATAGCATTAACAGGACAGAAACTCATGGTAGTACTTCTTGTTTCTTTGGCGAGAAGAGCATACCATTTTCAGCAGTTGGCTGCCTCTTCTACACCTTTTCATGAATGTCGCACTTATTATCTAAATCGGGTATAGAAGCTAGAAGACCAAGTGGATACCAAGAACACCGAACACAAATTATGGTAAAAAGAGACTTTGATTACTACCTATAAGTTACTGCACCGACAACTGCCATATTAAATAAATAATGGGTTGTCTCCAGTAAACAAAGAAAAACCGGCCTAAATTAGAACCTAAGTCTATTGAACACCCCACCAAAAATAAGTTCAATCAGTTAAGTGGAATGAGTCGTAGTCAATTCCACTTCTACTTGATAACCTCGTCAATGCAGAAAATTATATTATTATAACGTCATCTGATTCGCTTTAGACTTAAGTACTTTAATGCGATGGATAATTAACGTTCTCTTTTGTTTGTTTTTTATTTGTATATGACATAATTCAAGCGCAAGACCAAACACCATAGCAAAGTATACATAACCTTTATTAATATGAATTGCTAACCCTTCGGCCATCAACAATCCGCCTAAGAGAACCAAAAACAATAAAGCCAGTGTCTTAAACCCGGGATAACGCACAACCAAATTGTTTATTTTTTCCGCGGTCAAAATCATAAAAACAGCGGAAGTCAAAATAGCAGCTACCATAACAGGTATTTCAGACGTTAAACCAACAGCGGTTATAACTGAATCCATTGAAAAAACGGCATCTACCGCTACGATCTGAAGGAGTACTACAGCCAGTCCAGCCTTGGCACGAGTTGAGTAAGACGATGGTGTATGCTTCAACCATGACCAAAGTTCTTTACCACTTTTAACCAACAAGAATCCACCGCCCATAATCATAATTATATCTCGTCCGGTGAACGTTAAATCGGCTAAACTCAACAAAGGGTGAGTAAGAGACATCACCCAAGAAATAGAAAAGACCAAACCTATTCTGGTTAAAACGGCTAAACCGATCCCCAAATTACGTGCGGTTTTACGCTGCTCTACGGGAAGTCGCTCACACAGAACAGAAATGAAGACAACATTATCGACACCCAAAACGATTTCAAGAATCAGTAAGGTTGTAAATACTACCCAGATTTCGGGTTGTAGAAAGAGTTCTAACATTGTCTTGCCCTCTCAATAAAAGAAGACGATTGAATACAACGGCACCTAAAGGAGTCGTCCATAGAAATAAATTACCTCTTTGTTAACGGTTAAAAATTAATTTCTAATATCTTTTCGTTACGAATAATAGAAACAACCAGTAATAACTCAGCTAAATAATAGCTTATTCACGCACCTCGATTAAGACAATAAAAATCACAACACTTAGTCCAATGAAGACCCAATAGATCGACCTAATGATTTAAATCAACAACTTTGCCACAGAGCTACATAGGGGTCATAGAACCAATACGGCTCTCTTAATCTTAATCGCAGCGTGACAAGCTGTCGTGTAGTAAGTGCCATCACCAGACACCTCAAGGATGCTTCGGTGTGTTTGTTTAAGTAAGTTCGGGAGTGCTTCTCCATCTGTAACCGTCGATAAACTTAGCTTAGCTGCAATAATTTCATGAGTGTTTGTCTAGACTACAATATGAAGCTTTCGCTAAACTCTACGCTTGCCATCCATCCCGTGTTTTTGACTTTCCATTCGTCTTCGCCATAAACCTTAAGGCCAGTTGCATCAATGGTTAGGTGTTGGTATCGCTCCTCTCGTTTTAGTCTTAAATGAGACCTCAACTTGCTTTGTTCGATAAATCCTTGCAGAGATCTCAGTGGCATAGAAAACACTCGTTTCACTAAAAGCGTTGTCGTGATGGCCAAATCACTGTACCGACGTGATCTCCAGCGCTTATTCGGTTTACTTCGCGCCCACCTGATTATCACCTCTTCATCACTCCAAAAAGTCAGAATCGAATGAAGCTATTTATATTGTTGTTATTTGTGTAAGAAAGATAACTGATTTTCATCCTAAACCGACATGAGTAAATTAAATAATTCACAGACACCAATTAAGTCCGTATAATTATAAATACAAAGTCAACATGGGAATTAATGGTATAATGAAAAGCCATATTATTGAAATTCGCCACTTTATTACAGTAGCTCAACTAGGTAGTTTTACGCTTGCGGCCCAAGCTCTCGGTATGACAGGCTCAGCCTTAAGTAAAAGCGTTCTTCGACTAGAGAAGCAACTGGGTACAAAACTACTGCATAGAACGACTCGACGCATCGCATTAACCAATGATGGAGATTCTTATTTTGCAGATTGCCTTAAGGCAATGACGATTTTAGAGGAAGCTGAAAAGCGATTAAACAACCAACAATTACTGCCTTCTGGACGTGTTCGTCTCGACTTACCAGCTGTTCTCGGTAGAAGAGCAATTTTGCCCAAGTTGCTAGAATTAACGTCCAAGTTCGAGCAATTAGATTTATCAATCACCTTTAATGACCGTCCTACTGATTTAGTCAGCGACGGGATTGATCTTGCGATTCGAGTTGGCCACTTAGAAAACTCAGGCGATATTGTTGCGCGTAAAATTGGGGAGCAAAAAAGGGTGATATGCGCTTCACCCTCTTATTTAGCTACTCGAGAGCGTATTACCAAAAAAGAGGATCTCGCCCAACACGATTGCATCGTCGGTTGGCCTATAGGACAAAGGCATAGTTGGTTATTAAAGAATAAAAAAGGTATGAATGAATCGTTTCATATTGATGCCCGCCATGAAATAGCCGATTGCGAAGGTATCTTACAGTCAGCTTTATCTGGCACGGGTTTAGCGCAATTACCTGTCTGGCTAGTTCAAGAGCATATTGAGAAAGGACATTTATCCCCGGTATTGGAAAATATCTCAGGTGAAAGTTCACCAATAAGTGTAATTTGGCTTAAGACACCTTATATTTTACCAAAAATTAGAGTCATCATAGATGAACTCGTGGCTTTAGCGAGCTCTCACCCAAATATTTTCAATGCTTCATTAGACGAATAAACCACTCATTTTTAGTAAGAATAGTTGTACAACGTTATATATTTCTCTATCAAGCCCACTTACTGGTAACCCAAATAAAGTGGGCTCCCAATAGTATCCATAACTATTATCTCTTAAAATCTTATTAGCTGTCGTTTGATAGAGAAGCTGCGATCATTTTTTAATATTAAACAGGATTTTTCAATACAGTAATTTAGAGCCCCACATTCAGGCCTCAATTTTTACGTGTGACAATTTAATAAATGGTTTTCTGTGCTGATAAGAGCTTGGTGGTATAGTCATGCTCTTGATAAATAAAGTTCACTTCATTCGAGCATTGCTATTTATTAATATAACGATAGCTATACTTTTATGCCTCCCTCTATCTTGACATAGAAGTCTGAACTCGCGCCCAATCTATTTTCTCTTCTCCAATTGGAACTGGGAAAGATCAAAGCCGTCAATTAAGCTTAAGAAGTAACAGTATTAAATGGTATTTCCTTTATTCTTGAACATCAATCACCGACATTATGGCAGGAGCCTTATTAATATCAACACTTGGACCTGCATTGGCAGTTACAATCATAGTCTCGCCTAAATATTATTTAGCTAAAGAGATTAGTGGAATGAGTAATAATAATCCCATATACTTGAGTAAGTAAGGCTTTAGCTTTATTTTCATATTTTTATCGTGATTAATTTATATTTTCAATCATTAATTATTCAGATTTTCGTGTAGTTCTCTAATCTCAGAAAACAAAGAGACTGTAGTTTCCATACTATCTTGGTTAGTCACTACTGATATTATATCGTTACAAAAATTGTATTTTGACATGATCACGCCGCCCCGATGTGTCGAAAGGTCGTTTTCGATCTTACTATTTGTATCAATTAGCCCCCAATCAGCATTTCGATGACGTTGAAAAATTACCCACAAGTTTGCCCCTATATTTCTATCTAACAAACCATTTATACCATTTGATATAATAACAGTCCCTAAATCAAAATTGGTGGCATTACAAAAATATTGTCCACTTCCCAAAATTAACCCCATAAAATAAAATGTCAAATTATCCGTTATCTCTAGCGCTTTTTAACCATAATTCAACCTCTTTATACAAACTATCAATTGAGTCACAAATAACTGATGACTCGGATGTAACCCCCCAAAACTCGTTACTAAACACACTAATTACTGTAATAAAATACTCAGCAGTAAATATAATATCAAATTTATCCAAAGGTGAATTTAACCCATCCTTATCTCTATTAAGAGTTAATATTTCCTTATCAAAATTTACCCCTAATGCGTATCTATGAAAAATGTCTTTCACACGATCATCACTAATAATTAATGCTAATCTTTTAGCCACACTAGAGTTAAGACCGAGCAAAGTATCATGTTTTTTGGTGCTCTTAACTAAGTTTATACGTTGCTCTTCTACACTTGAACCTCCGTATATTTCAATTTGCCATTTTTTAATCTTCGATATCTCGTCAAATACTGAACTTAGAATAATAGAACTAGATACATACTTCTTCGAAAGAAAAAGTACGTAAGCTGACTCTATCAGTTCACCAACGTAAAAGATTGCCAAATTATACTCTTTACGACTTAAATGCTTCATAACACTAGCCATTATTTCCTAATAATAAACGTTCCAAAAAGATCCCACTAATTAAAAATTTCATATAAAAAAGTCAAACATTTCTTAATGAAAGATTAAAATTATTTATTTCATTAATAGGCATTGGCTTCCCAAAGACAAAACCTTGGAAATTAACCACACCCAAATCTAATAAAAATTTTAGGACTTTTTCATCTTCGATCCCTTCAGCAACTGTTTCAATATTTAACTCTTTATGCGTAAACTCGACAAGCCACTTTAAAACTTTTCTTTTTTTTTCACATTTTAAAATATCATTGGTTAAAAATCTATCCAACTTAATTACATTAATATTCTCAATATTAATTATTCTTTCTAAGGATGTATAATCTCTTCCAAAATCATCAAGAGCTAACCTTATAAAGGGAAATTCTGAGGTCAGGAAATTCATAACTTTATTTACTTTAGAAAAATCGTTTACTCTTGAGCTCTCTAATAATTCAAGATCCAAACTAGCACAATTAAAACCATCAAAAATTTTGTTTTCTGAAATTTTAAAAAATTCAAAAAAGGAAGGGTGTACATTTACACTGATGTTTTTATTTGAGAAACAACTCTCTTTTTTTAGGCTATCTCTTAACAACCTAATAATGAATATATCAAACTCATAGTTATCTTTACACTTTTCAAGTATATCAAGGGGAACATTATAAACCCCATTTTTTTTACAGCGTAACAAAGCCTCATAGCCGTATATGGAGAAAGTACCGTCCTTCTTAGCAGCTACCTTAGGTTGATAAAAAAAGACCAAGTCATTCATTATGATGAATGCACCTCTAAAAAAATTATCATAGTTGTACTTACAATAACCTATTAACTTCTTTGATAGAACTTAAAGAAATACAATTCTCTTAGTCCTAACAAGACCTAATTAGAGTTCAAAACTTGATACATAAAAAATGAACGTTTGAAATATTAACTTGCAAAGCCATAAACAACCATTTTGACAACATCGAAAACACTCCACCAAGTAATAAGGTTCCTATTCTAACCAGAGAAGTGGCACAAAGCGTTAACAGCAAGGCTGGTTTATAGATAACGGTAAGTCGCTGATCTAGTCAAGCTGAAGAGAAATAGCAGCTACATTATCAAAGTTTTTCGGTGGCTTGCTGAACAAGATTATCGTCCATTGTGAGCCTAGCAATCGAGACTGCACTAAAAGCAATCCAAACATGATAACCAACGATAGTGAGATAAATTATGAATCGTAAAGTAATTAATTAGGTAAGCTTAGAAAATAAAGTTTCGATCAAAAGAATGCCACTCTCCTTTGATCGGGCCATGCCTCCCACATCTGCACTTATGGTGGTTATTTCCTCTAAAAGTAAGAACCACCGGCATAGACGGTGGTTTTAAAAGCCAACAAAAAACTGATGCTATCGTTATACGTTTGTTTAAAATAATCTTTAGAAATCATACTTTGTACAAATAATAATCGACTTCTCATAGAGCAACAATAATTCTTTAGATACCTTCAATTAACTCTTTAACTGCATGTGCTACGTCATCTTTCCGCATTAAGCTCTCCCCCACTAGAAAACTATTAAAACCTGATTTTCTTAGTCTCAGGCAATCGTCATTAGTAAAAATACCACTTTCACTAACTAACAATTTATTTTTGGGCGTCATTTTTGACAAATGCTCACTAACGTTGAGGTTCACCTCAAAAGTTCTGAGGTTACGGTTGTTTATCCCTAACAGAGGAGACTCTAACAATAATGCTCGCTCCATTTCTTCTTGATTGTGAACTTCAATTAGTACGTCCATCCCAAGTTCAATAGCCAAACCTTCGAAATCTTTAACTTGCGAGTCACTCAAAACGGACATTATTAACAATATACAATCGCTTCCCCAAGCTCTAGATTCATATATCTGATAATAATCAAATATAAAATCTTTTCGCAACACAGGTAACTTGCAGGCTTGGCGCGCATGAGCCAAATAATCTAAAGAGCCTTGAAAACTTGGCGTGTCCGTCAGAACTGATAAGCAAGCAGCACCACCTACTTCGTAACCATCTGCTAATGTTGCCGGATTAAAATCTGACCGAATCAACCCTTTAGACGGACTGGCTTTTTTTATTTCTGCAATTAGACCAAACTTTCCTTGTTGTTCTTTGTTCATTAATGCTTTGACGAACCCACGCGTTGGTGGCTGGTCAAGAGCTATTTCCCTAACCTCTTTTTCTGGACGCGTTAATTTCGCGACCTTAATTTCTTCAAGCTTATAATTTTCTATCTTTTTAAGTATATCCATAATAACGTTTCCTTAATATAATCCATAGTAGTTTCCATATAAAAACCATTTTAACATAAAATCAAATCATCATTAGTTGTCATATGTACCGTAAGATGCTAATAAATATCAATTTAATAAAATAAAAAATAATCAACCAATCCTATTCTACCAATTGTGAATAAAGTTTAGAGTTATATTTACAAAATTTCTAATTATTCTTAATTCTATTCAGTAAGTTGGAGGGGGGGCATAAACAGTGGACCGAACCCTACCATATCAGTTAAATCAGACTCTATTGCTATTCTGGCCTGTTCGGAATGATATCGACCAGTAGAAATTATTATTCCTTTATATAAATCTCGAATAGCTATTTTAAACTCTATAGGGATTGCTGGGTCATCACCCGAATCAAATTCATCTATATGAATATAGACAACTCGCGATTTATTGAGAGATTTAACTGCTGATATATAAGTTTTTGCTGTATTTTTATCGACAGCTCCGTTTAGAGGTGCAAATGGAGCCAAGCGACCCCCTACACGGTCTTTTCCTATAGCACTAATAAGAGTATCAACAACCACATTCAAAAAAGCAGGCGATTCTCTGTAAAACCTTCATACTCATAAACGAAGGTATTGCCCTCTGATTCTATGAATTGATGAGCGAAATAGCCATTTTCTACATGTAGTTCGACACCATCAAAGCCAGACGTCATAGCAGTCAAAGCAACTTGTCGATACTTTTCAGCGATGTCGAAAATACTGTTTGTAGTTTCTTTTGGTATTGCTGCCCCGACAAACTCCTGATTACGATTTTTAGTATCAACAAAAACCTTAACACTATCTTTTTTGACTACGGAAGAAGTAATAGATTGTCCACCATCGATATTTTCGGGGTGACCACCGTACCATAATTGAGCGAAAATCACGCCACCACTTTTGTGAACTGAATCAGTGATTTTTTTCCATTCCATAATCTGTTCTTGAGTATCGAGAGCAGAAGGCAACGAATACTCTTGTTCTTTCGGATAAAACAGATTTCCCACAGCGATTCTCAATCCCGCAGATGAACGTCGAGAATAATATGTTGCCATCATATCGTTAACGAAGTTTCCGGATTTAGTGGCTTCAGAAAATGCTACAGGTGGCATAACGATACGATTTTTTAAAACAATTGAACCTAAATTAATAGGATGCAATAACACATCAACCATATCAATCCTTTCTTTTAATATCAAAAATTTAAATGCCTATTATTAAATTGACATAAAAAATAATTTTAAATGTACCATTTATATTCCAAGATAATTATAAATTATTTCATAATTATAGTATAAACACAAAGTCCCACCGAGACTCAATCAAAGTATTGAAAACCAGATAAAACCGGGTTAGCTTAACATGGACTTTTATAACTTACATAAACATATAAATATAAATATAGATAAATTGATAAAATCAATATTTCCCGACATCAAAAATATAGTTTAACTGAAATTTTTCTAAACAAGAAAAATAGCAGGGGAAAAGATTTAACATCATTATTTTTATAAATTGATAATCTTAATATTAACTGAAAGTAAATACCTGATTTTATAGTTTATTTGTTAAAATTTTTAGTAGTGGTTCTCACCAAGTCCACAACTGAGCATGTATTTCCACCTACTGTATTCTCAACCATTTTTAAATGATTTCAACATAATGGAGTATCTTCATGAAAACTAACAAGCAGATGTCTTTAACCGGCCGTGTAATATCAGGGATGGTTATAGGCGTCTTGACAGGATTTATAATTCGCACATTTTTTTCCTATAACGAGTTTATTGATTCCTATATTGTAAATGGACTATTCGAAGTCGGGGGGCAAATCTTCGTTGCTAGTTTAAAAATGTTAGTTGTACCACTAGTATTTGTTTCACTCGTTTGTGGTACTAGTTCCTTAAAAGACATATCTACATTAGGAAGAATGGGAGGGAAAACCTTAGTTTTCTATGTAGCAACAACTGCTATCGCGATTACACTCGCACTTACAATGGGCGTATTGTTTGAACCGGGATCCGGTGCCGATCTCACAGCTGCTAGTTCATTTAAATCGGTAGAAGCGCCGTCTTTAGGCCAAGTGATCATCGACATGTTTCCAACTAACCCAATAAGCGCCATGGCTGAGGGTAATACACTGCAAGTTATCGTATTTGCAGTCCTGTTTGGCATAGCCATTAGCATTTCAGGCCAACCTGGCAAACAAATTGCTGAATTATTTTCCAACTTAAATGAAGTAATAATGAAGTTGGTTGCTTTACTGATGAATCTAGCGCCATATGGTGTATTTTTCTTGATGGCAAAACTGTTCAGTGGCTTGGGTATTGGCGCAATACTCAATCTTGCTGAATACTTTTTAGTTCTAGCCGGAACCTTAATTTTACATGGTCTTGTAACGTATGGCTTAATGTTAAAAGGCTTTACAGGTTTGAATCCTGTTTTGTTTCTGCGAAAAATGGAAGATGCGATCATGTTTGCTTTTTCGACAGCATCATCTAATGCCACTATTCCGGTAACAATGGAAACTGCAAAACACCGCATGGGCGTAGCAAACCGAGTATCTTCCTTTACAATACCTTTAGGTGCAACTGTAAATATGGACGGTACTGCAATAATGCAGGGCGTTGCTACTGCATTTATAGCTCAAGCGTTTAATATTGATTTAACAATGGGCGATTATCTAATGGTAATCATGACTGCTACACTAGCATCTATTGGTACAGCCGGCGTTCCTGGTGTTGGGTTGGTCATGTTAGCAATGGTATTAAATCAAGTAGGTTTACCTTTAGAAGGAATAGCGCTAATTATGGGCGTTGACCGCCTTCTGGATATGATTCGTACAGCGGTAAATATTACAGGCGACAGCGCAGTAACAATTATTGTCGCAAAATCTGAAGGAGCATTAGACGAAGCTCGTTTCAATGATCCAACGGCAGGTTTAACTGAACACCCAATACGAAATAACTCCTAAATCATTCCTCGTTCTATTTCCAAAAAAAAAGCCTGGTAATAATATCAGGCTTCTAAAAACTAAGTTTAAATTCAATCTATATAAACGAGTGCATCCTATAAAATAAAACATAACTTCAAACCAATGAAAAATTACATGTTTCATACATAATATAAAAGCCTCTAATATATAGAAGGTCGAGTTTGATATGAATAATAAAAAAAATAAAGCTTCGTGATCATAAAAGAGAAATTAGTATTTTCAGGACCAGAATAATTGTTGTATATTCTGGAATAATCTTTCTCACTTTAATCTTAATTGGGAATTTATACAGGCTCCAAGTGATAAATTTTGAACGTTATAAAGCATTAGCTGATGGTAACAGAATAAAATTACTTCCTATTGCTCCTACACGTGGATTAATATATGATCGAAACGGTTCTTTACTTGCCGAAAATAAGATCACATATACTTTGACATTGATTCCAGAGCAAACAGTTGATGTAGAATTGATGCTACAAAGGCTTAGCAAATTCATAGTCCTAGATACAAAAAAAATCAATAACTTCAAACACCGCTTAAACAACAAACGTTCCTTTGAATCGGTGACGCTCTTAGAAAACATGAATGAAACAGAGGTCGCGAAGTTTTCGGTTCGTAAATATCAATTTCCCGGTTTATCTATCGAAGCCAGAAAAAAACGCTTTTATCCTCATGGTGAAGTCCTTACTCATGTGTTAGGTTATGTGGGAAGGATTAACAATAACGAATTGATAAAACTGGATAAAAAAGGTGTAGTGGCTAACTATCAAGCAACTAAAGTGATTGGGAAACTTGGTGTCGAACTATATTATGAACATTTACTTCACGGTAAAAAAGGGTACAGAGAAGTAGAAGTCACGAGCCAAGGCCGCATCGTTAGAACAATTAAATACATACCGGCATTACCAGGTAAAGATATCGTTCTAAACATCGACTTGGAACTACAAAATTACTTATTTCATCAACTAGCTCCGCATACAGGTAGTGCCATCCTACTAGACTCAAAAGACAACAGCGTATTAGCGATGGCATCAGCTCCTAGCTATGACCCAAATCTTTTTGTCGATGGGATATCTAATAAAAACTACCAAAAATTATTAGATGACCCTGCCCGTCCATTGATTAACCGAGCTACATTAGGCGTTTACCCTCCAGCTTCAACAATAAAACCTTTTATGGCCATCGCTGGTTTGCAAGAACGTGTAATTTCTAACAACACGATTCGCGATAATCATGGTAAATGGAAAATCCCGGGATCTGCACCAAACTCGAAAGTGTGGCGAGACTGGAACAGGTGGGGGCACGGTCCAGTAAACGTTACCGAAGCTATAGAAGAATCAGTCAATTCATTCTTTTACCAAACAGCATTTGATTTAGGTATAGACCGAATATCTTCTTGGATGAAACGGTTTGGTTTTGGTGAACCGACAGGAATCGACCTTTATGAAGAAAGTACCGCTAACCTCCCGACTCGAGAATGGAAACTGGATCGTTATCGTATCCCATGGTATCAAGGAGACACTATTCCAGTAGGAATTGGTCAAGGTTACTGGACCTCCACTCCTCTTCAGCTTGCGAAAGCTACATCCATCTTGGTTAATCGTGGCCAGGTTACAGCTCCACATTTACTTAAAGCAACGTTAAACCATGGAGAAAGTTTTAGTACACAAAAGATAATTGTACAGGCACCGATAAGAGTCATGAAGGAAGTGTCAAATAAAGTTTGGGATATTCCACTTAACGCAATGCGTCTGGTAAACCATGGTAGCCGTGGTAGCGCTAGAAATGCTTTCAAGCATGTAGAATATATAAGTGGTGGTAAATCCGGAACTGCACAAGTCTTCAATCTTGCGAAAGGCCAGGTTTATAACTCTAAAAAACTTGCGAGGAGCTTACATGACCAAGCGCTATATACTGCATTTGCACCGTACGAGTACCCACAGTATATCGCAACGGTCGTAATTGAAAATGGTAATGGCGGCTCTAAAGTAGGTGCGCCTTACATAAGAAAGTTATTAGATTTCGCTTTCGACAATCAGAAGAATGACGTTCAATAGATAGTGATAGTGATAAGTTGTTAATCGTCTATAGCTGTAGAAATAACGAAAAGCTATTTACTATCTTTCAATATGTATCGATGTTACTTTCTCTTAGTACGAACGTTCCTCCACCGATAAGCAGGGTGGAACAACAAATATTTGAGCTTTTTGTACCGACAAGTGTAAATACCCCCTTAGCAGAAATCTGATTTTAGTAGTTAGGGGGCTACATGAATTAGGGCATTAGTTTTTATGACAAAAATAATAGCCCGTATTCAAGTCCTAAGTGCGACACTTCGCCATTTAAGCAGCCATGCAAATTTCTTTGAATATAACCGCAAGTTGCTTAAAACCCAAACACTTCTCCGGCCTATAGTTAATCCTCGCTATAGCAAACAAGATAACATCATCGCCAACTTCTCTTATGTTTTTCCCTTTCGGAACATACTGACAAAGGAGTCCATTTGTATTTTCATTGGATCCACGCTCCAATGAACCGCATAGATGAGCAAAGTTAAATTCAGCGTCTAATGCTGTTGCTATCTCTTTGTGGTTCGCAAACTCACTACCGTTATCGGCGGTCAGGCAAGAACCTATTCTTGTTATCATGCACATTATTATTCTTAAACACTCAACCGCGATAATGTAAATTCTGAAAATTAAAAATCTATCGAGTGAAACGTTATTGCCCATGTCAATCAAACAACTCTAGAAAAAACTCGACATACTTCGATTATTATAAACGATACAAATATACTTACACCTACTGCGGCAGAAGAAACATCTTTGATTCGACCTATTTTAATATTTTGATTTAATTCAACAAAGTCACATAGTGCTTCTATGGCGGTATTAAACATTTCTGATACTGGACTAATACGGTCGCAATGAATACCAAACTAAAATCTAACCATTGACTGAAATAGAAAAACCCTATCATCAATATGATAAAAAGTGCTAATTTGTAAGCGACGGAAAAATCCATAAGGACAGCAAGACACCTCTAAGTTCTCTCCTAATTTTTCGAATCGGTTTAAACCTAGAGCCCCCTTATCTAATCTCATATATTCCCTTAAATAAGTTAAATAGATAATAAACCAGCCACTAATTCAAATATTATTGTTTGATATCAATTAGTTCACCTATTTCGAATTTTTATTATGAAACCAATCATCAAACAGCTTCGGTTAGTCGTTGAGTAACCAGGTACTATACCCAATCAACTTGAAGATGCTGGCTTGAACACCTGAAAATTATCATTTATTCGAGACGTCAAAGAGCTTGCGATCTCTGGAAGAGTCACGGTGCAAAATTCTCGATTGCTTCTCTGAATTCCCGTTTAGTTTTTAAATAAACGTTGTTCCTTGAATATTCGTTCATCACCTTCCAAAGCCGCTCGATTGGATTTAGATTTGGACTATAAGGTGGAAGGTAGTGAAGCTTAATATTCAAGACAAAAGCAGCATTTCTGACTAAATCACTACGATGGTACCCCGCACCATCTAAGATAATGTGGAGCTTGTGTTCCAATGGATAACGTTCTCTAATTTGGCAGAAAAATCGAACGATGCTTTCACTGTTTATGGTCTCGTAATCATTAATAATAGTGCCGCCAATGTCGTTAAGATTCAAAGCACCAATGAGGTTGAGACGACTTCGACTTCCCGTTGTTTCAACGGCTTTATCATGCCCTGTTCGTATCCAACCATGTGATATTTTGGTTGCTTGAGTAGGATGGACGGCATCAATGAATAAAATCGATTCATCTTTACTACAGCTTGCTTTGAGCGCTTCATAAGCCTCAATAAAAGCTTTCTGTTTGGTTTCATCGAATTTATGAGGTACGCCTTTGGGCATCTTGTAGCTGAAACCATTTTGGTGAAGCCACTTGTTCATCCCTGCAACACTATATTGCACTCGATAAACTGTGAAAACATGAGCAACAATCTCACGCGTATGATGATAGATGTGCACGGTTAGGTGTGTGATTAAACTTTGGGTTTGCTGCTGAGATAGGTAGTTTTTTGAGCCACCGTTTTCAGGCTTGAGCTTGTTCGATAGCGAGTAATCTTTGAGATGCTGTCTAACCGTTGTTTCATGGATAAGTAGTGCATCGGCAATTTCTTCAGGACTCCACCCGTTACTGGCATGAATAACAGCTTTGATACGGTCGCGAACTCGATCATCACGAGTTGTATCATGTTGGTTAATCAGCGTAAGCTTTTGTTCATTGGATAGAGTTATTTTCATGTCACCTAGCATGATCCTCATTTTGGCTAAAATCAAGCATCTTCAATGATCACGGGTATAGATCTTATTAACTCGTACCCAAATTTTACTAATCTAGTTTACCTAAACCTTTTAATCCCATCTAATACGAGTGCGAACAGTGATAACGTAATCAACAAATAAGTTGGTATTTCTTGTACTGTAATAGCGTCACCAATCAATAACCCAACAACAAAAATAAAAGCAGGCTCAACGTAACCAAGCAACCCAAAGACAGAAACTGACAATTTAGAGTAAGCGTACAGATAGCAAAGCATAGGTATTACAGATACGATACCTAAGCCAGCATAATATGCATAATTACCGACAGAAAGAGATAAAGAAAAGTCTAATGGATAGAGCAAGAAAAAACCGAACAAAGCCAATGGCATAAGGAATAGGTGATCTACAGCCAATCCAATATCGGTAGCTAATGGTATTGTTTTTCGGTGCATAAAATAAGCTGGGTAACCCAAAGCTATCACTAGTACCACCCAAGAGATTCCGTCGGATAAAGCATACGTATAAAGCGTACCCGACAGTGCGAGATAACACGCTAGCTTTTGATAAAAAGACAACGTTTCTCGATATACCAATCGACCAATTAAAACCATTACGATTGGCATCGTAAAATAGCCTAATGCAAGAGACAAAGTCTCTCCATTCACAGGCGCCCAAACAAACAACCAGTATTGCGGTGCAACCAAAAGTGCTGAAACACAGTATTTGGGCCACATTTTCCACACCTTTAAAGCTTGCAGTAGTAGGTGAGTTCTTTTGGAGATAAATAATAATAAGCAGAGTAACATTGTACTCCACAGTATACGCTGCACTGCTAACCAATGGCTTTCCCCCCCTGTAATCTCACTTGGGGGCAGTGGTGGTTGAAACTGGACATATACAGGTATGAATGCAAACAAAAATGAACAAAGAATAGATGCTATAATACCTTTGGTTTCTGCTGGCAAGGTTTTAATGTGGCACTTTAATGAAAAATAGAAACACGTCATGATTAATATGGCCTTTTTTACGGCGCTGCGTTCAAGAAAATACTAGTTTTTTAATTTATTGTTTTATTGGATCGTTATCAATCGAACGAACTAAAACATTAAAAATAAGTGCCACTTAGAAAATCTAAATAGTCCACGCATGCCAATTCATCTTAATTAAATTAATAAATGAGTGACTGACTGATTCTCACCCATTAAATCTATAGGTATATAAACCATTCACGCAATGCATTGCAAATAAAAAACCAACCTGGCTTATATTTTTTAATACCTTATTTAAATTAGCAATTTTTATTAAAACCAGTTTAAAATATCAACACAGAGTTATAAGAAAAATTTTCATTACAAATTTGTCTAGATATTTTTTCGGTTACCACTTTCATTCTCACTCCCATAAAATCATTACTAGTACCCTTACTACCATTTATCTTTTATTTCAAAGAATTGTTTAAAGAGCAGGCATCATAGTTCAAATCTAACCGTCAATTAAGACCACATAGAAATAAACACACAGTCCCCGCAGGACTTAATCATTAATAACAAAGTCAGACAAGTACACCCAACCTAAGCACCTGTTTTATATTGATTTGTTATATTTTAAACTGAAGTACCCTGGTAGAGAAGTGGTACAAAAAAATTAGATAGTATTTTAATTTTACATAAAAACCGCCTTGCCAAATGGGAGGAAATATGACACATTCCTCAAAGAAAACGGTATATACCATTACAATTCAGCTCCCAATTTTATTACGTAGCGAGATGACTTAACATCATGAAAAATGTTTAAAAAATATCAAACAATAGAAATATCTTTTACATTATACAAAGTAATCAGAGCTCACAATAGATTATCTAGAACAGAAGTTACACTTCCAACTAACAAGAAAAAATGATTAATGATGACTGAAAAAGGTGACGCCTTAAAGTTGAATATTTTTCCTGGTTTTAACTTTAAATTAAGTGAATGATTTATAAAAAGACACTTTTATTTTTTAACTTAATTTTACTTTTAAAAAAACTTACAGTGGCGTTGCGCCTAATACCTATTTTTTAATTAATACACCCCTTCAGCTAGAGTTCACGCTATAAAACCATATATAACAAGGAGCAGAAAATGAAACTACAGCAACTTCGTTACATTAATGAAATAAAAAAAAATGGGTATAACATATCTCTTACATCACATCAGCTATATACGTCTCAGCCCGGTATCAGTAAACAAGTTTCACTTTTAGAGGATGAACTGGGCGTGAAAATTTTTGATCGACAAGGTAAACACTTATCTGGTCCTACAAATGTCGGTAAGGAAATCCTAAACGAAGCCATTAAAATCTTAGAGATTGAGGATAGAATCAAGGCTATTTCATCCGAAGTTACATCCCCAAAAAAAGGGAAACTCAATATCTTTACAACTAACGCCATTGCAAATTTCATACTACCTAAAAGCGTCCGTTACTTACTGACAAGCTACCCAAATGTGTCTCTGCACATGTCGACAATCGAACCAAGTCATCTTAATAATTCCTTGCCGGCTGGACCCGGTGATATTGCGATTGTGGCTCAGGATATTGAAGAGATGACAGGCCTAACGGTACTCCCAGTTTACAAGTGGTCATTGAGCTTAATTATCCCTTCTGAACATCCACTATCAAAGACACACACATTAACCCTTGAACAAATAGCAAAAGAAAAACTCATTAGCTATGAATTAAAATCAACAGGGCGAATCGCTATAGACAATACGTTTTCTCAACTAGGCCTAACCCCAGATTATATTGTCACAGCAATGGATGTAGAGGTAATAAAAGAATATGTCAGTAAAGGGGTCGGTATTGGTATCATAGCGTCAGTTGCTGCCCACTCAATAGATGATTCTTTTACCGTACGCTCATTAGAAGGATTTTTTCCCGATTGTTACGCATGGCTTTGTTTTGGTAAAAACGTGTATTTGCAGACATACATGTATGATTTTATCGAAAAGCTTGCACCACACCTCACAAAAGTAGTGATTGAACAAACCAAGCATATGACTAAGTCGGAAATAATAGATTGGTTTAAGACTGTCCCTCTACATACTTATAAGTAACAACCATTACCCTCTCAAGTCATTAAGAATGTGACACATAACCTCCAACTGTTTATTATATGCAAAAATTTGCACTACTATCTATTTTTTATGAGATATGTTCGTATTCAAGAAAATCTTAGATACGTTACTTCAACAACGTCTCATACGTTAAATTAGGAGCTCACCATGACTAAAGTTGCCATAATTACAGGATCTAGCCGCGGTATCGGGAAAAAAATTTCTCACTATTTCGCTCAGGAAGGATACTCTTTAATTTTAATGTCCTTGAATAAGCTGAATCTTGAACAGGCAAAAGTAGAAATAAACACACTCTTTCCATCGTGCAACGTAGAAGTAGTGCCTATCGATTTCAACGTCCCGTCCGAGGTAGAAGCAACAATCACATCAATCATCAAAAAAAATAAAAACATTGAGGTCATGGTCAATAGCGCTGGTATTTTGGCAGCAGGCAACACTAAACTACCTTTAGTCAAACTTTCTGAATTAATGAATGTAAACCTACTGTCTACCATCACTGCTTGTAATATCGTTGCAGAACAAATGAAAAAACAAAGGTTTGGAGAAATATATAACATCGGTTCCACTGCAGGTTTGACGCCAGTCCCCAAAATAGCCGCTTATGCAGCTTCAAAAGCGGCCATTGTCAGTTATAGCGAGTCGCTCTATCATGAGCTTCTCCCATTTGGTGTAAAAGTTTGTTGTTTATGCCCAAGTGTCGTAAACACAGACATGACTAACGATGGTCGAATTGATAATAAATTAAAAATTGAAACTCAAGATTTAACAAAAGCACTCGATTTTATTCGAAGCTTATCTTCTGCGGCAGCCGTAAGCACACTCTCCATACGCTGTCGTATCATAGACTTAGAGTAATAAAGAACGTTCAGAGAAACTCTAACACCTTTAATACCATACTTAACATCACTGTAGTGGTCTATAACGGCCATCGTTCGACTATAAAAAGTTAGAGTAACCTGGGAGGTCTACACCAATATTCCTAGACACTGAATTAAGTGATCACTAACGACTTAAACAACGACGTCTAAGGAAACTAGAATCCTTAAATTAAAAGGAGATGCAACAAAACTAGCAGAGAAAGTGAGAAGGGCTGTGGCAACAAGACAGCTTTATTTACATGAATATCAAATCGACGCTTGGTGAAAGAATTCGAAGGAAGACTCTAAACTAATCAGCAAGAGCGAGGAGCTAGCAGCAGATGCTGCCAAGCTCAAACGGCAGCTAATCGAATGGGCAGAAGAACTAGAAACTGGACAAAGAGCCACCACCATCCTCGAAAAACTCTAAAGTAAGGTATCGGTTAATGCGGGGGTCTCTCCTACTGGAGCAGATTAAAACCAATAGCTTCTAAATGACTGACCTATGAAATAGGCCAATCATCATACTTATATTTACTCATCACGTATTGATGATTACATGAAGTTAGACTGATAGTAACGAGTTACTCGACCACATATTTTTATTAAGCGGAAAAGCCACCGTCGATCATCAAATCAGCACCAGTGATGTAACCCGCTTCTGAGCTAGCGACGAATGCTACTAAGCTAGCAATCTCCTCCACTTGACCATAACGACCAAGTGCACCGATAGCTTTTACAGGCTCTGAAGTATCGCCATTGTCTGGGTTTAAGTCAGTATCGACCGGACCAGGTAAAATGTTGTTGACCGTAATACCTCTAGGGCCGAGATCGCGAGAGAGACCTTTGGCCAATCCGGTTAGTGCAGACTTGCTCATTCCATATATAGAACCGCCAGCAAAAGGAATACGCTGAGCATTAGTACTACTGATATTAATTATTCTGCCATGATTATTCATATGCTTCGAGGCTTCATGAATAGCTACAAATACACTTCGTACGTTAGTATTGATGGTCTTGTCCCAATCATCCATCGTCAAATTTTCTATATTATCCCAGATAAGCGTACCTGAATTGTTTACGACAACATCAATCTTACCAAGTTGCTTGATGGTTTCACTGATTGCATTTCTGATATCTTCCGGCTTCGTGCTATCCGCTTTTATCGCGATAACTTTACCACCTTTTGAAATTAAGCTATCAGCAAGGTCTTTTGCTTTACCCTGGGATGACACAAACGTAAAAGCAACAGACGCGCCCTCTAAAGCCAATCTCTCAACAATCGCAGCACCAATACCGCGACTGCCGCCTTGGATAAATGCAACCTTACCTTTAAATCTATTTAAGTTGTTCATTATGTTTGCCTTAATTAAAAGTAGTCAATGTGAATCATCTTTTTAATGTCTGCATCATAACCGATTAAATCTCAATTATTAAGTCCTTAAAGTTAAAATCAAAAAGTCCCTATAGGAACTAATTGTAAATACAAAGTCAGCTTATAGAAGTTTGTCACTTGGTTATCGTAGCGAAGTTAAGCAATTTTGCCCAAGTTACTAGAATTAACATCCAAGTTCGAGTCATTCGATTTATCGCTCACCTTTAATCGTCGCCCTACTGATTTTATCAGTAACGGGGTGCTCCTGTGACTCGAGCTAGCTACTTAGATAAGAGCATTAGGAAAGGAGCGATCATTTTTATCTAGATAAAAACGCCTTACATTCTACCTAAAATAAGAGTAAATCAGATATTTTAGGTGTCATTGTTTTTAGTTAGATCAACGATATTGAGGCCACTATCAAAGTTTGATAGTGGCCTCAATCATCATAAAACCTACATACTAGCTAACAATATTTACATTTGTCTTAGGTATCGCGCAGCAAGCTAGGGCCATTCCTTTCGCCTTATCACTGTCTTCAATTCCTGGGGCATCGGGCTGGTAAACCTCTCCTGATTTCACAGTGACTTTGCAGGCGCCGCAGAAACCAGCTCTGCAGTTATTCGAAATAGAAAGCCCTGCTGCTTCAGCTTGCTCCAGAACGGTGCGCTGGTTGCTTCCTTCAAACACGACACCATCAAGGTTGATTTGAACCCTTTTCTCGCTCCCGTCCGCCACTCTTGCAACGCCAAATGTCTCTTGATGGTACTGTTCTTCGGGCAGCCCACTCTCTATCATCAAGCGCTTTACACTCTCCATGAAACCACTAGGACCACATACAAAAACTTGACGTTTGTGAAACTCTGAAATTTGATTTAAATGAGTACGACTAAAATGCCCCTTTTCGCCTAGCCAATCAGTTGATGGCTCGCTAAGGGCTAGAGTCACAGTGACATTGGCGTGTTGTTTTTCTAGCATAAGGAGCTCTTCCATGAATGGAATATCCGCTTTCGTCAAACATTGATGATAAAACGCAATATCACGCGTGTCTCGTTGGTCTGTCAAATACCGAAGCATAGCGATCATGGGCGTCACACCGCTACCGGCAGAAAGCAGCAACAGCGGCTCATTCGATTCTTTAGTAATATGAAAAGTGCCTTTGGGTTGATCCGCAATAATGGTATGGCCAACTTGTAAGTGGTTGAACAACCAGTTGGAAACTTCACCACCATGGACTCGTTTCACTGAAATCGACAAACGTTCTGGCCGAGAGGGGCTAGATGACAGCGTATACATTCGTTTGGTCAGTTTGCCATTAATCATGAGCTCAATAGGAAGATGTTGCCCCGCTTTATACTCAGGCACCATGCCGCTTTTGGGCTCAAACCAAAATGTCTCGAAACTTCTTGCCACTGATTCTCTTTCAACGCAAATCAACTCTTGTTTTTTGGCATCGAGATCTTCATAAAACTCCTTGGATTTATACTCAAGTACTTCGATAGCATCATTGATGGAGACAACACCTTCGTTTTTCGCTACAAGGTTTTGCCCGAAAAATATTTTGCCTTGCTCGTTGGCTCTAAAGCGCGAAAAGGTCGTCAATGGCTCTTTACTGTTCCTAAACTCTCCATTTTCCAGATCAAGTGTCGTTAAAATGCACCGCTCACACGGCTCTACAATTTCAAATTCGACATCACCTATTTTGATACGCTTCCATGAGTCTTCGATAAAAGGTTCGTCTGATTGCACCACCAGGTTGGTACGAAACTGTTCCATGGTGTGAACTTCGCTGCTGCGTCTATTTAGCTCCGCTAATGAGCCAGAGCTAATAAGCAAAACAGGAAATCCGTCGGCAAAGCTCACATTATGACCAAGATTTTCTTTCACACGCTTAGATTGCTCGCCAGTAAACAGTAACTCAACTCGCTTCCCAATTACTTGGCTAAACCAGTCATTCGCTTCATCGGTTGTTGTGTAGGCTGAAAAGCTGTCCCTCCAAACACTGGCATCTGTCGCCTGCATTTTGAAGGTAGAGTAGTGTAATTTTAGTGCCGCCAGCCCAGGGTAAGAAAAAATGACACCGGTTGGCATTAGACTAGAACTCACCTTCACCATATTTGGATACTGGCGCGCCGTCACCATGGTTGGGTATTTAGCCGAGGCGGAGACATCATCACCAGTTAACGCCAACATAAAGCGACGATCAAAAACAAGGCCTTGCTTTTCGACCCATGAAGAAGAGAGAGAAAGCCCGCCAATGGATTTGACTGGATAGATATTAACTTGGGAAAGTACGGTAGGATTTACCACAATGTCACCCTTTATTATTGTGTTGACTTATTGAACCGAAAGGAACTGTTTTAACGACCTAACAAGGCAGATGGTTTATCTTGTCGCTACGAAGATTACCTCGCGGACTTAAGCATGAAGCGCATCGAAACCAACGCATTCAATACCATTTTTTCTTAGCCAGAGAGAAAACTCATCGCTGGTTAAAATCTTCCACTCTTCAACACGAGCATGAGCATAGCTAGAGATTTCCTCTAGCTCTTCAGTTAGCGTCCTTGCTGGGTGGCACATTAATTCAATCGTACTGTTAGGCATGCTGTCTTGATAAGCCAGCAATACTGCTTTGAGGTATTCAATATTGACACCTTCAGCATGAAAGCCCATATCAAACGCATCTGGGGTAGGAACCGACAGTAAACTTTGACCCTGTATAAAGCTATCAATACGCCTAACTGGAAGACCTATTTCATTCGCTGCCTGCGTGAAACCTATCTTAAGAGGACGGTAGGCACCAGCAAAATGGTGGCTATCGATATGATTAATATTAAATCCCGCGTCTAAAGCCGCTTGATATTGCGCCATACACTCTCTAAAGACTTCATCAGAAGACACATCAGATTTATTAAACAGGGCCTTTCTATCAAAAAAATGACCATTCTCGTCAACCAGTGTTGGAATTAATTTAGGGGACGATATTGATTTACCTGATGTCACTGTAAAATGCAGTCCAACTTCATGAATAAGACCACGCTGATAGAGTTGTGACGCGTGAGATACACCAGGTTGGTTCATCATTATGGTGGTCGATTTTACGGTCCCGGCGCGAAAACAATCAGCGATACCCAAGTTTACAGATTCCGTCAGACCGAAATCATCAGCGTTTAATATAAGTTTCATCGTATCTTGTCCAATTTATAAATAATCAATTCTTGTAACGTATCTATAAGACCCGACGTCTATTTTAAACATCTCACACAACAACTTTGCGTTTGTTGATTGAGTAAAATTTAACACTTCGCCCATGACCCATTACAAAAATTACTCTATAATAGCTAAAAGCTTCTGACAAACGAACAAAACTTCAATATAAATTAACTAGAGTAATGCATGAACTTAGTGACCAATCAACAACAACAGCTTTCTCTTCTTCATACTTTTAGCGTTGCAGCGCGCCACTTGAGTTTTACCCAAGCAGCAGAGGAGCTCTTTATTACTCAAAGCGGAGTCAGTCAGAGAATAAAAAAACTGGAAATACAGCTTCAATTCAATCTGTTTATTCGAAAGACCCGAAAGCTAGAGCTCACCCCAGAGGGGCAAAGAGTTCTGAGTGTTTTAAACTCATCATTTGAGTCCATATTTTCCACCCTCTCTGACATTCAAACCGGAGAGCTGACTGGTAGCTTACATATAGCCACATCACCTTATTTCGCCTCTGCTTGGCTGATCCCGAGACTCCCCTCACTTCGTCAGCAATACCCACACTTAAGCATCAAGCTGCAAACCAAACAAAACCAATCTGATTTTGAATTTGAGCCATACGATGTAGCTATTTTTTATAGTAAAGGAGAATACCCAAATCACTACAGTGAGCGTTTATTTTCTGGAAAGAGAACACCTGTGTGCAGTGCTGACTACGCCGAGGAGCATTGTCTTAACAATGGAATCAATACTCTATCAGACGTTAATTTTATCCATAGAGGGGATACAAGTGCGTGGCAGTATTGGTTAGATGAGATAAGTGTAGGCATCGACTGCGAAAAGCGATGTGATTTCTATAGTGATAACAGACTGGCGATGGAAGCAGCGGAATTATCACTCGGTGTGTTTCTTGCTCGATTAGAATTTGCGCTGCCTTTAATTCAAGCGGGTAAGTTAGTCGCGCCATTTCCACATATTGAATCAGGAAAAGGCTACGATTTGGTTTGCCCTAAAGGAATGGAAACCAGAGCGAAGTTCCAAGCGTTTTCTCGCTGGGTACATTCTGAGATAGACAACGGATAAAGAGTTCTCGTTATATTGCTACATAACCGAGTACAAATTATAAGCAGTTCAAATATAAAAATACCCTAGAGTGGCTCTAGGGTACGAATTAACAATGATAGGCAATCTACGACAGTAATCAAGACTGCATTGTCAACAAAACTTAGCTCTCGTTTTGTAAGTTATTTTTTGTTAAAAAAATCAATAACTAGATCTTCAACCTGGACTGGACACTCCTCCATCAACCAGTGACCACATGACTCCAACACATGACCTTGAACATCATTAGCATATTCTTTCATTTGATTAAATTGAGTCGCTCCTAAACTGCCTTGACCATTACCTGATATCGTCAGAATCGGCATTTTCAACAAGTTATTCTCTGATAGATTGTCATTTTGAATCACAGATTCAGGAAGTGCTCTGTAATACTCAAAAGCAGCGTTTAGAGTTTGAGGTTTTTTATAAGATTCCGCATACATACCGAACAGTTCATCTGAAAATGCATTCTTATTCTCTGCATGCTCAAGAATGAAGTGCTTAAAAAACTTATCTTCATTGCCTGATATAAGTGATTCAGCCAATTCGTTTTTCGCAGAGAAAAAGCTAAAGTGCCACGCGGTCGACTCTCCCTGAGGAGTATAAGCTGGGAACGTGTATATTAAGTCGCTTGGTACGATGGTCTCCAGTAGAGCGACCTTATCAATATCATTCTGATGTTGAGCTAGCATAGGATATGTGACCCAGCCACCAATATCATGAGCTATGACATTGAATTTATCATCCGGGCTAAAGGTCTTAGCTAAAGAATGGATATAAGGTGATACGTCCTGCCCTGTATAAGTGGAGTCTAGCGGCTCAGATAAACCAAGACCTGGAAGATCCATAGCAATAACTTGGTAATCTTCTGCTAATTTAGGCATTAACTGGTGCCATTCGTACCATGACTGAGCAAAGCCATGGACCATTACCAATAAAGGCCCTTCCCCTCCAATTACATAATGAAGCTTCACTCCGTTAACTTCTTTAAAGCTGCTTTCAAAACCAGAAGGAATTGGAAACTCACTGTCCGCTTGACTCTGCTCATTACCCGCAAAAGCCATTGAGGAAAGTAAAATGCCCGATGCGACTAAAAGTGTTTTCTTCCATTTTTTCATAAAGTTAAATCATCTCATAACGTGTTAAGTCGATATGCACTTAAAGTTAATGGCATACCGAAGCAGGGCGCAAAATGTGTCATGATGTTTCAGAGCAGTCAACAGGACATTTCTTAACAAATTAGAGTAACGCCTTCATTTCGCGCACTAATCCTCCCAACAGCCACCAAAGAAAAATTGAATATAAAAAACATTAAAAACAATAACTTAACTAGTTTCATTCTATTTCTGATTTGGCGACCGATACCTCTAAATAACACATTAAGTCCCAATTGGAATATCTATTAATAAACATTAAGACTTAATTGAATTCATTTTATCCGTTATTATGCTGTCCAAGTTGATAATTAAATTTAAACGACTACAGATATCTTTTGGTGAGATTTAAGGTTCCATGTGACAACGAATAAACCCAACTGCCGCTTCTGTCATAAGAGTGACAGTGTCATAAAGCATGGTTATGGCCCCAATGGCCATCAACGATTTCGCTGTCTTGCTTGCCGCCGTACCTTTCAAGTGAATTATTGTTACGAGGCCTGCAAACCAGGAATTCGAAATAGGATTATTGAAATGACCGCACAAAACCATGGAAAGCGAGAAACCAGTCGTCATTTACACGTTGCCTACAACACAGTTCTAAGCACATGTCATCGGGTAAGAAAAAAGTCTCCACCCTTTGATAATACGAATTCTGATACGTTGCCGAATTCAATCACATTGAAAACGGCATTTTTATTGGATAAAAAACAACATTTTTGTGCCACTTTTCCAACACTTGGACTTAGGGCTCTAACAACAACCAATATCGACGGTACGTAATTACCGCATATTAATAATTTGAGTTGAAACAATGAAAAAACAAAGCTTGTTTATCTTTGCTCTATCTTTAGCCGTTTTTGGCGTTATCACGACAGAGCTTGGTATTATTGGTCTCCTTCCACAAGTCATGAAAGACTTCAATATTGATGTACAAGAAGCTGGTCTATTAGTCAGTGTCTACGCTATTGTCGTCGCGGTGAGTGGCCCCTTTATTACGTTAATGATGTCTGGATGGAATAGAAAGCATGTTCTAGTCGGCATTTTGTCTCTATTCGTTGTCTCTAACCTTGTGTACGCTATGACGCAAGATTACACAACCATGATGATATTTCGCGTTCTACCGGCGTTAGTACATGCTGTATTCTTTTCTGTCGCTTTAGTGGTTGTCACATCAATGGTTCCAGTTGAAGAACAAAGCAACGCCGCTGCTAAAGTTTTTGGTGGAGTAGCCGTAGGATTAGTCTTTGGTATTCCGATTAGTGCTTTTCTTGCTGAAGAATATTCTCTCGCTTATGCCTTTTACTTTGGTTTAGCCGCTTGCGCCATTGCGTTAGTGAGTGTGATGTTCTTGATGGAAAGTGCTCCCGTTAAGGAAAAAATGTCATTCGGCTCTCAAGTAACTATCTTACGCAGCAAATCAATGTGGTTGTCATTATTCACCGTTATATTCATCTTTGCAGCGATGTTTTCTTCGTACAGTTTTATTACTCAATACTTAAGTACTGTAACGAATATGAACGGTACGTGGATTAGTGCAATGCTGATGGTGTTTGGTATCTTTGGTATCTTTGGAAACTTCATTTTTGGTAAGCTACTCAGTAAAAATATTCTTAAAACAGTGATGCTGTACCCTATAATATTCGGTCTTACCTTCATAATTGTTTACTTCATGGGGTTCTCATTCTACTTTATGATCGGCATGGTCGCGTTTTGGGGTGCAGTGCATTCTGCAGGATTGATCGTGAGCCAGACATGGATAATGGAAAATGCAGGTGATTCAAAAGTATTTGCAAATAGCCTCTTTGTGTCTTTTTCTAACTTAGGAATTACTCTTGGCTCAGTTATCGCGGGATGGTTTATCTCTCAATTCGGCGTAGAAAATCTATTTTTATCAAGCTTAGTCTTTACGATGTTAGCATTAGTTAGCATCTTACTTAACCAGAAGAAAAGTTCAGATCTCAAACTTTCAAAAGTGAATTAGTCTATGAAAATGCGGCTTTCGTGACTAGAGCCTTAATCACGAAAGCCTGCATTATTTTTGAGTTTCCATCCCCCAAACAGCTGTTCAGATCGTAGGGGCTTGTTTATTTCTCCTGAATTACGTACAAAGCCCTTTCAAGATCCTATCTTCACCACCGTTTATGTTTTTTCATCTGTGACATAACGTTTGAAAGCCTAACTAATTGATGTTAAACATGCGGCTTAAAAAATAACAACAAAGATCCTTCAATGGATCTGCTCTTTTGCCTACTGGCTAGGACCTCTATGACAGAAAACACTCAACACCTTCAACGCTCCTCGATTGAGTTACACGAGTTTACACGTACCGACATCTGGAGCGGCTTCACCCAACTTTTGCCTCTCTCTATGTTTGTGATCGTATTTGGTTTCGCATTCGGTGTCGCTGCAGTACAAACTGGACTGAATTCTTTTCCAACTATGTTAATGAGCACACTTGTTTTTGCAGGTGCTTCACAGTTTGCTACGTTGGATATGTGGGGAGCAGAAGTCCCCCTTATTCCAGTTCTTATTACCGTATTTGCGATCAATGCTCGCCACCTTTTGATGGGGGCCACGCTATATCCTTAGTTACGTCAACTCCCCCCGACAAAACGATATGGTGTGATGTTGATAGCTTCGGACGCAAACTGGGCAATGGCACTCCATGCCTTTGGAAGGAAGGAACCCGGTTTTGGATTGCTCGTTGGCGGTGGTTTAGCACTTTGGTTATTTTGGATCATCGGCACTTGGGTTGGCATTTACTTTGGCAGCGTAATCCAAGATCCAGTGGGGCTTGGGCTCGATATGGTTATGGGCTGCTTTTTACTTTCCATGGTCGTCGTTGGGCCTAAAAACTCAAGAATCTTTATTATTTGGGCCACAGCAGCGGCATCTTCAATATTGGCATATTGGTATTTACCTGAAAACAGCCATGTTGTTGTTGGTGCTATTTCTGGTGGGGTGTTGGGTGCTTGTTGGAAGGAGAAGAAATCATGAGTATTGAAACAAATGTTGGTGGTACTTTATTGATAATCATTGCAATGGCATTGGTCACATTAGCTACACGCTGGGGTGGTGTATATGTCATGTCATTTGTTCCAATTAGCGAGCGTGTTCAACGTTTTATTACAGCGATGTCAGGTTCTGTATTAGTCGCCCTTCTCACACCTCTTGCCGTAGAAGGTGACAACGGAGCTAGAGCTGCACTCTTTTCTACAGCTGTCGTCATGTTCGTCATCAAAAAACCTCTACCAGCAATCGCAGCAGGAATCATTGCCGCGGCGGCAGTACGATCTTTGTAGCCATTACCACTACTACGAAACTCCCCAAATAGCTAAACCACATCTGCGCCTTGGTCACATCTTTCGATGCTATCAAGGCTTACCCAATACCTGAAAGTGACGGATATAAACCAAGTGATCTGCACCAGTCTGACTGGTGCAGATCAGTATGACGGTTGTTCATTATTGTTACAACCCAATAGAGATAGAGTGGTCAAAGAAATAAAAATAATTTTGTTAAAAAAGCTCATAATCTAATCGCCTATACATAACAATTCCATTACAGTAGCGACATGATACTTGTCTGAAACTTCTCGAGCAAGTGAGTCTACCCCTGCTTTTCCAGTTGGTTATTACAATCCACATCACCCACATCAATATAACAATGGATTTACACAGAATTAGTCAAGTCTATAACCCCATCGGCCACTGCAATACGTATACCCAAACTAGTAGTAAGGTCGTCCACACCAACAAAAACGCCAAGCTAAAAGGCAACATTAATGACATCAGGGTACCTAATTTAGCCTCCTTATCGTAATCTTGTGCGGCCGCTAAAATTAACCCGAGATAGCCAAACAGTGGGCTAATAATGTTGGTGACTGAGTCTCCAATCCGAAACGCCGCCTGTGTCACTTCTAGTGGAATGCCGACATAGAACAATGAAGGGATCAATACGGGCGCTATCATGCTCCATTGAACAATCGGAGATCCCATAAAGATATTCAGAAAGGCACACAAAATAACGACCAATAAGAGAATTATTGCTGGATGTAGTTGTACCTCTGTCACTAAGCTACTCATCGACATGGCTAATACACCCGACAACTGGCTGAGCTTGAAGAGGTAGATCATCTGCGACGCAACAAAGATGATCAGTAAAAACACTCCAAGTTGGCTCATGCTTTTTTGACAAGCATTCAGCAGATCGCGCTCGCACTTGAAGCTTCCAGAGAGGTAGCCATAGGCTAATCCACTTAAACCAAATGTAACGGCAATAATAATAGGTAGTCCACGCATCACTTCGCTGCGTCCTAAAGGTTGGCCTTCGTATGGGGCTAGCCAGCCGTTGGGTAGGACGGTTGAAAGTACAACAAACACGGCAACCATGACGAATACAACGGCTGCGGCCCACATGGCTTTGTCATTATTGGCAGCTTTGTTGTTATCGAAATCATAGCTGTCAGTGAACCTTTGTTCAGGCGTAGCATAATGGCATGCGAATCGACTTTGACGCTTTTCAACGATATTAATCGAAACAAACGAGCCTACTAAAACGAGAGCGAATACGCTGGCACTCATAAAAAAATAGTTAGCCAGAGGGCTGACGATAATAGTCGGATCAATCAGTTGAGCAGCAGAGGTCGTGATGCCTGCAATCACAACGTCATAAGTGGTTAAGAATACGGTGGCGTGAGTTCCCCCTGCTACCCCCGCAAATGCGGTGGCAAGCCCAGCAAGCGGCGGGCGATTGGCGGCTTGGTATGCTCGACAAGCCAAGGGGATGAGTACAATATAGCCTACAGAACCGACGACATTCGATAAAATGCCCAAGATCATGATGCTTACTGTCAGCTGCCACTTGCCGGTTTTACTGACTAACCGCTGAACGGAGTAACTGATGAGGCCAGAAGAGTCCGCCAAGCCAATTCCAATGGTGGCAATAATGACGACGCCTAATGGTGGGAAGCTGATGAACTCTTTGACGCTGCCACCGAGCCAAGTTCTTACCGCCTCTAAAGACAACAGGTTGTTGACGTGTTCAATGTTTCCACCGGGCAGTGTGTAAGAGACTTGGGCGTTGGACGTGAAGAATGAGGTTACTATGATTATCAACGACAACCATAGAAACAAGAAGACAGGATGGGGAAGTTTATTTCCCCATCGCTCTAACTTATCAAAAAATGTATTTGGCATCAGGTTAGAAAGCGTAATTCAAGCCAGCGTAATACGTTCGGCCTTGAATGACTTCGGTATAAGTCTCAGGGCTTGATACATCTTCATCCATCACGTTGTTGACACCGAGTTTCAGTTCCAGTTCCTCCATTAGGGTATGACGCATGCCAATATCAAAGGTTGTGTATGGGTCAGAGACATCATTGTTACCGAGCTCACCACGTACTTCACTGCGGTAATGGGCTCTTGCAAACAGATCGGTATCGTAAGTGACATACCAATTGGCTTTTACTGAAGCTTCATGTTCAGAGGTGCCGACAAGGCGTTCGCCGCTTGTGTCGTCTGTCGCATCAAGGTAAGTATATGAAGCGTCAAATCCAACGTGCTTGAACTGGTGTTCGGCATACAACTCTAAGCCTTTGAGCGTCGCTTTATCCACATTGATAAACGTATAGTAGCCGTCGCTCCCATTGGAGCTTTCAACTTGCTGAATAATGTCGTCAACGCGGTTATAGAATACGGTGGCGTTAGCAGAGGTGGCTTCGTTGGCATAGTAGGCGCCAATTTCACTGAAGGTGCCGGTTTCTGCTTTGAGATCTTGGTTGCCATAGACGTTACAAGCCGCGGGTCTATCAGGGCAAGCTGGGCCGCTGGCTGGCGCGGTATAAGACGGTGAGATCTGTGCCATGGTCGGTGCTTTGAATGCGGTTCCAGCGCCGGCTTTTAAGCTCCAGTTGTCGGTTAAACCTTGTGTGATGTATCCACGATAAGTAAATTCACTGTCAAACAGGGAGTCATGATCAAAACGTCCACCGAGTGTCAGTATGGTCGAATCGGCAACGGCTAAGTTGGTTTCAAGATAAACAGCAGTACTGGTTCTATCGGTAGAGCCTCCTGTAATGCCGACGTTTTCGATTTCGGCATTGCGAGCCTCGGCTCCCACTGTCATTGTATGATCATCGACAAAGAAAACGGCTTGTACATCACCGCCATAGTTTTGTTCGGTGATGTCTGAACTTGGGGTGTCGTATTTAACATCAAAGTCACTGTAGTAGAGGTGGGCATCGACACTCACAAGATACGATTGGTAATCATACCCTAACGTGTAACTTTGGAGTTGACGCTCTTGTTCATACGAGCGGCCACGATACATTGCCGTCCCCGATTGATCCTCATTCGACAGTTGGACTTCCAAGTCAATCGTGTGTTGGTCGTTCAGCGCATAATCAAAAGAGTTCACTAAATTGTAATTTTCTTGCGCACGACGTTTAGTGAAGCTCGACTGTTCGGAATAAAAAGATTCGTCGGTGTCTAAATAGTTACCATATACGGTATAACCCAAAGCATCGGTAATAGGGGTTGAAAAATACAGACCATAAATTTGTCCACTACCACCCTTGTCACCTTGGTTGTATTGCCCTTCAACGCTTATCGCACCCTCTGCGGTACCACTGTGCTGACGAGTGATGACATTGACCACACCGCCCATGGTATCGGCACCATATAGAGTGGACATTGGGCCACGAATCACTTCGATATTATCGATAGCAATACTTGGCGTTAGGCTCAATGCATTGTCGCTACCACGCCATAATGCTTCTCGGGTATAAGATCGACGGCTGTTCAATAACACTTGCGTGTAGTCACTATTTAAACCACGAATTCGCACACCACGAGAGCCATTTGCTTGGGTCGACACGCTAACGCCTGGTGCGTCAATAAGCAGATCGCCTACGTCCCCTGTCATCTGATATTTACTCTGCTCTTGAACGTCTATCACGGTCAAGGTTGCAGGGGCTTCTAGTAGACTTGTGTTTTGGCCAGCGTTTGCGGTGACAACCACGGTTTCATCAATTGCCGATTCCGCCATAACAAAAGAAACGGGTATAAAGGTCAGGCTAAACAGACACGGTACAGCATGACTTGATTTGAGTTTTAACATGTAATGACTTCATGGTTTTTAAATGAGGACTGGCCTAGAATATAATGAAAATAAATCTCATTGACAATACCACTCACCATAAAGTTCTTTTGATTATATTCTATTGAAATTTAATATATTTGTGGATAATAATTCAGACTTATTGATAGTTTAAAATGATGTTGAATTGTTTTTTGATTGATAAGTGTGTGATGCCGTATTGCCATACTTTGAATGTATGGCTTAAAGGGTTGTTCCGCAAACAAATGTACTGGTTTTCAGATGCAATTAGGTTGCTAGTGCGTAAAATTGCTCCCAAGCAGATAAGCCTTCAGGATTATCGAGCTTCAATCTCTTTTTAATCGCACTATACCTAGCTTGTTTAACCTTTGACTTTAAGAAGTTAATGATGATCTTATTTCGTTGCTCTTCTTTGACAAAACCACGAGAAGCCTCCACTTTAAAGTAAAGGTGGAGAAGGGTATTTTCGAAAGTAACTTTCAGTAGTTGATGATATGAACATTCAGGCATTGGTAAGGCGATTCACGTCAAGTTCAAGGGCTGATGGGACACTTGTTCAGTTACTGGTTTGCCTTGATTATCATAGACTTTAGGGACTGGCTGAAAAATGACAAAAGACTGATAGAGTGTGACGGCTACCTTAAAAACAAAGCGGCATTGAATTACCTTAAAGCTAGACACTCCTCCATCCACGCATCAACTTCACTTTCAACCCAAGCTACTGCCCTACCCCCCAGACTGATAGACTGAGGAAATTGATCTTCATTCATTTTTCGGTAAATCGCTGAACGGCTAAGGGCGGTCTTTTGCATTACTTCTTTTAGCTTTAGAAATCTCATGGGACGTCCTCCTATGTTATTGGTTCCCATGTGATTACCTGGCACGTAGAAAAATACCGTTTTGTACCTTGTGGTGTTCAATGCCAACTTCAAACCCAGTAACAACAAAAAACACCTGCTGGCTATGCCAGCAAGTGATTCCTTATCATTACAATTGACGATTCGCAGCTGCAAGAGCGTATCTATAAGCGGCATCTTTTCCTGCGGAGCAAGCAGCGACTTTTCTTACCTCAACTTGCTTATCTGTACTTCGTTTATCCACTAGCTCCCAAAGGTCTTGATGAGCTATCGGCTTTTTATTTGCTTTACGCCAATTTCGACGTTTCCAACCATCAAGCCAGTCATTAAAACCATCAACGCAATAGTCACTGCTTGAATAAATAATATCGCCATCACAAGCACGCTCTAGCCCAAAAGCAAGTGCTGATAACTCTGCGTAATTACGGTCTACGATGCTATCAAGGAACAACCAGTCTTCACCCGCTATTCTTTCATAGTCATCGAATACAACCTGCCCTACCCCAGCAGAGAGTCGTCCTCTTCGCTTCTCTACGATGGCTGCTTCTACATAAATTTCTTTTTTCATTTTTATACTCTCCAGAGACTGAAAAGCCGATACATCCTTTGCACCAGCTAATTGTGTTGATTGTTCATTCGTCGCTCTATTGCGATTGCTACATAACAACGGCAAGAGAGTTATTTTTTACCTGTCTCTGGAAATACTCTCCTTCACACCCCGATTCAAAATGCTCTCAGATATATTTCATCAGTACGCATAACCAAACAGATAACCCAAGGAGCTCTTATGCGTAACGCCAACAACCAACACGATTACCCATTTAAAACTTCAGAGTTAAATGAACTGCTAGAACGTGCAGCCGACGCACTGGCTGCAAAATACAAACGTGAAGGCACGTTCACTAACCCAACTAATGTCAAAGAGTACTTAAAACTCAAATTAGGAGCTCATGACCGAGAAGTGTTTGCGGTGATGTTTCTTGATAACCAACATCAATTGATCAGTTTTGAAGAGTTGTTCTTTGGCACCATTGATGCTGCCTCTATTTACCCACGCGAAGTACTCAAAGCAGCACTAAACCATAACGCTGCTGCCGTCGTTTTTGCTCATAACCATCCTTCAGGTATTGCTGAGCCCTCTCAAGCAGATAGACGCATTACACAGCGTTTAGTAGATGCTCTCAAGCTGGTGGATATCCGAGTGTTGGACCACATCGTTGTGGGTGAGGATTATGTGTCATTTGCAGAAAAGGGGTGGATATGAATAAGTTTTCTATCTCTGGGGTAAATGATGAACTCGTTAGTCCCATGCATTGTTTTCTTGAAGCACTTATGTCTGAAAACGTCATCCCCAATACAGTCGAGCGGGTAGCGTTAAACATACGCTCTAAAGATATAAATAGTCGCTTTCAACCAATCGAAATTCAATTAGAGCGAACATCAAGCAAAACACCTTGGCAACTTCGCTTTATTGCCACCTTTGATGTGATGGTTACTGGTAAGCCACAAAAAGAGTTATCGCTGTATTTCAACTTCGCAGGGTGTTGGTTCTACCACCCAGAGATTAAGCAGTGCAACTTACAACGGCCAGAAGTTCAAACCTTACTTGCTAGCTGGCTTAAAGCCATCACTCACACTCTCATCACGCAACCGGCTATCTCAATCAACATCATATCCGTTCGTTAATCCTAACTTATTTCAAAGAGGTTCCTATGAATCAAGCAGCCAATCTGGCTATGTTCGCGTGCAAGCGAGCTAAGCCTTCACATCAACTGAAAGACTTAATCAAACGATCTATTGATGATGTTAATTACCGAGGAAAAATGACCATCTGTTTTCAAGATACCAATTACCACCCGAAGGACGGCGGCTTTCACCCTGTATCTATTACGGTAGATATCAAAGATAGCCATATCGCTCTTATTGAAATCACTGACCTTGTTTATGTGGGAACCGGTACACCAGAGCTCGTTCCTGACTTGGCTTTTGATTTTGCTAACAACGTCGCTTTCGCTCGTTTCAGCGGATGGCTTGGTATGTACCTGCAAGAAACAACCGAGCTATATGAAATGTGGGAGTGTAACTTTCTAGCTTATGTAGAAATGAACGCCTACGACCAAGTTCAGGTTGAGTACAGTTAATCATCACTCGTAGCAACCCTATCCACTAACCGTCCCGCTCCACTTCATATCACAAACATTCAGCACAACCACCAGCACAGAGCCAAAACGAGGCTGCTTCCCATATTGTTAAAACGGGAAGCTTCCATCCCTTGCTGTATAAGGGTTCTTTAATATCGTCTGCTCTGTGCTTCCCAAAACACCCTTCTACAGACAAAAAAGGAAGCAGACTATGGCTGAAGTCCAAGCAATTAAAGACGATGACACCATACGTATGGTTGGTCACTTATTGAGTATTCGTTGTCATCCACAAATGGCCGATGTATGGCATATCGGATTAAACCTAGCACTGAGGATTTCTGATTTGTTGTCGATTCGCTTTGAAGACATTCATGGCGACCGAGTCATTATTCGAGAGAGTAAAACCGGAAAGCTCGCCAACATTCAACTCAATACCAAAGCGCAGCAGCATATTGCTAGGTTGAGAGAGCAACATCCCGACCACATCTATTTGTTTCAATCCCACCGATGCCAACAGTTGAAAAACAAACCACCCCAGCCAATCTCACGACGCGCCGTGTCAATGGCGTTTCAGCAAGTAGGCCAAGAACTGAATATCGCTTTAGGTACTCACTCGATGAGAAAGACGCGAGGTTACTTTCTCTATCAATCCACAAAAGATATAGGACGTGTCATGAAAATGCTTCGTCACACATCTGAGGGAGTCACACTTCGCTATATAGGAATCACTCAAGATGAAGTCGATAAAGACTTTGTTTCTCTTGAACTTTAAACCTAATCATTTACTCAGGGGGCGGGACCGCTAATCCCTTATTAACATTAAGCTCAGAGCCCTTTTGAGTTTCGTTATCATCACATTTGAGAGGTAAATAACATGAATCCATATCACGCAATAGGGAGCTTTGTTGTAGGCAGCTTATCGAAAAGTTTAATCCAAAATTTATTCTGGAAAACCGACGGTCCAGTAAGGGGGAGCATTGTGTATTGCGATCTCGCATTTGGATATGCTGAGCATTCAGGTGTGTACATGGGAAATGGACGTATCATCCATCGTAATGGCAAAGGCCTTATCGAAGCTGCATCAATTCGTCAGTTTCTAGCAGATACCACAGCCCTTTCAATTTACGTCAGTTGCAACGCCCAAGGTAGAGCCGTTGGCAATGAGTCTACTGTTCAAATAGCAGGCGCTATGCTTGATGTACAAACAGACTATTCCCTGTTAAATGAAAACTGCCATCAGTTCTGTAGCCACTGCCTAAGTGGTGACATCTTCTCAAATACCTTCACCTTGACTCAGCTTAAACGTGACGCTCTTTTGCACATTCAAGCGAGTCAATGGCGCGTGTGGGACTTGAGGGATCGTCACAAAGGATAAGGGGATTCTCTCCCCTTTTTTAATCTCTTAGTCGAGGTTACCTAGTGCTACAGCCAAAGCAACGATGCCCCTCGCCATAGCGCTTAGTTCTCTTCTTTGCTAGATAGCTAATTCGATAAAACAGCTTACTGTACCAATAAGAAAAATCTTTGTGGTTTGAATCCAGGTGATAACCATGATTTCTCGGGAAGTAGACCAAACGACAAACATCTTCGGCTGCACAGCCAAGCGCACTCGCCCAGGATTTTATCACTAAAGCGGCTAAGCTATCTTGCCCTGAGTAGTCACCTGCCTTGCAAAAGCGCTCTTTATTGAGAAACAGAACTAAATGGTAATGATCGTTACATGATGTATCACGCTCTCTTACCCAAGCATACCTGACATTACAGGAATGTACTCTTTTTCGCTCTCCACGTATCTTTCGCGCCTGAGCTTCAATTCTGGCGCTTAAAGACTCTGTAAAGCGTTTCATCAAGTTTGTTCGTCTAAGGTTATAACTAACAATTTCATCTCGGCTAAGACAATCAAAGAAACTATCATCGACTGGCAATCTGAGATCAATTCGAATAGCGTACACTCGCGTGTATTCTTCAAGCGCACTGTTCATTGTAGTAAGCAATCTATCGAGATAGAGCATGTTATTTTCTTCCTGCGAACCTTGAATAGTTAGTCCATGGTAAGTTGATTCTTTCATGAGTTAGTTCCTGTGTTGTTTATCTACAGGTATCCCCACTCATCTTATTTTTTACCTTATCTCTATCACCTACTTAGGGTAGGTGTAACGCTTATAGTTACCCACCTTACTATCAGATAATAGTCATACCGACACTCCTGCTCTTCAGCTACTTGGTCACAAACCTTATAGGACAATGCTGCACGTAATACGGGTGTCCTGTAATCCACTCAGAAGTTATGTACATCTAGCCTAGTTCCGCTCACCGTTCAGAGCAACAATACCAATGAATTGCCACAATAAAATGCAGAATAACCTCACTAATAACTCACACTAAAACCACATAATAACCACCAAAAAATCACATATATATCACTAAAATTACTACACAGTAATTATAATTAATGATATATATTGGATACTGAACTTAACGACAGAGGCATATCAACTATGGCTTTTCACGTACCTAAAGAACCATTTAATGCTTATTCCTTCCGCGAATGCAGCTTCTATATCAACTACCTAAATCAAGCCCTTAATCAGGATACTTTTCAATCGGTGGAAGGTTTCAGTAGCGTTCAAGAATGTTTGAATGCTCTTAGACAGGAATTATCCTACCTAGAAAAAAATGGGAAAATTAACAGTAATCACATTAAGAAAATGAAGACTGATTTTCAAAACTGTCAACTATCTGGTGAGGATTTTTTATGGCTCCATAACTCAGATGAACGTTTCTGTAACTGGGTATGGTGTTATCTGAGGGAACAAAGCAAGATATTTGACAGAATTAAGTTTCGAGATCAGCTTAGAAGAGGTAACTCCAACAAAATAAAACTACATGACTTTGGCCTCGATCTTGATATTGGCAGAAACTTTGATGGATTATCACATGACGCTTTTAAGCCAATGAGTAATAATTTCACTGCAAGGAAAAGCAATATCATTGATAGCTTTCGGAGTTCCGAACTAGAACTATCACAGCAGCGTAAAGTTATTCAAACACTGCTAAACACTTGGGAGTCCATTCTGGAAGATACGAGAATGTCAGCCTGGCTTGAAGAAAACCAAACAGCTCAAAGCAATTGGTCATGGAAGTATATAAAAGATACAGGTTACAGACTTCAGTCAAAAGTCTGGAGCGTTTCAAGCGAACAAGACAAAAGAGCCGCTATTGTTGCGATTTTCGATATGCTTCACGATAAGCCAGATCGTAAATCACTCTTGATTGGTAAAATGAAGCGCGCATGGAGTCAAAAAAAGTTTCGAGATAAATGTAATGGTAAGAGGCCCTATAGCGTATCGATGACAGACAGGACGAAAAAGCGATTGATGTGGTTGGTCGAACAAGAAGACAGTAGCATCAATGAAATCATAAAAAATCTCATTGATATGCGCTTTGAGCAACTGAAATAGCACAAGTTGTGGTTGCAATGCGACACTCTCGTTAACAAAAAATCAAACCTTTTTTTAAATAACAAAAAAGTCAACACTGAAAATCAGAATACTAACTGCTTTCAGCCTCAATTCACAACCTTCAATAAGGCCCTATTTATAGGGCTTTTCTTTATTTTCGTCCATCTGGTGCCCATAGTTATACGTTAAAAAACCGAATTCAAGTCCAAAAGCGAAACTTCACCATTTAAGTAACCACGCATATTTCTCTGAACATGAAGGCTCATTGCCAAAAACTCGAGACACTTCTTCGGCCTGCAATTAAGCATCTAATGTTTTGCCAATCGCTTCGAGATTCTTAAAATAACGATCATTGTCGGCTGTAAACCGTGCCTTCATGCCTTTTGTAAGGCATCAGTATATTCAAGGTTGTCTCTCTGCGACGCCTTTATCTAATTTACAGTACCCTCATAATAGCTACAACTTTAATCCTTTTACCTTTGCGATACTCTTTATGTCCTTGCCTAAAGTGTCGGCAGAGCTTATCTTTATTAGCCTTCTCTTCAGCTATATATCAATAAATCAGCACATGCCTCCTGGGTATTCCTACACCCGTTAAAACTCCTAAAATTTAGTCTGGACTCCAGTTACGCCCAACCAACAATCTGATGAGCTGAACCCGTTCAAGTAGAATGATGTATTTCGCAGACAGCTTCCACCTACCTAAGTGAAATTTATTAAATTGACTATGATTTTCGTCCAAACAGTTAAAGTGTTAAAATGATCACAACAATGTTGATGGGGCTTAAGGTGGTCGTAAAAATACTTCTAGTCCCCCCACTATCTGATTTTTTCTTTTGGTACCCCACCTGATACCCCATCAGATTTACCATAAAAACAAAAGGTATATTTTTCATATGGTTGCAAGTAAAATCCAATGGTTTCCGGGTCACATGCATAAAGCCCGCAAAGAAATCGAAGAAGTTATCCCACAAGTTGATGTGATCATCGAAGTACTGGACGCTCGTATCCCGTTCAGTAGTGAAAACCCAATGATCTCTTCACTGCGCGGCGATAAGCCTTGTGTAAAAGTGCTGAACAAGCGTGACCTTGCAGATCCTGAACTGACTCAACGTTGGATTGAGCACTTCGAGAAGGAGCAAGGCGTTAAAGCGATTGCGATTACGACTAGCGTAAAAGAAGAAGTTAACCACGTTATGGAGCTGGTACGTAAACTGGCACCGCACCGTGAACAGATGGGCAAAAACATTCGTACAATGATCATGGGCATCCCGAACGTGGGTAAATCGACCATCATCAACTGCTTGGCTGGACGTACGATTGCGGTTACTGGTAACCAACCTGCGGTAACTCGTCGCCAACAACGTATCAATCTGCAAAATGGCGTGATCCTTTCAGATACTCCAGGAATCCTTTGGCCTAAAGTAGAAAACCCACACAGTGGCTTCCGCTTGGCTGCAACAGGTGCTGTAAAAGATACAGCAATGGAATACGATGAAGTGGCATTCTACACAGTAGAATACCTAGCAAAGCAGTACCCTAACCTTTTGCAAGAGCGTTACCAAATTGAAGAGCTGCCAGAGTCTGACATCGAATTGATGGAAGCAATTGGTCGTAAGCGTGGTGCACTTCGTGCCGGTGGTCATATCGACATTCACAAATGTTCAGAAATCCTGCTTCACGAATTGCGTAATGGCACTTTAGGTAAGGTAACGCTTGAGTTGCCAGAAATGATCACACAAGAGCTGATCGAAGTTGAAGAAGCGGCTGCGCTGAAAGCGGAACAACAGATTAAGAAAAAAGAAGAGCGTCGTAAGCGTTACCTGAAGAACAAGCGTTAATCGCGATTAGTTTTTATAATCTGCTTTAATTTCTGTTTACCACTCTTACACCAGCCTCTAGATATTCACGCTCTATCGATAATAGAGCGTGAATATTGCCCGCTACCGTTTGTTGATCTAGCTAACATACTGACAAATCTATAGAAATGGTCGTTTACAATCCCAAAAACTGTGACATACTACGCAAATTATTGTGTATCAATCTCGGCTAATTTCTCAATGCGCTCTTATTCTGGGTTCAAGAATCAAAGATTTAAAACCTATTTCGATAATGAAATTTATTTGCCGTACATAAATTTCATCTACATCCCTATCTCAATATTCTGTGCTTTTATCGTCACCGACTACATCCACTTTGGTAGCGAGTGCATTACGCCTATCATTTTCCGAGTCATACTTTTTTTATTGATGATGGCCGCCGCCAGATACTGTATTACAAACAAACCCAACGTTTTGGAACTCGTAGAAAGTGCCTTCCTTGTAATTAGCTCACTTTTCTTGGTCTATGTCGGTCGACTAGCCATCGAGCTGAACAACTTCGATTACCAAGGTGGCATCATTTTAGTGATGATCTACATTGGTACGTTTTCAAGATTGTCAGCCAGATACAGTATATCTACGCTGTCGTTTATCTTTTTGGCTTATCTCATCGGCCTTGCGCCACTGCTTTATGAAGCGGAGCCAGAGCATGAAATAGAAACAATTTCCGTTTATATCTCGGCTTACATCCTAATCTCAGCGGCCTGTGTTAGACGTGACCTGGAAGTACACAAACGTTTCGCTCAATCCGAGCAACTCCGCAAACAAGCGATTCAGCTTCGCAAGCAATCTAATATGTTCGAGGCCCTTTCCTATCAAGACGCACTAACGGGCTGCTACAACCGCCTTTATCTTCATCAGGTGATAGAACCGAGCATAGACCGTCAGCGATCCATTACATCGCTCATGATAGATATTGATCATTTCAAATCGATTAACGACACCTACGGCCATCAAATGGGTGACATGGTGATTAAAGAACTGGCCGATGAGATTCAAAAACGACTACCGACTAGCAGTAACTGCTTTCGATACGGCGGTGAAGAGTTTTTGGTGCTGGTCCAAGGAGAAACCGAGGCTTCAATTGAATCGCTGGTTAATGCCCTTTTAGAATCCCCTACTCGCCTTAGATTAGAAGTAACAATTTCAATCGGTGTGAAACATGCCCCTCAAGCCCTTGGTTCTGTCGAGCAGCTTATCGACGACGCTGACCAAGCACTCTACATTTCGAAAAAAGGCGGTAGGAATAAGATCACATGGTGTGATTAATCGCCCAATATTTCACGCATCTTTGCGAATCATTAAAACGACCACTAATTCAATCAAAAAAGCCCCGAGCAACTTAATACTCGGGGCTTTTGTCTTTGTTCTTCTGCTTTAAAATAGCTTCGTTAAGAACCTGCTACTCAGCAAAAAACAGTATTCAACAAGAATCGACTAAGAATACACAACGCTCGCTGTTTTCTGTTCAAGTTCAACGGGAGAGCTCCAAGAAATCACTTTTTCATTCACTTGGCTGCCACATGGTGCGTTCCAAACTTGCTCTAGTTCTTCTTTGCCACCAATCGCCTGATAAAAAGCAATCGCTTGGTGGTTCTCAGACATCACCTCTAGGTAAAGCCCTGAGTCCGAATAGTATTGCTGCAACCACTTCGACAATTCAGACAACAGACGCTTGCCTACACCTCGTCCACGATAATTATTATCTACATGTAACGCATCGATGAACGTACCACGCTCAAAGTTGTGATTACCGAACGCGCAGACAAAACCAACCAGTAAACCGCCTTCCTCAAGCAATAAAACATGTTGGTTGAAAGGAGGATTAATCAAACGAGTCTGCCAAATAACAGATCTGTCCTCCAAAACATCATGTTCTAGGTAATCATCAGCAAGAATGCCACGGTAATATAGCTTCCAGCTATCCGCGTGTAATTGGGCAATCCGCTCATAATCTTTATATTCAGCTACCTTAATTTCCATTTATTAGCCCTTAGTACTTCCATTTATGACTTGCTACTACATTTCACACTACCTTTATACAATATTTAAGCAAAACATACTAATACACGTTTACACTTTCAATATTGACTTACACGTGTACGCTGATATTCTAGCGCACAGATGTAAGCCCAATGGAAATTTGCTAATGAATAGTGCCGACAAACAATCTACAAAAAAGCCGCCATTAATCTGGCTCAATATTTTTGTGTTCTCTTTTAGTATGCTGCTTGCTGTTGTAGCGGCTCCCGTTTATGGCTACTTTTTTGGCTATGGCATGGAGCACTGGATATGGCTAGCAATCTGCTTTACGTTCTGTAACCTTTCAATCACGACAGGTTATCACCGCTTATGGTCACATAAAGCGTTTGAAGCGCATTCAAGCCTAAGATTCCTGTTTGCATTAGGTGGTGCATTTGCCCTGCAGAACAGCGCGCTACACTGGTCTTCTGATCACCGTGTTCACCACAAGCATGTCGATAACAACGACAAAGACCCATACTCTGCAAAACGTGGATTTTGGTACTCACACATTGGCTGGATGATTCGTAATTACAGCACCTCAATGTACGAAAACTACGAAAACTGCCGTGACCTTAAAAAAGATAAGATTGTTATGTGGCAGCACAAGCACTATGTTCTGTTAGCATTACTAATGAATTTCGGTGTTCCTATCGCTTTAGGCGTGATTTACGGTGACGTGATTGGCATGTTGTTAATCGTAGGTGCAGTTCGTTTGGTACTTAACCACCACACAACATTCTTTATTAACTCTCTTGCTCACATCTGGGGTAGCCAACCTTTTACTGACAAAAACACAGCGCGTGATAACGGTGTGTTAGCAGTACTCACTTTCGGCGAAGGCTACCACAACTTCCACCACATCTTTGAGAACGACTACCGTAACGGCATCTACTGGTGGCAATACGATCCAACAAAATGGTTGATTAAGAGTGCTTCGTTGATGGGACTGGCAAGTAAGCTTAAGAAAACCCCTCAAGCTCGTATTGAGAAAGCTGAAGCGTCAATGTTACTTAAACGCACCCAGCAAAAAATCATGCATCGTGCCGACAAGCAACAAATCGCAGAGAAGCTTCAACAAGAGTTTGATGCTCTAGTATCAAACATGAACGAATATTACGAAGTTAAAAAACAGCTACTTGAAAGCAAGCGCGAAGACGTTGTGAAGAAGTACGAACACTCTGTTCTTAAGGTTCGTTATCAGCAAATCAAAATGAATTTCGAACAACAGAAGAAAAATTGGGCGATGACAGTGGAACAATATGCTTAAAGCAAAAAAATACGCTTAACACACCAATAACAACACAGTTTGATTCTTATTCTGAAGCCCTTATATTGCTATGAGGGCTTTTTTAATTCACAGTTCTAATTAAATTTATGAATTTTAAGTCTTTATTCTAATTACAGACACTAGTTCCAAATGTCACATTTTCAATGCAACAAGATATCACTTCAGAGCCTTGCCTGTGACAAGAATCACTTACAGAATGATATCCATCTCATAACATGCGCGTCCCAAATTTCTTTCAGCAATTAGCGGACCCACTTTATGAAATTGTTAAAAACATCTATCGCTTTCGCCATCTCTTCTGCACTTTTGATTGGTTGCAGCAGTGACACAGATTACGTTCAACCTGAAGAAGTAAAGATCGCGACTTATAACTTGTCTTTTGATCGTGCCACCTTCGAAGACCTTGTAACAGAAATGCAGATTGAACCAAGCGCTCAAACAAAACTAGTAACCGACTATTTGGATAACACGATTGATGACGCTGACAAAGTAACAGCTGCCAAGGTTATCCAGATCCGCAACGTCGCTGCCGTGATTCAAAAGAATCGACCTGATGTGCTGATGATGGCTGAATTTAACAATAATGGTACTGGTACCGACAAATCAGCGCTCGAAGGCTTCCAGAAGAACTACCTTTCTGTTGCTCAAAGTATCGAAGGTGCAGGTGGCGACGCGAACCTAGAACCAATTTCATATCCATATTTTGAAAGCTACTCGACCAATACAGGTTTGTTGAACGAATTTGGTTTTGATTTAGACAATGACGGTAATTTTGGAACACTTCCCGGTGATGCGTGGGGCTTCGGTTTCTACCATGGTCAGTATGCGTTTGCTCTAATGTCTAAATATGAGATAGACACGGCCAACACTCGCACATTCCAAGAATTTAAATGGAAAGATCTTGAAGGTGCAACCATCCCAACAATCACAGTTTGTGATGATCCTAGTAAGTTCCCTGTCGGCATGAACTGTGGCGACGAGTGGTACACAGCAGCTGAATGGGAAGAAGTTCGTCTATCGTCAAAAAACCACGTTGACGCGCCGATCCTAATTCCAACTAAAAACGGGACAGAAACCGTTCACTTGTTGATGTCACACCCTACTCCTCCAGCTTTTGATGTGGGTAAGAACATTGAGCAAAACGCAGCGGAAGTCGACTTCTGGCACCAATACATCCAAAACAAGTCGTTCATCTATGATGACACTGGAAAAACAGGTGGCCTAGAGCAAGGCAAGCACTTTGTTATGATGGGTGACCAAAACCTAGATCCTGTTGATGGCGACGGCATTAGCTCTGTAATGCAAGATTTGCATAACGACTCGTTAGTTAACCAAGACGTCACCAATGGCAGCTTGTATCCAACAAGTTATGGCGCAGCTGAACATGCGGTAGATAAATCATCGTCTCACCTACAACCGAACCGTATCACTTCAACATTTGGACTTGCTGTAGATTACGCACTGCCTTCAGCAACACTTAACATCGTTGATTCTGGTGTTTACTGGGCCGCTTCTTATGAAGAAGGACGCAAGCTATTCAATGACTCACGAATTGGTGATTATGGTAACGGTAAAGATGTTTCATCTGACCACCGCATGATCTGGGTAAAGGCTGATTTCAGTAACTAATTCATTCACTTTTTAAAATGCCCGGCTTAGTGTCGGGCTTTCTTATGAGCGTAATTCATTAAAAATCTCGCGATTACAAAGAGAATTATGGACACAAACAGCCATAGTCATTGGATAGATCGTATCTTTTTCTTTGGTTTATAGATACTTATATTACCCGGACCCAGAGATTTATTGCCCTAGGAATTCACAATGACTAAGCTAACCATTATTGCAACGATCGTCTCTAAAGAAGATAAAACTGAGCTAGTTAAATCAGAGATGATTAAATTGATCGATAAAACCCGCTCCGAAGAAGGCTGTATCAACTACGACCTCCATCAAGATAACAGTAACCCTGCTCACTTCGTTTTTCATGAGAACTGGGATTCTGAAGCTCATCTAGAGAAACACTTAGCGAGCCAACACATCGCCGAGTACATGGCTGCGACTGAAAACTGTATTGAAACCTTTGTGATTAACAAAATGACGCACATTGCCTAACCAGTCACTCAGTACTGATTCAATAAAAACCCTGCTTTCAACGCAGGGTTTCGCTTTTCTTGCCTGTCATGTTGTTTCGAGTTCATTTTGTGCCAGGCTCGATGTGCCGCTTCCTCCCTCATAAACAGAAGCTAATCTCTCCACAGTCGAAATATTCCTAAACCAATATCAAGCAACCTCACGAAAGATCATTCACGTTCATTTAAATACTGTTCGCGCACTTTGAACATAAACTAAGCGCCAAATGACAAGAACAACAGTCGACAGGAATGTAGATGAATACCAAACAACTTGAGGACGCTGTAAGTGAAGTGACCTTGTTCAACCAGCACCTGCACTTAATCCAATCCGTGCATACCATTCCGACCCCAAAAATGAATTGGGAGTCGATTGCGATAGAACCTGCACCAGTAATGCCAACAGTTCGATTCGATCATAAAGTCAAAGCCATAGAAGCGCTTGATGAATACAAACCATACTGGCTAGATATTCTGTTGGGTAACAAGTCTAAGTTTCACACCCTCACAAGCAATGTCGAGCGAGCAGCAGAAAAAGACATAGAGCAATATAAAACGGAATTTGTACATTGGGTTCAGAACTACAGCTACTGGGTAAAAAGCAATCAGTTATCGAAAGGCGTTTTGAATAACGATAGCCAAGCAAAGTTGTCTGCCCTTTCTAAAGCTCAGCAAAACCTGATGAACGTAGCGGTGGTCGACACCAAACTGATTAACCATAACTTCAATACCTATAAGAATGGTCACCTGTTAGAAATCAACATTCAGGTTAATAAGCACAACGTGATCCCTAAAGAAAAAAGGTATTGTGCCAAGGCGAAGTAAAGCTTGAAACGATGTCTCTTTATGAAAGCAATACCTTATATCGTGAGTACGTGTGCAGCTGTATTCTTAAATGTGCGCAAGATGCTTTCAATGTCTTACCCGAGACGAGCGTCTTGGTCAACGTTGAACAGATTTCAGCAGATCAATCGAGCGAAACCATCGTTTCATGCCATGTAGAACAAGGACTACTCGAGTTCTTATTAATCGAAGACGATAAACCCTCTGAGACACTTGAATTCTTTGTCCACATTGAAGATTTTAATCCTCATCGAGGTAATGGGTTCTCAGCGATAAAAACGATCTTTTCGCCTTTGCCTATTGCGTCGTAACTCACTCGCATTTTCGATTCAATCATTGACGACTCTTCACGACTAACCTTGCGTTCATCGTGTTCAATCACCTTATATACCAAACCATTATGTCGACACACGCTATCTCACAAACAACGCGCCCATTAACCAACACAGTTTCATACACACGATCCTTAATAAAGCTACCTTTAGTTCTAATCGCTATCTCTATGCCCGTATTTGCCGAAGAAGTTGAAGAAGTAGAACTCGAGGGCGACATCGTATTAAGCGAAGGTTCTGACTTACAAGAAGAAGCTCAAGCATCCCCTTTTACAACCCTGACCAAACTCGGGTTTATCTACTCACAAAACACCAGCTCATCTTTGTCGATCAACTCTGGAATCTCTGTTGGATACAAAAAAGAGAACTGGGGCCAACGAGTTCAGTTTGATACCTACTATACCGATGCTGAAAACGATGAAGACGGCACCAATCGCTATACCACCAACTATGGCATCAGCTATGACTTGAACGAAGTCACCTATTTGGTCGCGACAACACGTTTTGAACACGACCACTTTGGTACTTATCGTAAGCAATTTATAACGGCTACAGGATTGGGTCGCCACTTTTATGATACTGAAAGAATCAAACTTCAAGGCTCTGCTGGTCCGGGTTACCGAATCAGTCAACGCCAATCCTCCGATGAAGAGTTCCCGAACAAAGAGAACTATGAACTGATCGTGAATGCCAGTGTTGATGGCTCTTTGACGATCACAGAAACGTTTTCTATGGGGGCAACGGCTAACATGGCTTACGGTGAAGAGAACACCAATTACAACCTCAAAGGCTATCTAAAGAACATCTTAATGGGCAATTTGGCGCTGACTTTTGATACAGAATACATCTACAACACCACTGTCGCATCAGACCAAAGTAACGCCGAAATCTACAGCTCAATGAACCTCAACTACGATTTCTAACCGCTCTCCTCACTTAATCTAGCCCACAACAGCAAAAGGCCCTCACAATGAGGGCCTTGAAGTATCTAGCTAAACCTAAAACATCTCGCTACGCTGGTTTCGTTCTCAATCGAGTCAACAAATCCATTTGCTTTAGGTTCGCCATACCGACATACGCGACTGGCACTAAGAACAATGAGAAAAAAGTTCCGACAGACAAGCCACCGACCAGAACCAAACCAATATTGATTCGACCTAAGGAACCCGGGCCATCCGCCAGTGCCAATGGCAATGAACCGAGGATCATCGTCAGTGAGGTCATCAAGATTGGACGTAACCTTGAACGTGCACTGCTGATCGCCGCTTCTTTCGCACTCGCGCCAGATTTGCGTTTCTCGTTGGCAAACTCCACCAGCAAAATACCGTGTTTGGTCACGAGACCAACCAGTGTCAGCAATCCTATCTTCGAGTAAATATTGAGGCTTTGACCAAATACCGAAAGCGTCAAAATCGCGCCCACAATACACAATGGAACCGTTAGCAAGATGATCATTGGGTCAACAAAGCTTTCAAACTGCGCCGCCAAGATCAAGAAGATGAAAATCAACGCCAATACGAACAGCACTTGTGCGCCCGCGGTTGAATCAACCAGGTCTTTAACTACGCCATTGAACTCGTAGCTCTGAGCAGGTTTCAACAGACTTGGTACCGTGTCATCAATGTATGCCTTCACGTCGCTCGCCGTATATCCGGGCATCAAGTCCGCGGTGATTTCAGCACTGTCTTTACCCATGAACGTCTTGAAATTAGATTCCGATGTCACTTGCTTGATTGATACAAACTGAGATAAAGGAAGCCTTTGACCCGACTGTGAATCCACGTACAGCTTATCGAGCACCTTGAAATCGCCAAGATCACTAAGATTTACTTGAACTTGAATTGGGTACGTATAGCCATCATCCGCTTGTAGATCTGCCGCTTTCACTGATCCTAAGAAAGTAGATAGCGCATTGGTGACATTACTGTAATCCACACCAGACAATACGATAGCATTGCGGTTAATCGACAAGTCATAACGCAATTGGTCACGCAACATCGAATTTTTAATGTTGGTCACGCCCTCATAACTCTCAAGCGCCTCCACCACCTCATTCGCCGTTTCCGACAATACGGTGGTATCACGGTTAACCGTCGTTAACTCTAGGATCATATTAGTGGCAATGTTCAAGTTATCAGCCGAGCGAACCTTGAAAGACATGCCATAAGCAGAGACCGAACTTTGCGCTTTAGCGATAAACTCGTTCACCAACTCATCAGCTGACTGGTCACGCTCGCCCCATGATTTCAATAAAACGTGATTGGTCGGAGTCCCTTCGATGTAAGACAAGTTTGCCTCTACCGAACGATCACCTTTGAACACACTGTTAAGTTGCTCGTTGTTGTCTAGGTGATACTGACGACCTACCCCTGTTGGTGGCGTTGAAGTCACCTCGACAAAACCAGTGTCTTCGGTTGGAAGTAGCACTTGAGGCATTTTCCAAACCGCCAAAACAGACAAAGCAATCAACACCAAAGCAATACTACTCATCAGTGTTTTACGCTCAAACCATTTGCCCAATTCTTTGGTGTACAAGTCAGACAGAACATTCAACTTCGCATCAACTTTTTTGTACCACCTTGCTGGCTTTGTAACTGGCTTCATTAAGTAAGCACACATCATGGGCGAGAGCGTTAAAGCAACAAACCCTGAGATGATCACTGCAGCTGCTAAAGTGAAAGCAAATTGTCTAAATAGATCGGCGGTTAAGCCCGACATCAGGCCAATAGGTAGATACACGACCGCTAACGTGAGCGTCATCGCTATCACAGGAAAAACGATCTCTCGACACCCTTTGATTGCAGCATTAAAAGGGGGTTCGCCCTCTTCGATATGCCGGTAACAGTTTTCAGCCACAACAATGGCATCATCGACAACTAAACCAATTGCAAGAATGATGGCTAATATAGTCAATACGTTGATACTAAACCCAAGTAGATGCATGACGGCAAATACACCTATCACACACACTGGGATGGTAATGATCGGAATCGAAGCCACACGAACAGAACCAAGGAACAACACGACAACGGCTGAAACCAGAACAATCGCTTCAACTAAAGTCATGAAGCCTTCGTCAATTGCAGTTTTAATAAAATCAGCTTGGTTGTAGACCATCTTCATCTCAATGCCTTCAGGCAACTGAGGTTGAATCACGTCTATTTGCTTCTTAACCTTATTGGCAACCGTCACTGGGTTTTCACTTTTCAGTGGCAGTACCTGAATCGACATAGCTAAGTTGTCGTCAACACGAAGAATACTCGGTGTAAGGCTCTCCTCACCCATTTTTACTTCAGCAATATCGCCAATGCGAATGATTTTTCCGTTATCGACACGAACCACCAAATCTCGCACATCATCAACACTGGTCACTTGGTTGACTGGGTTAATGGAGAAATCTCGCACCTGACCTTTGATAGTACCCGCGGTAAACGTCGCGTTGTATGAGCTTAATGTACCGACCACGTCTGACGCACTCATGTTAAGCGCCATCATTCGATCAGGTTGTAACCACACACGAACCGCTTTTTCACTGCCACCATACGGCCCCCAAATCCCACCCACACCTTGTATGTGCTTAAACTGGGGCACGACTTGCTGGCTAATGTAGTCATACATGTCTTGCTTAGACATCTTGCCGGTATTCACAAACGTGATGATGTTACTCGGCATGCTGGTATCAGAAGAGTCATCCGTTACCGTTGGCTTATCCGTCATACTAGGAGGGAAATCACCAATCGCTTCAACACTGCTACGCAGATTGTTCATCAAGCTCGTGTATTCGACGTCATTAATGTCATCTTCAAAGATGATTTTTAGATTACACGTTCCTTCCTGACAGTCGGTCGTCATGGTTTTCACGCTGTCTAAGCCCGTTGCCGCCGTGATCAGTTTATCTGCCACATTGCGCGACATGAACTCAGCACTGGCACCATTGATCGCAGCAGTGACCGTTGCTGAAGGTGTTTTATGTTCAGGAAAGTATTGGATTGAGAGCTTTTGAAACGACAAAAGTCCAAGCAAAACAATGGTGATACTCAGAACAGACGCAAACACAGGGTGCTTGATACAAATCTCAGGAAGCTTCATTCAGATTCTCCTTTGTTACGGCTTCCTTGCTGTGGGTTTCGCTCGATAACGGCTCAACAGTCGCGCTAGTCTCTGCTTGCTCGCTATTTTCATTGATCGCTTCGTCTACACCTTTTGTTGCTTCCGTCCAATCAACCGAAGGCTCAACCGGATGTGCTTCATCAATCTGTGTTTCGGTCTTTTCTACCTCGTGCTGAACGGTCTGCTTAGTGACCACTTTATCTACTGGCTCCGTTATTAACTCAACCGTTTTCTGCTCCGCATTAGGGTTCATTACCTTAACTAGAGACGCTTTCTTTAGGTTCTGTTGTCCCGTCACTACGACCTGATCACCCAGTTTCAACCCGCTTTCTACAACGACGTACCCATCGTTAGTATTCACGCCTAATTCAACAATGCGTTGCTCGATTTTTTCGCCATTCACAATCCATACAAAACGTTGTGCATTTTTTGCTTGAACGGAATTTTGGGAAACCACCATTTGAGTCGTGTCTTCGCTCGTCATTTGGCTTACTTTGGCAAACATGCCCGGAACTAAGCGATGATCTGGATTGGTCACGTGCGCGTGTACTTCTACGCGACCTGAACTCTCATCAACCGCGGGCGCAATGTAATCCACCACACCAGAAAACGCTTCATCGACAAAAGCATCAACTTGGATAGAGACATTCTGCCCAAGTTTTGCGTTGCCTAAATCCGATTGTCCAATCGAATACTGAACTTCGACAGGATCGAGTTTAATCAAACTCACCAACGCGGTTGCGCCATCAATCTTACTGCCCACTGAGTGGGTAAAATTAGTTAACTGCCCATCAAATGGCGCTACCAATAAATAGTCATTCATCAGCGCTTCTTTCTGTCGGTAATCCGCTGCTGCTAGATTCGCCTGCTCTCCCAGTTCTTCCACATCTTGTTGAGACATAGAGTCGGGCTGTTTCTTTAGTAATTCTTGTACTCGCTTTAATTTCGACTTTGCTAGCGCTAGAGAGCTTCTTGCTTTGTCTAGATCGGCTTTCGCTTTGGTATTGTCCAATTGAGCGATCAACTCGCCTTTTTTAACTGAATCTCCATCTTTGAAATGGATGTTGAGAATTTTGTCGGAGGCACTGAATGTCAATGCAGCAGAATCCGTTGCCCTGATTTTGCCAACCTCGTTGATTGAAGATGTGAATGCTTGTTTGTGCGCTTTTTCGATAGTCACAGGAATCAAGTTTGAGTCTTGGGCAAACGATGGAGAGATATGTAAGGCAAACAGTGCCAAACAGATTGTTTTACTAAGCTTTGTAAATTTCATTTTTAATAACCATAACCGTTGAATTCGTCTGAATTAAAACGTTTTTCTAAGCAGCTATTTCTTACTTAATGAGCTTCCAGCTATTTAAATAATGCTAAAACAGCTAATAATGAGAAAAGGGCTCAACTCACTGTCGAGCCCTACAATTTTTATATGATTCCTAAATTTTTACGTTCTGAACTCCAAAGTAAAAGTTAAAAACGATGTTGATATTGAACACCAAGCAAGAGAGCATCGGCAGTCACATCAGCAGTTATATTGGAACTCGTTCCTGGAATCGTCGTCAGGTTTTCGTCAATATCTTGTAATTCTCCGATGATAAATCCGACTCCAACGTCCACAGAACTGGCATTGGTGAAGTTATATGTCCCTCCGACCGTGAGCCAGTGACGGTTAACATCAGGAATAGAGAGCGATGTGAGTTCGTCAGTTGGGGAAATGTCGTACATGTAACCCGCTCGTAGAACGATGTCTTTCGACAGGCTTTGTTTCCTAAATCA
>NZ_JBFRMM010000005.1:0-38051 GCF_041470465.1 Vibrio sp. 10N.261.55.F4 | reverse complement strand
TTTTACTTTAATTGGTATTACCTACCTTGAATAGAATATTGTCTTAGAAATGTAAGTGCTTACTTATCTCAGTCTCTTTTATAAGCAATTAACAACACAATCCACACTTCTTTATGAGAATTATTCTCAATATTTTGTTACATTTTGGTCGTTATTACTAAAAGGCAACAAATATGGATATTTCCCGTCGTAAGTTTATTCAATCATCTCTCGCTATATCTGCATTAACAGTACTACCCGCTTGTTCAATGAAGCGGTCTGCTGATGAGCAAGGAAAGTATGTTTATGACTTAACTGCTGAACCTTCAACGGCTGAGTTAGTAGCGGGATTTGATACCAATGTCTTAGCCTTTAATGGACAGATCCCAGCTCCGACGATTCGATGTCGACAGGGTGAAAAGGTCACAATTCGTTTTACGAATAAGCTATCAGAGCCGACGACTATCCATTGGCATGGCTTAAGAATTCCTATCGAAATGGACGGTGTTCCCTTCTTAAGTCAGCCACCGATCATGCCAGGTGAAACATTCATTTATGAGTTTACGCCGCCAGATGCTGGCACATTTTGGTATCACCCACATATGAATAGCGTTAAACAGCTTGGTATGGGCTTAGTTGGCCTTATTATCGTAGAAGAGAGTAATCCAATACGGTTCGATGAAGAACACGCATTGATGCTTAAACATTGGCATATCGATAAGCAAGGTCAATGGAAAGACTTAATGATTCCAAGACTCAGTGCTCGTATGGGCACTCCAGGTGAGTGGAGTAGCGTTAATGGTGTTCATGAACCTGTATACCAATTAAAGCAGCACGCAACGACTCGACTGCGTATCGCGAATGTCGATAATACGATCACTTATCCTATTGCTATCGAAGGGGCTGAGGCATGGGTGATTGCCATCGATGGTAACCCTGTAAAAACGCCTTACAAACTGACTCAACATAAAATCGGTCCAGGGATGCGTGTTGATATCGGACTGATCGCTCCTAAAGCTGGTGAGCGAGTTAACGTTCTCCATATGAAGGGGCGTTTCCCATTTTCTTTGTGTGAATTTGAAGTCGTAGATTCAGCATTTGCTCAAGGACGTTCGTTACCATTACTACCATTGAATCCAGTGCCCAACCTAGATCTTGCTAATGCTGAAGAGATCGACTTTTTATTTGAATGGGAAGGGGCTGTTTCTCCTGTATCCAAAGATGGAAAATCGATGCCTAAGTTTTGGCTAACAAATAAAAGAGCATGGGAAGGAATGAGCAAAGACAATATTCCTGAACCATTGGCGACTTTAGAGTTGGGTAAGACTTACATATTCGATCTTAAGAACGTCACTCAATATCATCACCCGATTCATATTCATGGTCATACATTTACTGTATTGGAACTTGATGGTAAAAAAATTGAAGAGCCTTTCCATACCGATACAGTGTTACTTGGAAAAAATGGCCGAGCTAAAGCTGCATTTGTTGCAGACAACCCCGGACGCTGGATGTACCACTGTCATGTAATTGAGCACATGAAAACAGGATTGATGGGATATATTGAAGTTAAGTGACACCTGTAACGTTTAATATTTGCGCATGCATTCTTAGTTTCTACCCTCGCTTTTATCGGCGTTAAAGCTAGAATATAGGGATTATTGTTTGGGAGGATTCATGGGTCAGTTATCTATTCTAGGTTTTATCGCCATCGGTGGCGCGTTTGGTGCTTGTTCACGTTACTTGATTTCAGAGTTATGCGTTGTGATGTTAGGGCGTGGTTTTCCTTACGGTACGCTGACTGTTAACGTAATTGGCTCTTTGATTATGGGATTGCTCATCGCCGCGTTTGAAAATGAGATGGTTGCGACGGAGCCGTGGAGACAAATTATCGGTCTTGGTTTCCTTGGAGCCCTGACGACATTTTCTACGTTTTCGATGGATAACGTGCTTCTTATGCAGCAGGGTGCGTTCTTCAAGATGGGGCTCAATGTACTGCTCAATGTGTTTCTCAGTATTTCAGCCGCATGGATCGGCTTCCAACTTCTGATAAAGTCTTAAAACTTTCTTACGATTTGTTAACAACTCGGCTTGGTTTATCCAAGCCGTTTTCATATACTCGATCGTACTTGTCGGAGTGCCATATGGCTGAGACCGTTAACTCGGGATCCGTTGAACCTGATCAGGCTAATACCTGCGAAGGGAACAAGAGTAGATATCTAACTAGAATCCTTCTAGAGATCTATCTCCAGATCACAACTGCATTTTCTTGCTGTGATCCCTCTTGTAGCATCTTATCCGTCAAGCATTTTTATCCCTATAAATAATGGCTAAAAGCCAAGGAAAAATGCTATGTCGAGTCGTAAACAAGCAAGACTGGAAGCGAAGAATTTCATTGATTCTTTATCTGTACAACCTTATCCAAACTCAAAAAAAGCTTACATCCAAGGGTCTCGAGCGGACATTCAAGTCCCTGTCCGAGAAATATCCCTCGCAGATAGCCTTGTTGGTGGCAGCAAAAAAGAGCCTGTATTCGAACCTAATGAGCCAATTCATGTCTACGACACCTCAGGTGTTTATACCGATCCTACGCATGAAATAGACCTTTATAGTGGCCTTCCTAAGTTGCGAGAGCAATGGATTGAAGAGCGTGGTGATACGGAATTGCTCGATGATGTAAGCTCTGTTTACACCAAAGAACGTTTAGAAGATGAAACCCTAGACGACCTTCGTTACGGAAACCTGCCTCGAATTCGTCGCGCTACTGGCGACCAATGTGTAACTCAACTGCATTATGCTCGTCAGGGAATTATCACTCCTGAGATGGAGTACATTGCGATACGTGAGAACATGGGGCGTCAGAAGTTCGCTGATGAACAGCTTAATCACCAACACCCAGGCCATAACTTTGGCGCAAACCTGCCAAAAGAAATTACCCCTGAGTTCGTGCGTAAAGAGGTCGCTGAAGGCCGAGCTATCATCCCTTCAAACATCAACCACCCAGAATCAGAACCTATGATTATTGGCCGAAACTTCTTAGTGAAAGTGAACGCCAATATCGGTAACTCTTCTGTAAGCTCTTCGATTGAAGAAGAAGTTGAGAAGCTAGTATGGTCGACTCGCTGGGGCGGCGATACCGTAATGGATCTTTCTACTGGCCGTAATATCCACGAGACTCGTGAATGGATCCTACGTAATAGCCCAGTGCCGATTGGTACGGTTCCTATGTATCAGGCGCTTGAGAAAGTGAATGGCGTAGCCGAAGACCTTAACTGGGAAGTGATGCGCGATACTTTGATTGAACAAGCGGAGCAGGGCGTTGATTACTTCACTATCCATGCTGGTTTGCTTCTTCGTTATGTTCCTATGACGGCTAAGCGTGTGACAGGTATTGTTTCTCGTGGTGGCTCTATTATCGCAAAATGGTGTCTTGCACATCACCAAGAAAGCTTCCTATACACACACTTCCGCGAGATCTGTGAGATCTGTGCGAAGTACGATGTGGCTTTGTCACTAGGTGACGGCCTACGTCCTGGCTCTATTGCAGATGCCAATGATGAGGCTCAGTTCTCGGAGTTACGTACTCTAGGTGAGTTAACTAAAGTGGCTTGGGAATACGATGTTCAGGTGATCATTGAAGGTCCTGGACATGTACCTATGCATCTTATTAAAGAGAACATGGATGAGCAGTTAGAGCACTGCCATGAAGCGCCTTTCTATACGTTAGGCCCGCTGACCACTGATATTGCACCGGGTTATGACCACATTACCTCTGGTATTGGCGCGGCGATGATTGGTTGGTACGGCTGTGCGATGCTTTGTTATGTAACACCTAAAGAGCATTTGGGCTTACCAAATAAAGAAGATGTGAAGACTGGCTTGATTACTTACAAGCTGGCAGCACATGCAGCAGACTTGGCAAAAGGGCATCCGGGCGCACAAATCCGAGATAATGCATTATCTAAAGCTCGTTTTGAATTCCGTTGGGAAGACCAATTTAATCTAGCTTTAGATCCAGAAACAGCCCGTTCTTTCCACGATGAAACCCTGCCACAAGAATCGGGCAAGGTTGCTCACTTCTGCTCTATGTGTGGACCTAAATTCTGTTCAATGAAGATCTCTCAAGAAGTTCGAGAGTACGCGAAAGACACTGAACAAGTGGCTGCTGATCAGGCTATCGAGATTAAGATGCTTGATAATCCGTTGGAAGGGATGCGTCAGAAATCACAAGAGTTCCGTGATACTGGCTCTGAACTTTATCACCCAGCAGTAGGCGCAAAAGAAGCTCAATTAGAGGAATAATGACAGTGAAGATTCTTATCCCATCTCAAAATATTGAGCTAACGGGAGAGGTGCAAAGCTGTCTATTGGTTGCTAAGCGACAAGGCTTGGCAACCGATGCAGTTGAGTTGGGTGTAAGCCCAACTCAATGCTTCTCTATCGTTGATGCTCAGCAAGCGTTATCTATTGGTTTTGCTCATGATGTTGATTCATTGGCGGAGTGTCGCTCAAGTGAGCTTGATCATATCGTTTATTACAGTCATTCAGTGGCGCTAGCTGGTGTCCGCGATGCCTTGGCACAAACTCCGAATACCATCTATATCGGTGTCTTAGATGACTCAGCTGCATTGGATATCTGGTCACAGCTAGATTCTAATCGTGCTATCAAGAGTGAAACTCCAGCTCATCAGGAGTTAGATAGTCGTGGTCACTTTGCTTGGTTACTTACTTTGTTGGCGTTGGAATTCCCATTAGAAGATGCACTGGTTTTAGCTCGCGCAGCATCTAGTGTTTCACGTGGAACATGGCCAGCAAACTATCAAAACTTTCCTATTCCCGTTCTCGAAGATGAGCGACTGGATATTAGTGTTGGTTGGGCGCACCAAGGAACATCACTGTCGTTCCCGGAATTGAGTAAGAGTAGCCTAGGACTATACCCAGTGGTTGATGATGTTGAGTGGATCGAAAGGCTGCTCAAGCTTGGAATTAACACAGTTCAACTGCGTATTAAGAACCCACAGCAAGCAGATTTAGAACAACAAATCGCGCGATCTATCGAACTCGGTAGAGAGCACAACGCTCAGGTTTTTATCAATGACTATTGGCAATTGGCACTTAAGCATGATGCTTTTGGTGTTCATTTGGGGCAAGAGGACATCGAAGAATCCAACCTATCTCAACTGAGCCAAGCTGGTATTAAGATCGGTCTATCGACTCATGGTTATTACGAGTTGCTACGCATTGTGCAAATCAACCCAAGCTATATTGCGCTGGGGCATATATTCCCAACCACCACTAAGCAGATGCCATCGAAGCCTCAAGGACTTGTGCGTTTATCTCTCTATCAGCAGCTGATTGATACTATCCCATACACAGAAGAACTCACCGGTTATCCGACAGTTGCGATTGGTGGAATTGACCAGTCGACGGCCGCACAGGTGTGGAGTTGTGGGGTATCGAGCCTTGCTGTTGTACGTGCGATTACGTTAGCCGAAGACCCAAAACAAGTGATTGAGTTCTTCGAAGCATTAATGGCTGACCGTTCTTCAGGTCCTGCTAAAGAGGTAACTCAGGAGCTAAGTCATGCTGAATGATTTCGAATTCATTCGTTATCAACGACAACTCGCACTTCCTGAAGTGGGTGAGCAAGGGCAACGCAATCTATTAGATAGCCATGTATTGGTCATCGGTTGTGGTGGCTTAGGCAATGCTGCGGCTCTCTATCTTGCGGCTTCCGGTATCGGGAAAATCGTATTAGTTGATGATGATTGTGTGGATTCGTCTAACCTTCAACGACAAGTTGCGTTCAAGGAAAGCCAGTTAGGTTCGCCTAAGGTCGAAGCTCTGAAGCAAAAACTGACTGAGCTTAATGGTCGAAACCAAGTGAGAACCATCAATAGGCGAATGACTCAGAGCCAGCTTGAGCTTGAGGTGATGCTCGCTGATTTGGTGTTGGATTGTACTGACAACTTTGAGTCACGTCAGCAGGTTAACCAAGCATGTTTTTGTAGCAAGACACCTTTGGTTTCTGGTTCTGCGATCGGATGGAAAGGTCAGTTTATTGTCTTTGATTATCAGATGCAGAAAGGGTGCTATCACTGTTTGTTCCCGTTCAGTCATCATCCACAAACGACACGTTGTAGCGATAGCGGCATCATCGGCCCAGTTGTTGGCACCATAGGCAACCTCCAAGCACTGGCAGCGATTCAACGTATTAGCACTGGCGAGTTCCAGGTTGCAACACATCAGCTCAAACTGTTTGATGGTCAGACGATGAACTGGCAAAACTTAAGTGTCACTCAAGATAGTGAATGCCCCGTTTGCTGCACATCTACAGTTAACTATTTAGAAGAAGAAACCCAATGAGCAACATAACGATCTCTATCAATGAGCAACCAGAACAGGTTGCACAATCGTCGTCTCTAGCGGATATCATCCAAGCGCTTTCACTACCCGATCTGGGTTGTGTCTTTGCTATCAATAATGCGGTTGTCCCGCGTAGTCAGTGGCAACAAAGGGTCGTCAATGAAGGCGATGCTATTTCTCTTTTCCAAGCTATTGCAGGAGGCTAACTATGTTAACTATCGCAGATAAAACATTTCAATCACGACTCTTTACTGGAACGGGCAAGTTCGCGAATAAACATTTAATGGCGAGTGCTATCGAAGCTTCCGGTTCTCAACTGGCAACCATGGCGTTGAAGAGAGTTGATATTCGCTCTGAGCAAGATGATATTTTACAGCCCATCATTGATGCTGGCGTGAACTTGTTACCAAATACCTCCGGGGCGAAGAACGCGAAGGATGCCATCTTTGCTGCGCATTTGGCTCGCGAAGCGCTAGGCACAAACTGGCTCAAACTGGAAATTCACCCTGATCCAAAGTACTTGATGCCAGACCCAATTGAGACATTAAAAGCGGCTGAGCAAATGGTTAAAGATGGCTTTGTTGTGTTGCCTTACTGTCATGCTGACCCAGTGTTGTGTAAACGATTGGAAGAGGTGGGTTGTGCTGCGGTTATGCCGCTAGGTGCGCCGATTGGGTCGAACAAAGGTATCGCTTCGGCAGACTTCTTAGAGATCATTATCGACCAAGCGAACGTCCCTGTGATTGTTGACGCTGGTATTGGTGCGCCATCTCATGCTACTCGTGCAATGGAAATGGGCGCGGATGCCGTGTTAGTTAATACTGCAATTGCGGCTTCTCAACAACCCGTTGATATGGCGATTGCTTTTAAACTGGCAGTTGAAGCTGGCCGTATGGCTTACCTTTCTGGTCTTGCTGGACAGGTGTCTCATGCGGTTGCTTCTAGTCCGCTAACTTCATTCCTAGACGAGTAGTGTCCTTATGACGTTTGTTGATCGATTTAAACAGCTCAACTGGGATGACATTGGTATGTCCATCTTCAGTAAAACGGCAGCGGATGTTGAGCGCGCTCTGAGTAAACCTAAACGCGACTTGGAAGACTTTAAGGCTCTTATCTCTCCGGCAGCAGAACCTTACTTAGAGCAGATGGCGCAACAATCGTTGGCACTCACACGCAAGCGATTCGGCAATACAATGTCGTTGTATATTCCATTGTACCTCTCAAACTTATGTGCGAATGCGTGCACGTATTGTGGTTTCTCAATGGAGAACCGCATTAAGCGTCGCACACTTACTTTAGATGAAATCGATGCTGAAAGTGCCGCTATCAAAAAGATGAAGTTTGATAGTGTATTGTTGGTGACTGGTGAACATGAAACCAAGGTCGGGATGAAGTACTTCCGTGAAGTGCTACCGAATATTAAGGCACAATTTAACTATCTTGCGATGGAAGTGCAGCCGCTTGATCAAGATGACTACGCAGAGCTTAAAACTCTCGGCTTAGATGCGGTGATGGTTTACCAAGAAACGTATAGCCCAAGTACCTACGCGGAACACCACTTGCGTGGCAATAAAATGGATTTTGAATACCGGCTCGAAACGCCCGATCGTTTGGCAAAAGCGGGTATTGATAAGATAGGTATTGGCGCTTTGATTGGCTTGGAAGATTGGCGTACCGACTGTTTCTTCGTGGCCGCTCACTTAGACTATCTTGAGCGTACTTATTGGCAAACACGTTACTCGATTTCATTCCCACGTCTTCGTCCGTGTGAGGGTGGTTTGCAGCCTAAATCGATTATGAGTGATAAACAGTTGGTTCAACTTATCTGTGCGTATCGTTTATTAAACCCTGAGGTTGAATTGTCTCTATCTACTCGTGAGTCGGCAACCTTCCGCGATAACGTGCTGCCATTAGGGATCACGAGTATGTCTGCGGCTTCTAAAACCCAGCCTGGTGGTTATGCTTCCGGTGAGGAAGAACTCGAGCAGTTTGAGATTAGCGATGAGAGAAGTGCAGCCGATGTTGAGTCGATGATCCGACAGCGAGGGTTCGACCCAGTGTGGCGTGATTGGCACAGTGCCTATTCTGGTTAATCAATGTTTGGTTTATGTTCCACGTGAAACATCTTAATGATACTGGCAAATAAAAACGGCTACCTTTGGGTAGCCGTTTTTCTATTTAACTTAGCAAGTTCGTTTTGGTTCAGCTAACAGCTTAGTGAAGCGTTAAGCGTGAGCCAATGGAGTGGTTGATTGGCGTAACCATTCCAATGTATCACCTTCAACTAATGGGCTAACGTCGTTCCAAACTTTCTGATGGTAGTCGTTCAGCCATGCCAGTTCAGGTCGGGTTAGCAAATCAACATTGATGTTGCGCTTATCGATAGGGCAACGTGTTAGCGACTCAAACGTTAGTACTGAGAAGTCACCTTGAGTTGGAAGTTCAACAACCAGTTCTAGGTTTTCGATACGGATACCGAACTCTTCTGCACGGTAGTAACCCGGTTCGTTTGATAACACCATGCCTTCAACAAGAGGCACGTCGATCAGCTTCTTAGAGATACTTTGTGGTCCTTCATGAACACTGAGGAAGTGACCAACACCGTGGCCAGTACCATGGTCGTAATCGAAGCCTTCTGCCCATAAGTGCTGACGCGCTAGGATATCAAGTTGGAAACCACGAGTGCCTTGTGGGAAACGAGCTCGTGCGATGCCGATATGACCTTTCAGTGCGAGAGTGAATTGCTGAATCATTTCGTCACTTGGTTGGCCAATCGCGATAGTACGAGTAATGTCCGTTGTGCCATCTAAGTACTGACCGCCTGAATCGACTAGATACAGAGTATTCATCTCTAACTGACCTGGTTCAGGTTGGTTCTCATGGTTGTAGTGACACATAGCTGCGTTTCCGCCTGCAGCTGAAATAGTGTCGAAACTTAGGTCCATCAGCGTTGGGTCTTGCTCACGGAATGATTGTACTTTGTCTGCTAGTACAGCTTCGTTGTGCAGGTTACCTTGCGCTACTTCTGCATCAATCCAAGATAGGAATTTTGCCATCGCCACGCCATCACGGATGTGACACGCTTTCATGCCGGCAATTTCTGTTTCGTTCTTCGCGGCTTTTGGCATTAGGCATGGGTCGGCTGCTTCAATGATATGAGCACCGGCGTTTTGGAGAACAAGCGTGTACCAAGCATTGCTTGTGCCTGAATCAACAGACACATTCTTACCTTCTAAAGATTGAAGGCGGGCTTCAAGCTCAGATGGGTGAGAAACACGAATACCATTACCAACGTGCGCTTCAAAGCCTGCAGGGATACGAGCGGGGTCTAAGAAGAAATCGACACTTTCATCGGCGTGAATGATTGCATTAGATAACACAACCGGCAGACGAGATACGTCTAAACCACGAATGTTGAGTAACCAGCAGATTGAATCCAGCTCAGTAAGGATAGCGGCATCAGTGCCTTTGGCTTTTAGTAGGCTTGCAATTTCTTCACGCTTACTTTCACTTGATTGGCCAACGGCGTCGGTTGCCATGAGGCGAACATCAGATACAACAGGCTCAGGGCGATCAGACCAAAGCTCATCAATCGGGTTTGCCGCTAGTGTTGTGAGTTCTACTTTATCAGCTAGTTTAGCTTGTGCGCCTTTCAACCAAGCCGCCGTATGCATGCGTGGGTCGAATGCAACTTTACTGCCTTGTGCGAGTGAATTGATGATCCAATCTAAAGCCGGTTCTTCAATAAGATGGCGATACTCAAATAGCTCACCAGGTACTTGTTTACGAACCTGGACGGTATAGCGACCATCAACAAAAATAGCCGCGTTTTCGCGAGTGATAACAGCCGCACCTGCAGAGCCAGTGAAACCGGTTAGCCAGTGAAGTCGCTCGTTGTGAGCTGGAACGTATTCACCTAGGTACTCGTCTTCATGTGGAATGATAACAGCATCTAAGTGGTTTGCTTCAAGCCAAGCTCGAACCGCAGTAACGCGTTCCGCAGTGATATTGTGCATCTGTGTTTATCCTTATTGTTAGGGTCCTTGTTAACACTCACAGTCGATATAAATGCGAGGGGACTTATTAGGTCAATAAGCTAGCGCTTTTGTTCGTTTGCTGCAAACGCTGAACGCCATTTTTATCTGAGGTGCAGAGTTTTTTCTTTGATGATATCTCGCAACCAAGTTAAGGCTGGGTCGTTTTCTCTATCACGGTGCCAAAACAGGGTGTATGCCATTGGTGGAAATTCCATTGGCAGAGGCACAACCACTAAGTCGAGTTGCTTCGCGACAAGATGGGTGAAGTGGCTTGGTGCGGTAAATACAAAGTCGGTGTAGGTACACAGGCTTGCCGCACTGTTGAAGTCGGGCACAGAGATAGCAATATCACGTTGGTGACCAAGGTCAGCTAGTTTGTAATCGAGCAGCCATCGATCGTTCCCATCACATCTTACTTGTACATGACGCTGCGCAAGGTAGGTTCCCAAATCCCATTTACCACTTAGAGCAGGGTGGTTACGCCTTAATACACACATCTGTGCATCACGGTAGATCTCTTGTTCGCAGATGTCGTCTGGCGGCAGCATGGTTAAGCGCGCGTCGTTGATGTCGATGTCTTTGCCTGTGAGTCCGATATCTAACTCACCAAGCTGTAGCTTCTTAAAGGTTTGCTCCGTCCAAGCGTGGGTGTTGATATTCACCTTAGGGGCTTGTCGAAATATCGCTGGTAAAAAGTGGGGAAGAATAAGTGGGTAAACGCTCTCAACAGCCGCAATGTGAAAACTGTGGTCACTGTTGTTGGGAATGAAGGTCTCTGGTTGGGTGAGCACATCAAGTTGGTTGATCAGCGTTTCTAATCGAGGTTTGAGAAAGACCGCCTTTGGTGTTGGTCGCAGACCATGAGCACTTCGCGTGAAAAGGGGATCATTAAATTGCTCACGAAGTTTGGCCAATGACTTACTAACCGCTGACTGGCTTAGGCACAATCGGTGGGCGGTGCGAGTCACACTTAGCTCTTCCATCAGCACCTGCAAGCAAACTAATAGATTGAGGTCGAGGCGCGATAGTTTCTCAATATTCATATGAGTTTCCTATTTGGAATAATGCTAATGAGTATATGCCATTTTTGTTCATATCTTTAGTTGGTTATTATGCACCTAAATTAACTCATTCGGAGAATCTTGTGCCTTCTAACGCGCTTCCAACCCCTAGTAAACTGCAGGTTGCTTTATTGGCAATGTTGGTTTTATTTAGCCCTCTGGCTATTGATATCTACCTACCAGCTCTGCCACAAATTTCGACAGCGTTTCACGTGGAACATGCACTAGCACAAGATACGATTACCTGGTTTTTATTCGCCATGGGTGTCGGGCAATTATTTGCTGGCCCTTTGGCTGATAAGCTAGGACGTCGAACCGTTGCATTGGGAGGTGTTAGTATCTATGCATTGAGTGCTTGCTTGGCGTGGGCAGCTCAATCGATTGATATGATGCTAATGGCTCGGCTGCTACAAGGCTTAGGAGCTTGTGCGACTTCTGTAGCAGCCTTTGCAACGGTTCGCGATCTATTTGGCCCAGAGAAGAGTGGCCGTATGATCAGCTACCTTAATGGTGCAATCTGTTTTATTCCTGCTTTGGCACCCATTCTTGGCGCTTGGTTAACACATCAATTTGGTTGGCGCTCGAACTTTAGCTTTATGGCAGGTTTTGCCGTCGTTGTTGGCACTATCTTATTCTTCCAAATGAAAGAGTCTAACCCTGCGACAGAAAAGGTTGCGGTATTCAAGCTTGAGCGATACTGGTCAGTATTGAAAACACCATCATTCCTTTTCCACGCAACCTTGTGTCTGATGGCGATGGCGGTTATCCTCGCTTATGTAACCTCTGCACCAGTTGTGTTGATGGAAAACCTAAGCCTGACCATGAAAGAGTTTACTTTCTGGTTTGGTGTTAATGCGGCCATCAACATTGCAGCTGCGTTTACTGCACCTAAATTTATGGACCGTTTTGGTACCTATAAAGCACTGGTGGTTGGTATCTCGACGCTGGGCTTAGCGGGTGTGATTATGTTGGTGCTTGCTGAGCACGCTACTCCAATCGCGTTCATGCTACCGATCTTCTTATCGTCAGTTGGCTTTGCTTGGATTCTTGGTGCTGCGGCAGGTAAAGCTCTAGAACCTTTCGGTGACCGTGCGGGTACAGCTGCTGCGCTGCTTGGCTTGTTCCAAATGAGCGGTTCAGGGCTTCTTGTGGGTACCATGCAACGTCTTGATTTAACGTCGCAAGTGATGATTGCTCTGCAAATGTTCCTGATTGTTCCTGCGTTATTAGTGCTTGCGAGCAAAGCGGGTAAGTCTTGGCACACGACGTTTGCTAAGGCATAAGTTACAAGGGTGACAAAATATACAAATGGCGGTTTTCGAAACGTTAAAACATGGTATATTTGTCACTCATTGAAACGTTAGTCCCCAACGGAAAATACTGTAATGTCATTAACAACCTACGAAATGGCGCGCGTCTTAGAACAAATGGAAGATGCACCTGAAAAGGTCATGTTTGGTAAACTGCTTAAAGAGCTAGGCAACCAAAGTGAAGAGCGTATTCGCAGTGCGGCAAAACAAGTTCCAATCGATACTTTGCGAGATATCATTTACCAATTTCAGCGTGTGGTAGAGTCTCGTAAGGGTGAGCAGGTTCAGCTATTGGCAAAAGAACTTGCAGAGCAAGGCATCTCTGCTGAAGAGCTACAAGCTTTTCTAAATAAGTAAGCTTATCCCAGTTAAAAAAGAAACCACTCAATTGAGTGGTTTCTTGCGTTTGGGCTGTAGCATTTAGCTTTAGCAGTTCAAAAGAGGTGAAAACTTATTTTAATTCCTGAACTGCGCTTTCAAAACTCTATCAAGTGAGAATGGTCCTGCGCCCCACACGACAACGATAAGAATCATTAACCCCCAAAGCTGATGATCGTAGAAGCCTTGATCCCACAATACAGGGTAAGACACGACAGCAATGATATTGAAAACGAACAACACCGCAGCCATAGGTCGTGTTAATAAACCGAGCGCTAAAAACATCGGTAGAATTAACTCAGCGGCAGTGCCCATGTAAGCAGCCAATTCCCAAGGTAGCAGTGGCACTTGGTATTCCAATTCAAACAAGTAAAGCGTGCTATCCCAAGTAGCTATCTTGGTGAGTCCAGAATTAAAGAATACCCACGCCACCCAAAGGCGACAAAATAGTAGAAGCACTGGAACAAAAAGTGCCTGTGATTTCTCAATCAAACTGTCGTATTGAGCCATCATGTTCGTGACTGTGTTGTTATCCATGTTATGCCTCCAATTCGGCATTGATTGAAAAACCTGAGATGACGTTTAGCGCCATAACAGTATTCAGATGTTGTAGTAATAAAGGATCGATTGCTGAGAGTGTTCGACCTGATTGCAATTCAGTGAGGAGTTGGTGGCTCTCTTCACTCAAACTATGGCTCTCAACCTGTGAATTCTCAGCTCGGATTAACACCCCAAATTCAGCTTGGTTGATGTCTAGCCCATCAAGTTGCTGCTGATAGATGGCGTGTTCAAGCGCGATAATCGTGTAACTAGAATGAATCAGTGTTATTGAATCTTTGAGATGAAAGACTAAAGCGCCTTGTTGCTCTTGTGGTACATCTGCAAGGCAAGAAAGAGGTCTCTGGTCGACATGTGCTTGTGACGAAAACCTTACCAAGCTATCTTTCTGCCATTCATACAAAGCCACTTCACCGAGATAAGGTGCAGCCTCAATAACGGCAGGAAAGGCTTGGATAGTCTGTTCAAAGTGTTCACCGTAACCACTGACATCACCAGAGGTCGATGGATAATGTAAGACATGTTGACGAGCCATCTGTTGGAAGCACTCTTCACCAACCAACATTTCAGTGAGTGGGTAGGTTGCTGCCAGAACTTCGCTCAAGCTGATCACAAAGTTATTACGGTAAATCTGGATGCGTTGTTCATCGGTAAAATGGTCGCTCACTATGTCGCAGTACTCACCATTGTTTTGATAGCGTAGGGCGTTAGCAAACTCCAATTGAACCTCTGCTAGGGAGTGGCTCATGAGGCGCGACTCCTTTGGTTGAACTTGTCGTGTTGATACAAGATATCACTGGCTTTGGTTGCTTCAGCCAATAAAACTTGTGGCTCTGGGATATCGAGATCCCACTCAATCAAGGTATGGCGCAAACCATGTTGTGCAACCCAGTCAGTGTAGAGTTTCCACACTTCGTCACAGACAGGTTTACTGTGTGTGTCTATCCAGATCTCACCTTGTTCAAGCTTCTTTTTGGTAAAACCTGCCAAGTGAATCTCTTCAACTTTGTCTGCTGGTATTCCGTTTAAGTACTCTTCACAACTAAAGCCATGATTAAAAGATGAGACGAAAATATTATTGAAATCGAGCAGTAGGCGACACTCAGTACGCTTTTGTACCTCAGCCAAAAACTCCCACTCAGGAATAGTAGAATGCTTGAAGGATAGGTAGCTCGATGGGTTCTCAATCAACATCGGTCGTTGCAAGCTGTCTTGAACCTCGATGACATTACGACAGAAGACTTCCAATGCTTCTTCTGTGTAAGGCAGCGGTAGCAAGTCATTGAAATAATGACCACTTGTCTGACTCCAACTGAGATGATCAGAAACCAAGAAGGGTTCGATATCATCAATGAGCTCTTTTAATTGCACAAGATGATGTTGATTGATGCGCTCAACAGAACCTAGCGACAACCCAACACCGTGACAACTGATGTTGTGTGCGTGACGAATTTCTCTGAGTTGTTGTCGTTGCGGTGATTGAGCTAAGAAGTAGTTCTCGCTGTGAACTTCTAACCAACTTACTAAGGCTGGATTTTGGCTAAAGAAGTCCAAGTGCGGTGTTCTAAGGCCAACCCCTGCGTAGGGGTGAAGAGTTTGAGTCACAACGATTCTCCTAACAAGAAGTGGAGGTGAGCTGAATGTCAGCTCACCATACTAAGCAGCTCAATTATGATGATTGAGTGTTACCACCTGATAATTTGCCACATAGCCCTTTAGGTACGACTACGAACGCATCGGATTGGTTGTCTTCTTTTGCTGTACCCGCACATGAGCTTGTTTTGGTTGCACAATCATTTTGGCCAGCTTTTGCCACGCCGTAGCATTTTTCTTTTGCTGCTGCTTCCGCAGGTGCTGATGTAAGAACTGCACCGCCGAACGCTAGTACACTTGTGATTGCAGCTGTAACAGCAAGATTAGAATTTTTCATAGTCATTCCCTCTAGGACTTAATAGTATTTTATATCGCAGGTTAATGGATTGTTAACTTGCTTACTAAAAAGGATAGGAAGAACTAGGAAATAATTTCACGACATTATAAGAAATATCAATATTAATGATGAGTTACCTTTTAAGTTGCTGATTTTACTATGTTAATTTTTGAATGTTTTTTCTTCTTATTATCCTAAACGCAGCCTAGTGTTTAGGTTATAATCAACTTTTATGTATAAATACCCAGTAGTGAGCATATTCAATGATAGATCCTTCGCTTTTACTCGATGGCCTAAACGACAAACAACGTGAGGCGGTCGCAGCACCTTTAGAAAACCTACTTATTCTGGCAGGTGCTGGCAGTGGTAAAACGCGAGTATTGGTGCATCGTATCTCTTGGTTACAAAGCGTAGAGCAAGCATCACCGTTCTCTATCATGTCGGTTACCTTCACCAACAAAGCGGCAGCAGAGATGCGTGGTCGTATTGAAGAGTTGATGATGGGTAGCTCGTCGGGCATGTGGAACGGCACCTTCCACGGTATCTGTCACCGCATCCTTCGTGCTCACTACCTAGATGCAAAACTGCCAGAAGACTTCCAGATCATTGATTCAGATGATCAGATTCGTTTGCTGCGTCGCTTAATCAAGGCGCAAAACCTTGATGAAAAGCAGTGGCCTGCCAAGCAAGCTTCTTGGTGGATCAATGGCAAGAAAGACGAAGGGCTGCGCCCAAGTCACATTGACGCCTACCATGATCCAATAACTCAAACGTGGTTAAAGATTTACTCTGCTTACCAAGAAGCATGTGATCGTGCTGGCTTGGTCGACTTTGCTGAAATCTTGTTGCGATCGCATGAGCTATTGCGCGATAAGAAACACATCCGCGAGCACTACCAAGCTCGCTTTAAGCACATTCTTGTCGACGAATTCCAAGATACCAACAACATCCAATACGCTTGGTTACGTATGATGGCGGGCCCGGATTGTCGCGTGATGATCGTGGGTGATGATGACCAATCTATCTATGGCTGGCGTGGCGCTAAAATTGAAAATATTCAGAAGTTCTTGGATGAATTCCCAGGTGCTTCAACGGTTCGACTCGAACAAAACTACCGTTCAACCAAAACCATTCTTCAGGCGTCGAACGAGCTTATCTCGAACAACACTGAGCGTATGGGTAAAGAGCTGTGGACTGATGGCAACGATGGCGAGCCAATCTCAGTTTACTCAGCTTATAACGAGTTAGATGAAGCGCGTTTCACGGTCAGCAAAATCAAAGAGTGGCAAGAGAAAGGCGGTGCGTTAGAAGATACCGCGATGCTTTATCGTAATAACGCCCAATCTCGTGTGCTTGAAGAAGCGCTTATCCAAGGTGGCCTGCCTTACCGAATCTACGGTGGCATGCGATTCTTCGAGCGTCAAGAAATCAGAGACGCCTTGAGCTACATGCGCCTCATGAGCAACCGCAATAATGATGCCGCGTTTGAACGTGTGGTTAATACGCCAACGCGTGGCTTGGGTGATAAAACGTTAGAAACGATTCGTCTTGCTGCTCGTGATCGTGGTGCAACCATGTGGGAAGCCAGTGTTGCTTTGATAGAAGAGCAAGTGCTACCCGGTCGTGCTGCGGGCGCATTAAGTCGTTTTATCGAGCTGATTAATGCGCTTGAAGATGACACGTTGGAACTTACCCTGCATGAACAAACCGACCACGTGATTAAATCGTCGGGTCTGTTTGCTATGTACGAGCAAGAGAAGGGTGAGAAGTCGAAGGCACGTATCGAGAACTTGGAAGAATTGGTAACGGCAACGCGCCAGTTTGAAAAGCCGGAAGAAGCGGATGAGATGAGCATGCTGACGGCGTTCTTAACTCACGCAGCTTTGGAAGCGGGTGAAGGTCAGGCCGATGAGTTTGACGATGCGGTTCAGTTAATGACTTTGCACAGTGCTAAAGGCCTAGAGTTTCCAATGGTGTTTATGGTGGGTGTCGAAGAAGGCATGTTCCCAAGCCAGATGTCGGCCGAAGAAGCGGGGCGTTTAGAAGAAGAGCGTCGCCTGTGCTATGTCGGTATGACCCGTGCGATGGAGAAGCTCTACATCACTTATGCTGAAATGCGTCGTTTGTATGGTCAAGACAAGTACCACAAGCCATCTCGTTTTATTCGTGAACTACCAGAAACCTGTCTGGATGAGGTTCGTATGAAAGCGCAAGTGAGTCGTCCTGCTAGCAGTGGCCGCTTTAGCCAAACCGCCGTGAAAGAGAACTTTAACGAAACAGGCTTTAGTTTGGGTTCTCGCGTTAAGCACCCTAAGTTTGGTGAAGGCACTATCATCAACTTCGAGGGAAGTGGCCCGCAGAGCCGAGTTCAAGTCGCGTTTAACGGTGAAGGCATCAAGTGGTTAGTAACGGCTTACGCTCGTTTAGAACAGTTGTAATCTGCTACTTCGGTATCTAAAAATCGTTCATTATTAAAAACAGAAAGAGCAGCCAATGGCTGCTCTTTTTATTACTTTGTACCGACCTAAATTAGGTTAATACGAGCTGAAGACATTGTTGCCTCAAAGTGAGACTTACAGTGCTGCAAGTGCCGCTTCGTAGTTTGGCTCTTCAGTGATCTCTGCAACCAACTCGCTGTGTGTCACCACACCTTTTTCATCAACAACGACAACGGCACGTGTTGTTAGGCCTGATAGTGGGCCTTCAGCGATCGCTACGCCGTAGTCTGATGCGAATGTAGGAGAACGGAAAGTTGAAGCGTGTTGAACGCCTTCAATGCCTTCTAGTTCACAGAAGCGGCCCGCAGCAAACGGTAGGTCAGCAGAAATACAAACAACAACCGTGTTCTCAAGTTCTGCTGCTTTTGCGTTGAACGTACGTACGCTCGTTGCACAAGTTGCTGTGTCGATACTTGGGAAGATGTTTAGAACCACTTTCTTGCCTTCAAGAGAAGCAAGAGTCAGTTCAGAAAGGTCGCCTGCAGTCAGTGCAAAGCTTGGTGCTTGTTCGCCAGTTTGTGGGAATGTGCCTGTTAGTGGTACAGCAGCGCCTTTGAAGGTAACGTGTGACATGAATTTGTCCTTAGTTTAATTATGGTTATGAAACTAGTTGAGCCTAGTAAGACTTACGTTACTCGGAAGTGGTTAAGAAGTGAATGCTTTAAATGTCAGAATTGTAATTAAAGGTCTTTGATTTATTTGTTTGAGAGAGGAATAAGTGAAACGACAGATAAAGAAAAACCCCGAGAGCTTGCGCTCATCGGGGTCTATAGTCTTACTCGCAGCAATCCGGCTACTAAGTGTGCTCCATGCATCAAATCCATGATAGTGTGCTGTTATCCTTCAGCGTATTCCTTTCGTCGCCTTCCTAGCGGTGTCCTTGATCTTATCCTGATCTGCCAACAATCCTCGTTAGCGCGCGTCACTTGTTCCTTGAGCGGTGTCCTTTACATCATCCTGATGTTCAGTCCTTTCCTCGTCCAGAGGTGTCCATTGTCTTTCCTTAGTAGCAACCATCCTAGTTACTATTGCGTCCATTCAATGTCCATTTCGCTATCCATGCCGATTATTCATCCTGAGTAATCGAATCTTCATCCTGAAGATAACCAAGTCCTTGGCGTTTCCTGTTCCGTGTCAGCATCCTTCCGACACCATTCATATTACCGATTCCTTATTTATCAGCAATGGTGCATAAGCGAATTTCTATATAATTATTTGAACGATAAATGTACGTATCTTTTAATTTCAATTGGTTACGATGTCGAGGTGATTAATTTCGTCATCAAATATCGATATTTACTCACTACCTTGTGAGAGATCTCGCACAAGGCAGCGAGTAAAAAGGGAGGATTATTCCCTACTGACCAATGGCTGCACCTTCACGACGAGGGTCTGCAGCACCTTCTAGACCATCTTTTGTGATGCGAATAGCGTGTAAACCCGAGTTAAGATCGCGAACGTTGACCTCAAATCCCATCTTTTCTAGCTCAGGTTTGAAGTTTTCCGCTGATGTTCCTTTTTCCAAATCTAAGGTACCGAAGCGATTTAGGAAGTGTGGTTGGTTGATCGCTTGTTGGATATCCATGTCCCATTGGGTGTGAGCAATGATCGCTTGTGCCACATAACCGATGATACGGCTGCCTCCCGGAGAGCCAATTGCCATGTAAGGTTTATCGTCTTGCATGATAATGGTCGGCGCCATTGAAGAACGTGGACGCTTACCTGGTTCAAGTCGGTTCGCGATAGGCTTGCCATCGTTATGAGTCTTGAATGAGAAGTCGGTCAGTTCGTTGTTGAGTAGGAATCCTCTTACCATCAGGCGTGAGCCAAATGCGTTCTCGATGGTGGTGGTCATCGATACGACATTGCCATCACTATCGACAATGTTGAAGTGGCTGGTGGACGGCAACTCAATAGAAACATCTTGGCTTCTCTGCATCGCATGATCCCACGGTGGGGTGCCTGAAGGTGCGCTGTCTAATGCCTTACCTGCGGTAATTAACTGAGCACGCTCCTGCAAATAGTCAGTATTCACTAACCCTTGGGTTGGCATAGGCACATAATCTTGGTCTGCCATGTACATACCACGGTCTGCAAAGGCTAAGCGAGAAGCGTCTGCTAACACTTGCCAAGATTTTGCGTCGTTTGGCCCCCATGATTTGAGGTCAAACTGCTCAGTCATTGCAAGGATTTGTCCAACCGTTAACGCACCAGAGCTTGGTGGCCCCATTCCGCAAATATCGTAGCTTTCATAAGCAGAACAAACCGGTTCGCGCTGCTTGATCGAATAGGCGTCGAAATCTTTCTGTGCCAATACGCCCGGGTTACCTTTCGCTGTTTGTACTGTGTTAATGATGTCGGCAGAAATCTCACCTTGGTAGAAAGCTTTAGCACCATCCTTCGAGATAGCGTGTAACGTTGCCGCGTATTCAGGGTTCTTAAGTTGCGTGCCAGCGGCTTTCGGGCTGCCATCGGCATTGAAGAAGTAGGCTTTAGTTGTCGCAAAGCGGCTCAGACGTTCTTGGTCGTTTTCGATCAAGGTGGCTAAACGTGGGCTGATAGTAAAACCTTCTTCAGCTAACTGAGCGATAGGTTTAATCAGTGATGCCCATTCGAGCTTGCCGTATTTCTGGTGAGTGTCCCACAGCAATTGCACCGTGCCCGGCGTGGCAACAGAACGACCGCCAACCACGGCATCATAGAATTTAAGCGGTTGTCCGTTTTCGTCTTGGAATAGACGTGGGGTGGCATCAAGTGGCGCAGTTTCACGGCCATCGTAGGTCTTGAGCTGTTTGTCTTTGCCATCAAAATAGACAAGGAACGCGCCGCCACCAATACCTGATGACTGAGGTTCCACTAAGCCAAGCATAAGCTGCACGGCAACCATGGCGTCAATTGCGTTACCACCACGGGCAAGTACATCAGCACCGGCTTGTGTTGCAAGAGGGTTGGCTGCGGTGACCATCCAATCGTTGGCTTTAACGAGTTGTTTGGTTTCTAAACCACTACTTTGTTCGGGTGCGACGGAATCGGCAGCTTGATTTGCCCAACTGACGTGAGAGGCAAAAAGTAGGGTAGAAGTGGCGAGGGTTGTTAGTTTTGTTTTCCACTGCATGATCTTCTCCTTTTAATATGCAGAGCTAGATTGGCAGCGGAAAGATTAGATAGCCAGTGCGTTGTTAACGAATTGTAATCTTGATTCGAATTTAAGCGATTAAACCGGACAGCGACTGCCAAAGAATACTCGCGCCAATCAGGCTGAATACCACGCCACATAAGCCATCGATGTATACCGTTGCTTCGCTAAGTTTCTTCTGTAGAGCCTTAGTCGAAAGCATCCACGCCAGTAGTGAAAACCAAAACAGAGACAGACCAAACAAGATAATAAGCGCAAAGCCTTTACCTGATAGAGACATGTCGGCAGGCACTAAGCTCGACATCAAGCTAATAAAGAACACCAAAGCTTTTGGGTTGAGAATATTGGTCGCAAACCCTTTCGAAAATGCCTGACGCTTGTTGGTCAGAATCAGATCTTTGGCATTGACGGTATCGTCGTCATCGTCGTGGTTCTGAATGATTTGCCAGGTTGCTTTAAGTGCACCGTAGCCTAAGTACAGCAAGTAGCTACCGCCAGCCAACTGGATAATGGCAAATAGGGTTGGTTGCTGGTGGACTAGGTAACTGATTCCCGTCAGGCTGAGCAACGAATGCAGTAAGATCCCGCAAGATAAACCAAGCGCAATGTACAAGCCTGTTTGTCTGCCGTGGCGTGTCGCATTTTGCACGACTAACGCAAAGTCAGGGCCGGGGCTCATCAAAGCGATGAAATGGATAGAGGCGAGGGTGATCAGTATGGTGACTTCGTTCATGTCAGTTCTCAATAACGTTGCCGCTATTATTAAATAAGTAATCGTATTGAGCGTAGCTTACCGCGATTTGAAATCGAGCAATTGTAAATTATCAACACTTAGTTGATTTGTGAGGGTGGTACGCCGAACGTGGTTTTGAAAGCCTTAGAGAAGTGTGCTTGATCATAGAAGCCTACTTGGTGCGCGACCTTGGTACCACATATCCCAGACTTAATCAGACGCATGCTCTGTTCCATACGTAAACGGCTCAGCCATGCATAAGGCGTAATGCCCATTCTGTTTTTAAAATGGCGTTGGAATTGAGTCGTGGTTAAACCACACAACTCAGACAATTGTTCTAATCGCACTGGTTGATCCAAGTTCGCCATCAAGTAGTCTTTTAGCGTATCAATCGATTGATTACCCAGTTTGATGTCACTCTTCGATCCAAATTTCGCATAACGATCGACAATCGTCGAGAACCCTTCGAAAGGTAAGCAATCTTGAGCGAGCTGGCTGATGCTTTGATTGATTAACAGGCCGTGTAAGTTGCGTAATTGTAAAAACGCAGCTTGATCGGAGAGGATCAACTCAGAAAAGCCTAATGTGTGACCATTTTGCTTGGGATCGGCAAGATCTTGAAACCATTGAGGAGAAACTGCAAACACACTGACTTGATAACCTGAATCGAGTTTGGAGTGCCCATCATGCAGCTCATCAGGTGGCATGATAACCACTTGGCCTGCACCGACATGGTGGCTCGCCCCTTTGTAGGCGAACTTTTGCTGCCCTTGGGTAATTAAGCCGATGTGAAAGTCCAAATGATAGTGGCGTTGAAAGGCAAACTCTTGGTATTGAGCTTGGATCAGGCTGATATCTTCTGTTGGGGTAGAGTAGTAGTGGACTTTATCCATGGTACAAAAAAGCTTGGTCAAATAGTCATCAATTCAACCAAGCTTATCTGCGTATTAAGGGATTGTCTTGTAAAAAACGATCAATATCACTGTTTCGCGCGTTTGTTCTTCTTGTTGTTACGCAGGCCATCAAAGCTGAAAATAACCAGTGCCCCCCATATGAAAGCAAAGGTGATTGCTTTATCTGAGGTAAAGGCTTCACCGTAAATCAGAACCGCCAGTAAGAACATCAAGCTTGGACCTATGTACTGGAAAAAACCGAGTGTCGATAGCTTCAAGCGAGTTGCAGCGCCAGTAAAACACAGCAATGGAACCGTGGTGATCACACCGGCAGCAACCAGTAACAGGTTGAGTTGCATCGGGTTCATCGATAAGTTTGAGGTCGGGCTATCGGCAATAAACAGTAAGTAGGTTGCGGCGAGAGGCAGCATCACCAGAGTTTCAATGAACAAACCCGTTTGCGCTTCTAAGCTGACTTTCTTACGCAGCAAGCCATAAAAACCAAAGCTAAAGGCTAGGGCAATGGCGACGATAGGCACTGAGCCGAAGGCAATTAATTGGATTAATACGCCAATCGCAGCCAGAGCCACAGCAAACCATTGCAGCTTACGTAAGCGTTCGCCAAGGAAGAGCATCCCAAGTAGCACGTTAATCAGCGGGTTGATGTAATACCCCAAACTGGCATCGAGCATGTGATTGGAGTTCACCGCCCAGATAAAGATCAGCCAGTTAGCACCCACCAAAATAGACGTCGCTACCAAATAGAGCATTTTTGGTTTTGAGGTCAGGGTATCGCGGACTTTACGCCAGCTGCGGCCAATGTGTAGTAAGAAAGCGAGTAGGAAAAAAGACCATACTACACGGTGGCTGAGGATCTCTAACGGGGAAACGTCACTTAAAGATTTGAAATATATAGGGGCGATACCCCACATTGTGTAGGCGCCGACGGCAAGCAAAACTCCTTGGCGCGTACGTTGTTGTTCTTCCTGTGTCATGCATCTTTCTCTAGCACTGAGTGCTTATTAATAAGATTTATAAGAGAGTTGGTCAGTATAGGAGCGATAACCCTTTTCACCTAACAATTTGCGGTTTAATTCGCCAGCGTTCCCCTCTACAATGTGCGACTTGCTTGCCGAAGATGCTTGCTGATTTCATACCTCGATTAGGAACCACAATGACCGCCACTCTGATTGCTGAGCAAATACCAACTCCCGCGAATGATGCGCAAACCATCTTACAAGATGTGTTTGGCTATCAAAGCTTTCGCGATGGTCAGCAAGAGGTCATTGATTTGGCCGTTGAAGGCAAAGACAGCTTGGTGATTATGCCAACCGGTGGTGGTAAATCTCTGTGTTACCAAATCCCTGCTTTGGTTCGTGAAGGGCTGACTCTGGTTATCTCGCCGCTGATCTCGTTGATGAAAGACCAAGTCGATCAACTGAAGGCCAATGGTGTTGCTGCTGAGTGTATTAACTCTTCAATGCCACGTGACCAATTGCTGAATGTGTTCAATCGCATGAACTCAGGTCAGCTGAAAATGGTGTATGTGTCGCCAGAGCGCGTGTTGATGCGTGACTTTATCGAGCGTCTTCAGGGTTTACCGCTTTCAATGATTGCAGTCGATGAAGCGCACTGTATCTCTCAATGGGGTCACGACTTCCGCCCTGAATACGCATCATTAGGCCAGCTTAAACAGTACTTTCCGCATGTGCCTTACATGGCGCTCACAGCAACCGCTGATGATGCGACGCGTAAAGATATTATCTCGCGCCTACAGCTCCTGGACCCGCATACTTACTTAGGCAGCTTTGATCGCCCTAATATTCGCTACAACTTGGTTGAGAAGCACAAACCCGTGTCACAGGTGGTTCGCTACCTAGAAACACAAAAGGGCAATTGCGGCATCATCTACTGTGGTAGCCGTAAGAAAGTGGAGATGGTGACCGAGAAGCTGTGCAATAACGGTATTCGCGCCGCGGGTTATCACGCTGGTATGGACACCGATGAGCGTGCTTACGTTCAAGAAGCCTTCCAACGCGATGATATTCAGATCGTGGTCGCGACTGTGGCTTTCGGTATGGGCATCAACAAACCCAACGTACGTTTCGTGGTGCACTTTGATATCCCACGTAATATCGAGTCTTACTATCAAGAGACAGGCCGTGCAGGTCGTGATGGTTTGCCTGCTGAAGCGATGATGTTGTTTGACCCGGCTGATATGGGTTGGCTGCGTCGTATGCTGGATGAGAAAGAAGAAGGCCCACAGAAACAAGTTGAGATGCACAAGCTGAATGCGATGAGTGCCTTTGCTGAAGCGCAAACGTGTCGTCGTCAGGTTCTGCTTAACTATTTTGGCGAATATCGCGAGAAGCAATGTGGCAACTGCGATATCTGCCTCGATCCACCTAAGCATTTTGATGCGACTAAAGAAGCGCAGAAGGCGTTGTCTTGTGTGTACCGTGTCAATCAGTCGTTTGGTATGGGCTACGTAGTCGAAGTGATGCGTGGTATGCAGAATATTCGTGTCCGCGATAATGGTCACGATAAGCTGTCTACCTACGGTATTGGCCGCGACCATAGCCACGATTACTGGATCAGTATCTTCCGTCAGTTAATCCACAAAGGCTTGCTGTTCCAGAACATCACTCGTAACTCGACATTACAGCTAACAGAAGAAGCCCGCCCGCTGCTGCGCGGTGAGATGTCTTTGGAATTGGCTGTTCCTCGTTTAGATACAGCGGTGCGTAATGCTAAGTCCGATAAGTTAAGCAGCAAGAATTACGATAAGAAGCTGTTTGCGAAACTGCGTAAGCTGCGTAAGTCGATTGCTGATGAAGATGGCTTGCCACCATATGTGGTATTCAGCGACGCGACCTTGATTGATATGGCTGAAATACTACCTACTTCATACGGAGAAATGCTGGCAGTCAACGGTGTCGGTCAACGTAAACTCGATAAGTACGCAGACCCATTCTTAGATTTGATTCAAGAACACATCACCACACACGGTTAGTTTGCAAGAAACGTCTAACTAATAGAAAAAGAATAAGGTTGATAGGGACATGACAACACAAACAGAATTTGGCTTAAGAGAGTATTTAGCTGAGGAAGGGCGTTTATTGATTACGTCTCCAAGTTTTGATTTTGATTCTTACGAAGTGCTAGGTGAAAAGCTGGTGGCGTTGCTGTCAGCGTCTGTTGTTGAAAAGCAATGGGACGCCGATATGCATTCTTGGTTGATTGATTTTGAAGATTGTCGAATGTTCTTAAAGTCTGAGCATTACAGTGAATCAATTTGGTTTGAGTCGTTAAATGCTGAAGAAAGCCGAGAAGAGTTTGATTATCTCGCGACGCTTTTCAAGCGCGGTTTTTAACTTTTGGCATCTCTTCTAAAACACAGCTTCTAGCGCTATTCACCAATAAAAGTGAGAATAAACGTTTGCGTTTGTTCTCACCGTTGCAGCCAATATTGATTAATGTATAATCGCCCGCCGCTCAGCAGAGCAATTTTTAGATACATTTTTTAATTCACGTTATTGGTAAGAGCTTTCTTGGATTATTCGAAGAAATGACTCGATTTGGGTTCCCTCACCCCCAAACCAAACTAAAAAGGTACAGCATGAGTAACTTTACCCCTGCGCAACAGCGCAAAGCCTTAGCACTATTAGTTTTGTTCCATTTGGTGATTATTGCGTCAAGCAACTATCTGGTTCAGCTACCTTTTACCGTCTTCGGTATGCACACCACTTGGGGTGCTTTCACTTTCCCGTTTATCTTCCTAGCGACCGATCTGACCGTACGCATTTTTGGCGCGCAGCTTGCCCGTAAAATCATTTTCTTAGTGATGCTACCAGCGCTGGCCGTTTCTTATTTCTTGTCAGTGGTGTTCTTTGAAGGTTCATTCCAAGGCTTTAGCCAACTAGGTGAGTTCAACTTGTTTGTTGCACGTATCGCCGCGGCGAGCTTCATGGCTTATTTACTGGGTCAGATCTTGGATGTGCATGTTTTCAACCGCCTACGTCAGCTTAAACAGTGGTGGGTTGCCCCAACGTGTTCAACGTTATTCGGTAATGCTATTGATACCATCGCTTTCTTTGCGATTGCTTTCTACCAAAGCCCAGATCCATTCATGGCCGAGCATTGGACTGAGATTGCCTTAGTCGATTACGGATTCAAACTTATCATCAGCCTAGGCTTGTTCGTGCCTATGTACGGTGTGCTTCTTAACTACATTGTTAGAAAGCTAACCGCAGTGAACCCTGACTTTAAAGCGACAGGCGTGAACGCTTAAGTTTGAGATTTGTAACACAAAGCATTAATGCAGCGATAAGAAAAAGCCCAAGTTAGTCTACTAACTTGGGCTTTTTTTAATTTCTTGTCCCGTCCTGAAATGTGTTTACACATTGAGGACGAATTATGGCTACTTCAAATAATACCTACGTTAAGCGCACTCAGCGTGATTACACACTAGGCTTTAAATTACAGGTCGTCGCCGCTGTAGAAAGAGGCGATATGACATATAAACAAGCCCAAACCATTTATGGTATCCAAGGCCGTTCAACTGTTTTAACTTGGCTTCGAAAGCACGGTAAGATGAATTGGGCGCAAACTCCAAGGATGAATACCATGCACCAATCAACTAAGCCTAAAGAGTCACCAGCACAGAAAATAAAGCGTCTTGAGAAAGAGCTGGAAGACGAAAAAATCAAGAATCTCTTTTTAAATAGAGTGGTTGATATTCTTGATGCTGAACACGGAACTAGCCTCAGAAAAAAGTATCTCACCAAGGAGCAAGAAGCCTTCAAGAACAAGAAGGAATAAGTTTAGTTCGAGTATGTAAGCTATGCGGGATAACGAGACAAAGCGTTTATCAACGAGAAAAGCGAGCTGTTCATCGCCAGTTGGAACTTAAACCCATCAAACAAATGGTGTTGGATATTAGACGTTATATGCCTCGGGTTGGCACTAGAAAGCTCTACTTTTTACTTAAGCCAAAGTTGCAAGAACAAGGTATCAAGTTAGGTCGGGATGCTCTTTTCAACTACTTACGTGATGAACGGTTATTGGTAAGACCTAAACGTAGTTTTACGAAAACGACAAACAGTAAGCATTGGATGAAAAAACATCCGAACTTATTAAAGAACTACAAACCATGCACTCCAGAGGGTGTGTTAGTAAGTGATATTACCTATATCCAATCAGATGAAGGCATTCACTATCTCTCATTGGTAACTGATGCGTTTAATCGGAAAATTATGGGCTACGAGCTGAGCAACGAAATGAAGGCGACGGATGTTGTGAAAGCGCTAGATATGGCTATTAAGGGGCGTCAATATCATCGTTCGTGTATCCATCACTCTGATCGTGGTCTCCAGTATTGCTCCGGTGTTTATCAAGATAAGTTGAAAAGTAGCGGCATAAGCCCCTCGATGACAGACGGTTATGACTGCTATCAAAATGCATTAGCAGAGAGAGTAAATGGAATACTGAAACAAGAGTTCTTACTTAATAAGTGTAAAAACCTCGGAGAGCTTAAACAACTAGTAAAAGAGTCTATAAGTACCTATAACAATATGAGGCCGCACCTTAGTCTCAGGATGAAAACTCCAAATGAGGTGCATGAAAAAAGCCAACAGCTGATGCTGTTGGCTTAGTAGAAATACTGTCAACGTATTTTAGGACGAGACATCTAGCGTCAGATACTAATATCAGAGGCATTTAATATTCAATGGCCAGCCAATATCGGTTTGTCTATTCGACTCGATCTCTAGCTCTGCAGCGGTCAGCGGATTGTCAGCTAACCATTGCTTAGAAAGCGTTAGGGTTAGATTGTTGTCATTCGTCGTCAGTTTGAACTCAGGCTCTAGCGCTGGGTTACGACGGTGGGTCAGCAAAATAGCTAAACGCAGAATACGTAAAATACGCTTGCTGCTGGTGCCTGAGATAGCGTGTTGCTCTGGTAATGAGGTTAACTGTTCACGGTAGCGACGAGTTAACTCACCCAAGTAGTGCTTTTGCGCTCGAGTAAAGCCAGGTAGGTCTAAGTTTTGCAGCAGATAAGCGCTGTGCTCACCGCCTTTTTTGAAATCGATGGTTAAACCAATCTCGTGAAGCTTAGCTGCCGTTTGCAATAGCACACCAGCTTGAGGTTCTGAAACCCACGCTTCGGCGCCCGCTTGGTCTAGCAGCGTTTGTGCGACTACAGCAACTTGTTCACCGTAGCTTACGTCCATTTGGTAGCGTGATTGAACACTCTTAATGGTACGCGCTCGGATATCTTCTTGGCGAAGCTCATCAACCATCTCGTAGGCTAGGCCTTCACGGAGTGCGCCGCCTGCGAGTGTCATTGAATCTATTTCAAGCAACTCAAAAATAGCAATAAGAATGGAAAGGCCACTCGGGAACACTAATGCGCGTTCAAGGGTAAGTCCTTCGATTTCTAGCTCTTCCAAGCGCTCAGTAATCATCGCTTGTTTCTGTAGACGCTTAAGTTTGGCATGAGTAATCACTTCATCCATGCCTTGCGCCAACATGATCTCTTGCAGTGCTTGAACGGTACCGCTGGCGCCCACACACACATCCCATCCGATATCAGTGTAGCTATCTAGGATAGGAGCCAACGTCGACTTCGCCGCTTCAATGGCGTTGTTAAAGTTGGTAGCGGTTAATTGGCGGTTTTTAAAGTGGCGCTCAAGCCAAGTAACACAGCCCATCTTTAGGCTGGTTAGTGCTTTCGCTGAGAAGCCTTCACCAATGATCATCTCGGTGCTTGCGCCACCAATATCAACAACCAGTCGGCGGCCGCTGCCACCAGAAGTGTGTGCTACGCCTTTATAGATAGTCGCAGCTTCTTCTTCTCCGGAGATAACATTGATGTCGTAACCAAGGATCTGGTTCGCTTTCTCTAGAAATATATCCACATTGATAGCAGTACGTAGGGTCGCTGTACCGACAATGCGGATATTTTCTTTCGGAATATCTTGAAGTCGCTCTGCAAAGAGACTCAAACAGTCCCAACCGCGCTGCATGGCTTCTGTACTAAGCGCATTATTTTCATCTAAGCCTGCAGCTAAACGCACTTTGCGCTTAATTTTAGCCATGGTTTGTACGCTGCCATCGATATGACGCACAACGAGCATATGAAAACTGTTCGACCCGAGGTCGATTGCAGCGTAAAGCGGGGGTGACACTGTTTGACTCATAAGCGACTAAGCTTCCTTGTTATGACGCGGTTGGCGTGGGCGACGGTTCTGGTTTGGTTTACGGTTCCCGTTGCGTGGGCCATTGTTGTTTGAGCGGCGTTGTTGCGGGTTACGTGTACGTAAGCGCAATGGTGCTGGTAGATCTTCTAGCAGTGCAGAAGCATCGTAGTCAGACACAGGGATCGCGTGCTCAATGTATTCTTCGATTGGTGGCAAGTTGATTGCGTAATCTTCACAAGCAAAGCTGATCGAGTGACCACTTGCACCAGCACGACCTGTACGGCCGATACGGTGAACGTAATCTTCACAGTCATCAGGTAGGTCGAAGTTGAATACGTGTGTTACTTGAGGAATGTGTAGACCACGTGCTGCAACGTCGGTTGCGACAAGCAGGTCAACATCACCTTTAGTGAATTGCTCAAGAATCTTTTCACGTTTCTTCTGAGGAACATCGCCAGTTAGCAGGCCAACACGGTGACCATCTGCAGCTAGGTGACCCCAAACAGACTCACATTTGTGCTTAGTGTTAGCGAAGATGATAGCGCGCTCTGGCCACTCTTCTTCAACTAGAGTCTGCAGCAGTGCCATTTTGTGTTCGTTTGATGGGTAGAACAGTTCTTCCTGAATGCGGTGACCTGTTTTACGCTCTGGCTCAACAACAACATGCTCAGGGTTGTGCATGTGTTCGAACGCTAGCTCTTGTACGCGGTAAGACAATGTCGCAGAGAACAGCATGTTCAGGCGATCTTTTGGCTCAGGCATACGGCGGAACAAGAAGCGGATGTCTTTGATGAAACCAAGATCGAACATGCGATCAGCTTCGTCAAGAACAACAGCTTGAATGTGGTTAAGGTTAAATACCTTCTGCTTGTAGAAATCGATGATGCGGCCAGTCGTACCAATTAAGATATCTGCGCCTTCTTCGATTTTACCTAGTTGCTTGTCGTAGCTTTCGCCACCGTAAGCAAGTGCTGCCTTGATACCTGTGCTTTCAACCAGAGAGTCAGCATCGTTGTAGATCTGAATCGCGAGTTCACGCGTTGGTGCCATAATAATCGCACGTGGCTGGTTAGGCTTACGCCCTTCATGCTCAGATGTTTTTAGCAGGTGGTTAAAAGTAGCAGTAAGAAACGCAAGCGTTTTACCAGTACCCGTTTGGGCCTGGCCTGCAATGTCTTGGCCGGTGAGCAGTACCGGGAGCGCCAAGGCTTGGATAGGGGTACAATAATCGAACCCTTTTTTCTCCAATCCTTCAATGACTTGCGGAAGTAAATCCAAGTCGGCGAACTTTTGCTCTGTGATATGCGTCTTTTTCATTGCTATAGAATATCAGCTTAAGCTTGCAATACGAAAGTAAATACATTCCAATAGGGCATCTATTTACTGGTTATCATCCAACCAGTTCTAAAAAATACATTGGAGTGGAAGATGAGTGATAAGATTTTGCAGCTAACTGATGACGGTTTTGATAACGATGTAATCAACGCTGCAGGCCCTGTTCTTGTTGATTTTTGGGCAGAATGGTGTGGTCCATGTAAAATGATTGCGCCGATTCTTGATGAAATCGCAGACGAGTACGAAGGCAAGCTCACAATCGGTAAATTAAATATCGACCAAAATGCTGGTACTCCACCAAAGTTTGGTATTCGCGGTATTCCAACGCTACTTCTTTTCAAAGATGGCGGCGTAGCAGCGACTAAAGTTGGTGCATTATCTAAAACTCAACTTAAAGAGTTCTTAGACGCTAACCTTTAATCAGGTCAGCATTTGAAAAGAAACCGTGCAGTTAACAAATGCGCGGTTTTGTTTTTTCTAAGCTATGGACTAGTCTTAGTTTTAGTGCTAATTTATCGCACGTTAATTGAACGAATTTCTCTTCTTGGTCGATCCTGTGACCAAATCCTTCTTAACTTAAGAAAACAGATCCTATTTTGACTAAACAAACTTCCACCACTATGAATCTTACTGAACTGAAGAACAGACCTGTGTCTGAGCTTGTTAAACTTAGCGAAAGCTTAGGTCTTGAAAATCAAGCTCGCCTAAGAAAACAAGACATTATCTTCTCCATCCTTAAAGCGCATGCAAAAAGTGGTGAAGACATCTTTGGTGATGGTGTTCTAGAAATTCTTCAAGACGGTTTTGGTTTCCTACGTAGCGCCGACAGTTCATACCTGGCTGGCCCAGATGATATCTACGTATCACCAAGCCAAATTCGTCGTTTTAACCTACGTACAGGTGACTCTATTGGCGGTAAAATCCGTCCACCTAAAGACGGTGAGCGTTACTTTGCACTGCTTAAAGTAAACACGGTTAACTACGACAAGCCAGACAACGCACGTAACAAGATTCTTTTCGAAAACCTTACTCCTCTTCACGCTAACGAACGTATGGTGATGGAAGCGGGTAATGGTGCGACTGAAGATATTACGGCTCGTATTCTTGACCTTGCATCTCCAATTGGTAAAGGTCAGCGTGGTCTGATTGTTGCTCCGCCTAAAGCGGGTAAGACAATGCTTCTGCAAAACATTGCTCAAAGCATTGCACGTAACCATCCTGAGTGTGAACTAATGGTTCTACTTATCGATGAGCGTCCAGAAGAAGTAACAGAAATGCAGCGTCTAGTTAAAGGCGAAGTAGTTGCTTCAACATTCGATGAGCCAGCATCTCGCCACGTACAAGTTGCAGAAATGGTTATCGAGAAAGCGAAGCGCCTTGTTGAACACAAGAAAGATGTAGTTATCCTACTGGATTCTATTACTCGTCTAGCTCGTGCTTACAACACTGTGATTCCTTCATCAGGTAAAGTTCTTACTGGTGGTGTTGATGCGAATGCTCTACATCGTCCAAAGCGTTTCTTCGGTGCGGCACGTAACGTAGAAGAAGGCGGTAGCTTAACGATCATCGCAACAGCACTGGTTGATACTGGTTCTAAGATGGATGAAGTTATCTACGAAGAATTCAAAGGTACAGGTAACATGGAACTGCACCTTAACCGTAAGATTGCTGAAAAACGCGTATTCCCAGCGATTGATTTCAACCGCTCTGGTACTCGTCGTGAAGAGCTTCTTACCAAGAACGATGAACTACAGAAGATGTGGATCCTGCGTAAGATTGTTCACCCAATGGGCGAAATCGACGCAATGGAATTCCTTATCGACAAGCTAGCAATGACGAAAACGAACGATGAGTTCTTTGACGCAATGCGTCGTCAGTAATATTGATTAGCTGATCGTATTTAATAAGCGCTGCCCTCGGGTGGCGCTTTTTATTTGCATTTTGTAGCGCCAGCTTGCAGAATGAGCAAAAGTGTTACAAGGACGTTAAAATGCAACATGGACTGTTGTCATCATTACTCCTGTCTACTTCACTGTTATTTTCACCGGTTGGTATGAGCTATGCCACCGAGATGTCTCCACTTACAGTAGAGTCTTGGCTTGAGAATGATCAAGTAAAACTGAAAACTGCTGAACTACTAGAGCTTGTCGTACGTGACGAAGTCAATTCGCTACGCTTTGCGCTTGAGCGCCTGACATTTCCCCAGCAAGAGGTGGCTCGTTACCAACTCTTGAAGAAGCTTGAACAGCAAAAAATCGTACTCACACCCAAGATGTCTATCTTCATCGAGCAGCAACTTGCTATCACGCCCACTTATCAAGTCTTAGAACGTGGCGATGGCTATGAGTTTACGGTACCTGCCTTTAATTACCCTTCAATTGCTAATCGCCTTATTAAACAATGGCGTCAAGATCAGAAGACATTGGTATTTGTGCTAGATGCAGAGAAACAGGAACTCGACCTAAAAGAGTGGTTATCTGGATCTGAACATCAAGTTCAAACGCGAGAAGCGTTGCTCATTAGAGAGCTAGACAGTTTGTCTCCTGAAGCGGTTGATTACCTAACTAAGCAACTCACCGCATCTTCTATTGTTAGTTGGTTACCTTCTACTGAGGTGGTGGTTCGATTAGCGCAAGTGAGCGAAGACCCAGAGGTTTACAAAATTCTATGGCGAATGAAGGCCGATTATCATAGCCAAGCTGAGCTAGTTCGCCTTGCTGAAACCAAACAAACGTTCGCGCTTGAACAGGTGATGGCAGCGACTAAGAACCCGCGTTTGAAAGATGAAGCGATTACTTTGCTTACCAAAGTTAACCCGTTATCAGAAGAGGTGAAGCTGTTCCTTGTCTCTAGGATGGCGATTGCTGATGAAGCACCATTAGTTGCGCGTGAACTCGCCAAACAAGGTCATACGCGATGGTTGCAAGATCTCGTCAATGATAACCCTCAGGTGAAGAGTTCTTTGATCGAGCAAGCATTACCGTAAAGTGGATTTTGCCTCTCAATAACCACACTAAAAAGGGGGACCTCAGCGTCACCCTTTTTGATATACTGAGCGCAGAATAATCAGCATGTAGAAGTCCTATGAGTTTTAAAGATTTACGTGATTTTATCGACCATCTTGAAAGTATTGGTCAGTTGAAACGCATTTCTCACCCAGTCGATCCAGACTACGAAATGACCGAAATTAGCGACCGTACTCTACGTGCTGGTGGCCCGGCTCTTTTGTTTGAAAATCCAGTAGGCTATGACATGCCCGTTTTGACCAATCTATTTGGTACACCTAATCGGGTTGCTATTGGTATGGGACGTCAAGAAGTCAAAGAACTGCGTGAAGTGGGCAAGTTGCTTGCTTACCTAAAAGAACCTGAGCCACCAAAAGGCTTTAAAGACGCTCTTGATAAACTACCTGTGTTTAAGCAAGTCTTAAACATGCCAGCTAAACGCCTTCGCAAAGCGGCTTGCCAACAAGTGGTATGGCAAGGCGATGACGTCGACCTAGATAAAATCCCTGTGATGAGCTGTTGGGCTGATGATGTCGCGCCATTGCTAACATGGGGTTTAACGGTTACTCGTGGTCCAAACAAGAAACGCCAAAACTTAGGTATCTATCGTCAGCAGAAGATCGGCAAGAATAAAATCATCATGCGTTGGTTAGCCCACCGTGGTGGAGCATTGGATCTGCGTGATTGGATGGAAACTAACCCTGGGAAACCATTCCCAGTATCGGTAGCGTTTGGTGCTGATCCTGCCACCATTCTTGGTGCGGTTACGCCAGTGCCGGATAGTTTATCTGAGTACGCGTTTGCAGGCTTACTACGTGGTAGTAAAACTGAGGTCGTTAAATCAATCAGCAACGACTTAGAAGTTCCCGCAAGTGCAGAAATCGTGATGGAAGGTTACATCGACCCGAATGAATTCGCAGATGAAGGGCCTTACGGAGATCATACTGGTTACTACAACGAGAAAGAAAAGCACCATGTGTTTACTATTACTCATGTAACCATGCGCGAGAACCCTATCTATCACAGCACCTATACTGGCCGTCCACCTGATGAGCCAGCGGTATTGGGTGTTGCGCTAAATGAAGTGTTTGTGCCTATTCTTCAAAAGCAGTTCCCAGAGATTGAAGATTTCTATCTACCGCCTGAAGGTTGTTCGTACCGAATGGCAGTCGTGACCATGAAGAAGCAATACCCAGGTCACGCTAAGCGAGTGATGATGGGTGTATGGTCTTTCTTACGCCAATTCATGTACACCAAATTTGTATTGGTGTGTGATGAAGATGTGAATGCACGTGATTGGTCTCAAGTAACCGCAGCGATGTGCGAACATATGGATCCGTCACGCGATAGCCTGATGATAGAGAACACGCCGATCGATTCATTGGATTTTGCCTCACCCGTGGTTGGGTTAGGTTCTAAGATGGGTCTAGATATTACTAAGAAGTGGGACGCAGAGTTAGCGTTATCGCCAGATGTCCAAACAGCACCTGTAAATAATGAACATATTGAGGGTAGCTTGGCTGAGTTAACCAAGGTTCATCCTGAAATTATTGATGTTCACCTGCAAAACGACAATGCCAGCATGGTTGTGGTGTCTATTGATAAGCAAGCTGCCGGTAATGGTAAGAAAATCATGGAAGCGGTTTGGTCTCAATTTGATGAGAACAAGTTTGTTATCGTGTGTGATGGCGATGTCAATGTGAGTGATTGGAATGACATCATTTGGGCTGTAACGACAAGAATGGATCCGGCGAGAGATACGTTATTCCTGCAGAACGAAACTGGACACTCAAAAATGGGTCTCGATGCGACCAATAAGTGGGAAGGTGAATGCCTGCGTGAGTGGGGTGTACCAATCACAAAAGATCCTGATGTTGTGAAAAAGATTGATAGCATCTGGGAACAGCTAGGAATTTCATGAGCTACCAAGTAGTCTTATACCCAGAAAACATCAGTTTCACAGTAGAAAAAGGGCAAACGGTCTTGGATGCTGCGCTCAACAGCGATATCTATTTCCCAAACCGTTGCCAAGTTGGCGCATGCGCAATGTGTATGTGCAAAAAATTAGAAGGGCAAGTGAGTTACCACCTTGAACCCATGCTCACAGAGAAAGAGCAGCAACAAGGCTGGATTTTTGCTTGCCAAGCATTTGCAGAAAGTAATTTAGTTCTAACCTTTGCCGATTAAGGGTTAGTAAGAGGAAGAACATGACTATTAAATGTAAAGTGAAGTCTATCGAGCCTTTGGCTTGTAATACTTACCAAATCCTACTTCACCCAGAAACACCGGTCGCTTTTAAAGCGGGCCAGTACCTGATGGTTGAAATGGGCGAGAAAGATAAGCGCCCATTCTCTATCGCAAGTAGCCCTTGCCGCCACGAAGGTGAGCTTGAGCTGCACATTGGTGCTGCCGAGCACAACGCTTACGCACTAGAAGTGGTTGAAGCGATGAAGAAGGCACAAGCTGAAGATGGCGATATTGCGATTGATGCTCCACACGGAGATGCTTGGATCAAAGAAGAAAGCGATCGCCCTCTATTACTTATTGCTGGTGGCACGGGTTTCAGCTACGTGCGCTCTATTCTTGATCACTGCATCGCGCAAAATAGCTCGAAAGAGATCTACCTATACTGGGGCGCAAAAGATGAGTGCCAGTTATATGCTAAAGAAGAGTTGGTTGGCATTGCAGAAAAGCATAGCAATGTGCACTTTGTACCGGTAGTAGAAGAAGCACCGGAAGTTTGGTATGGCCAAACAGGTAATGTGCTTGAGGCTGTTATGCAAAGTTTCGAATCATTAGCTGATTTCGATATCTATATTGCAGGTCGTTTTGAAATGGCGGGCGCTGCAAGAGACCTATTTACTCAGAATAAAGAAGCAAAGCGTGACCATATGTACGCTGATGCTTACGCATTTATCTAACAATACCCTTAGATTTTGAGCAAAAAGAGAGCAGAAATGCTCTCTTTTTTACGTTTAGGTGAACTATTAGGCAGTTAACCCTTATTTATTCATTTTTCATGAAAAAGTAGTTGCTAAGCTGAGAGGGTTCCCTATAATGCGACACCACTGAGACGGCAGACGCCACAAGGCTTCAGCAAGAATCAGTAAGACGGAAAGCGACAAAAAATTAATTTTCAAAAAGTGTTTGACACTGAATGTTAATTCGCTAGAATGGCCGTCCACTTCGAGAGGCTCCTTACTTAAAAGGAACGCTCAAGAAGTTAAGCTCTTTAACAATTTAAACCTATCAATCTGTGTGGGCACTCGTTGATGAATATCAAAGCGTTATTGGTTCTTTTTCGAAAGAGCGTAATAACAGTTACTTCGGTAACAAATTGATTTCAATGAACTGAGTGACCAATACGTTTAACTACTTGTAGTTATTCGGCACAGTCAATTCATTACCATTCTGTTCCTATTTATTTAAGAAGAGAGGGGTAATAGCTTTAGAATTACATGTTTACTTCGGTAAATATTAGTTTTGAAGTCAGTATTCGTTGAGTCACAAAATCTTAAATTGAAGAGTTTGATCATGGCTCAGATTGAACGCTGGCGGCAGGCCTAACACATGCAAGTCGAGCGGAAACGACACTAACAATCCTTCGGGTGCGTTAATGGGCGTCGAGCG
>NZ_JBFRMM010000004.1:0-304542 GCF_041470465.1 Vibrio sp. 10N.261.55.F4 | reverse complement strand
TTAATTTTCCGGATTGGTATAATATACGCCATTAGCAAAGCCGCGGATTCTCCTACTTACCAAAACAGCGCGTGTTGGGAGTCTAAACCTCCAACCTTTCCATATACTAAGACTCAGCAGAAATACTGGGGCTTTTTTGTATCTGCTGCTTCTACGAAGTAATGTTGGGATAACTAGGCGCTCCTAGCTCACCTGCGTGCTCGAATCTCCGGAGTGCCTACTCATTCCAGCCTTGCCATATTTAAGACTCTAGTCTGCACGTCTCGGCAGAAATGCTAGCGCTTTTTATTCCTGTCATTTTTACAAGTATCACTTGAAGTACCATGTGTTCCTTTAGCTATCTCTATCGAACACTGATTTAGTGCAGCCTTGCGGTATTTAATGACTTAGTTCAAACCGTTCACCACTCATCTAGCTCCACAGTCCTGTTAATAACTAACGCTATTCTAGCGAGACGTTGAGTCCCGTTATTTTTGTTTCCAGGTGAAAGGTGAAGTCTTTCGATTGAAGCTTATATAACTTGAGAGTGGGTTATTGGGTAGACTAGCGAGTTCGCACAAGAACGAGTTCTCTGTATGACTTAACCTACTTAAAGAGTTCTGGATACCCACAACAAGGCTTTCGACTACTCAAATACTCGCGGTATCAAATATCGATATAATCTCTATGTTCCACGCATACCTTTCAACGATAACTTCAGTGAGGGAATTGGCGAGTTTGACTTTCATTAGGTATAAAAAAGGCCACCTAAAGTAGGCGGCCTTGGTTGATCTATTTAGATATTAATCTAGCTCTTTCTCTGCTTGTTTTGCTTTCTCTATCATAGGAGTGATAGTTGAGCCTTGAACCAGAATAGAAAACACAACAACGGCGTATGTCATGACAAGGATTATCTCTTTAACATCGATTGCTTTGTCTTCAATTACCCAGATACCTGAAGGGATTGAAAGTGCCATGGCTAGTGCTAAGCCACCGCGTAAACCACCCCAAGTTAGAATCTTAATCGACCACGGGTTGTAAGTTCTAAAGCGTTTAAATCCGATGTAAGACAAGAAAACACTCAAGTAACGTGCACTCAATACTAGAGGGACTGCGAAAGCCATTAAGATCCAATCTTCTTGGTGGAATTTGAATAACAGCATCGACATACCAATTAGTAGGAATAATACGCCGTTTAAGAATTCATCTATCAATTCCCAGAAATGATCTAAGTGATCTTCACTCTCTTTTGAGAATCCGATAAAGCGAGTCCAGTTACCAATCATGATACCTGAGACCACCATCGCTAATGGTCCTGATACATGTAGAACTTCAGCAAACGCATAACCAGCAGTTGGAATGCCGATGGTTAATAGCAACTCCATCGAGTGGTCGTCGGTGTTGCTGATTAGGTAATGGAATACAAGACCTAAAACAAAACCGTAGACGATGCCGCCAATTGCCTCTTGAACGAATAGCATGGTCACACTACCGACGGTTGGCGCTTCTGTGCCGAATGCGATAGTAAATAGGGTTACGAAGATAACTAAGCCAAAACCATCGTTGAATAGAGATTCTCCCTCGATTTGAGTAGAGATTCTTCTGGGAGCGTCGAGTTTCTTTACTATTGCTAGCACGGCGATGGGATCGGTTGGAGAGATTAGCGAGCCAAAGAGTAGGCAGTAAATCAGATCAAATTGAATACCGATGAACTGGCAAAACCCGTACAGCACAAAACCGATAAAGAATGTTGAAAACAACGTAGCACCTAACGCGAGTACAGTTATTTCCCATTTCTGGTCTTTTAAATTTGGTAACTTAATCCCTAAACCACCGGCAAAGAGTAAGAACCCCAATATTCCCTTTAGTAGGAAATCTTCAAAGTTGATACTGGCAACGGTTTCTGAGGCGATGTCAGCCAGTTGGAACCAATTGTTTTGTCCCGCAATGATAATCAATAGAGATAACATCATTGAGCCTGCTGTGATGGCGATGGTTGTCTGCATTTTACCAATTTTTGTATTCACGAAAGCAATAAGCATGGCTGCAGCGGACAAGAAGCATAAGGTGTAATAGACCGACATTGGGATTCCAACATGTAACAAAGTATGAATATGAATTTTCGTTGTCTCATGCTCAAATAGCAAACATTTTTTTGTCATGACTCAGTAATCAATTTCCTTTTTTAGACGTCTAGACTCCTTTTTAATGTGTGATAGGATGGAGGGATAATTAAAGGAATGAGGTTGTACCGTGGGAAGTAATGTAAGGCAAAAGATTGACGCTCTGTTGAAGCAACGAATTTTACTGATTGATGGTGGCATGGGCACCATGATTCAGGATTATAAATTGGAAGAGCAAGACTATCGTGGTGAACGCTTTGCTGATTGGCACAGTGACTTGAAGGGCAACAATGACCTTTTAGTTCTTACACAGCCTAAGCTTATCAAAGATATCCATATGGAGTATTTGGAAGCTGGGGCTGACATCCTCGAAACCAATACCTTTAACGCTACAACCATCGCTATGGCCGACTATGATATGGAAAGCCTTAGTGAAGAGATTAACTTTGCTGCTGCCAAGCTTGCTCGTGAAGCAGCTGATGAATGGACTGCAAAGACCCCAGATAAACCTCGCTTCGTCGCGGGTGTATTAGGTCCAACCAACCGAACTTGTTCTATCTCGCCTGATGTAAACGATCCAGGTTACCGTAATGTTAGCTTTGACGAACTGGTTGAAGCCTATTCTGAATCGACTCGCGCGCTCATTAAGGGCGGTTCAGATTTAATTCTTATTGAAACTATCTTTGATACGTTAAACGCGAAAGCGTGTGCCTTTGCCGTTGAATCTGTTTTTGAAGAGGTGGGTATTGCTCTTCCAGTGATGATTTCCGGTACCATCACTGACGCATCAGGTCGTACCCTTTCAGGACAGACGACAGAAGCATTCTACAACGCCCTTCGTCATGTAAAACCAATCTCATTTGGATTGAACTGTGCATTGGGCCCTGATGAACTGCGTGAGTATGTCGGTGAGATGTCTCGTATCTCAGAGTGCAATGTTTCTGCTCACCCTAATGCGGGTTTGCCTAATGCATTTGGTGAGTATGACCTTTCTCCTGAGGATATGGCTGAACATGTTAAAGAGTGGGCTGAAAGTGGCTTCTTGAACCTAATTGGTGGGTGTTGTGGTACTACTCCAGAGCATATCCGTGAAATGGCTGAGGCCGTTGAAGGTGTAACGCCGCGTCAATTGCCAGACTTACCAGTTTCTTGTCGTCTTTCGGGACTAGAGCCACTGACGATAGCTAAAGAATCTTTGTTCGTGAATGTAGGTGAGCGGACCAATGTTACCGGCTCTGCACGCTTTAAGCGCCTTATCAAAGAAGAGCTCTACGACGAAGCCTTGAGTGTAGCTCGAGAGCAAGTCGAGAATGGTGCTCAAATTATCGATATCAACATGGATGAAGGGATGCTAGACGCCGAGGCGTGTATGGTTAAATTCCTGAATCTATGTGCTTCAGAACCTGAAATCTCGAAAGTACCTGTTATGGTCGATTCTTCTAAGTGGGAAGTTATCGAAGCTGGCCTAAAGTGTATTCAAGGCAAAGGCATCGTTAACTCAATCTCTCTAAAAGAAGGCAAAGAGAAGTTTGTTGAGCAAGCCAAATTAGTTCGTCGTTATGGTGCTGCTGTGATCGTGATGGCGTTTGATGAAGTCGGGCAGGCTGATACTCGAGAGCGTAAAGTCGAAATCTGTACCAATGCCTACAACATTCTTGTTGATGAAGTCGGTTTCCCACCAGAAGATATTATTTTTGACCCGAATATTTTCGCAGTGGCTACTGGTATCGATGAGCATAATAACTATGCGGTTGATTTCATTGAAGCAGTAGGAGACATCAAACGCGATCTCCCGCATGCGATGATCTCTGGCGGTGTGTCGAATGTTTCATTCTCATTCCGTGGTAATAACTACGTCCGTGAGGCTATTCACGCGGTATTCCTATATCACTGTTTTAAAAACGGTATGGATATGGGCATTGTAAACGCTGGTCAGTTGGAAATTTACGATAATGTTCCAGAAGATCTGCGTGATGCTGTTGAAGATGTCGTACTAAACCGTCGTGATGATTCGACTGAAAGATTGCTGGATATGGCGACCGAATACCTAGAGCGTGCTGTTGGTAAGGTTGAAGATAAATCTGCATTAGAGTGGCGAACTTGGCCTGTAGAGAAGCGTTTGGAGCACTCTTTGGTAAAAGGTATCACCGACTTTATTGTTGAAGATACCGAAGAAGCTCGTGTTAATGCCTCTCGTCCTATTGAAGTGATTGAAGGTCCTCTAATGGACGGAATGAACGTTGTTGGTGACCTGTTTGGTGAAGGTAAGATGTTCTTACCACAGGTTGTAAAGTCTGCGCGTGTGATGAAACAGGCGGTTGCCCATTTAGAACCATTCATTAATGCATCCAAAGAAGTGGGCGCAACTAACGGTAAGATTTTGTTAGCGACCGTTAAAGGTGACGTTCACGATATCGGTAAAAATATCGTTGGTGTGGTTTTACAGTGTAATAACTACGAAATTATCGACTTAGGTGTGATGGTTTCTTGCGAGAAGATTCTCAAGGTAGCGAAAGAAGAGAATGTCGACATTATTGGCCTGTCTGGGCTGATTACACCGTCTCTTGATGAAATGGTACATGTTGCTAAAGAAATGGAGAGACAGGGTTTCAAGCTGCCTCTTCTGATTGGCGGTGCAACCACATCTAAAGCTCACACAGCAGTTAAGATTGAGCAGAATTATTCAGAACCTGTTGTATACGTAAATAATGCCTCGCGTGCAGTGGGTGTTTGTACCTCACTACTTTCTGATGAATTGAAATCCGCTTTCGTTGAGAAGCTGGATATCGATTACGATCGCGTTCGAGATCAGCACAATCGTAAGAAGCCTCGTACCAAGCCTGTCACGCTTGAAAGAGCTCGTGCCAATAAAGTTGCTATCGATTGGGATGCGTATACGCCACCGGCACCCGCTAAGCCGGGAGTTCACATCTTCAATGATTTTGATGTGGCAACTTTGCGTCAGTACATCGATTGGACTCCATTCTTTATGACATGGTCATTGGTTGGTAAATACCCTGCAATCCTTGATCATGAAGAAGTGGGTGAAGAGGCAAAACGTTTATTCAAAGATGCTAATGATTTACTGGATCGCGTAGAGAAAGAGAAGCTGCTTGAAGCGCGTGGTATGTGTGCCATGTTCCCAGCGAACAGTGTTGGTGATGATATTGAGGTGTATACCGATGAATCTCGTACCGAAGTTCTAAAAGTTCTACACAATCTTCGTCAACAAACAGAGAAACCAAAAGGCTTTAACTACTGTTTGTCTGATTACATTGCGCCAAAAGAAAGCGGTAAAGCTGACTGGATTGGTGGCTTTGCGGTTACTGGCGGTATTGGTGAGCGAGAGCTTGCTGATGAATATAAAGCTAATGGTGATGATTACAATGCGATTATGATTCAGGCGGTTGCGGACCGTTTGGCTGAAGCGTTTGCAGAATATTTACACAAAGAAGTGAGAAAGGATATTTGGGGTTACTCGCCTGATGAGGATTTGTCTAACGACGATTTGATTCGAGAGAAGTACCAAGGTATTCGTCCAGCTCCGGGTTACCCTGCTTGCCCAGAACATACAGAGAAAGGCACGTTGTGGGAGTTGATGGACGTTGAAAAAGCCATCGACATGTCACTAACCACGAGTTACGCAATGTGGCCAGGTGCCTCAGTGTCGGGTATGTACTTCTCTCATCCTGATTCGCGATATTTTGCGATTGCACAGATTCAACAGGATCAAGTAGAAAGCTATGCTGATCGTAAGGGCTGGGATATGTTGGAAGCTGAGAAGTGGTTAGGTCCAAACATTAACTAGTTTGAATCTACGACGAGCTTTGATTCGTATAGTAAAAAAGAGAAAGGGTTGCTCAAGAGCAACCCTTTTTGTATCTGGGGTTTGGTTAATTAAAACCAATTAATTAACCATCGCCTTATTCAAATAACTCTTGGTGAAGTTTTTGGATCGCCAACTTAGAAACAGATGCATCTAGCAAGAAGCACAAGTTGTGTGGGCTTGCTCCGTAACAAATCATACGTAGATTGAAATCTTCCAGAGTGCCAAACACCTGCTTTGCATAGCCTTTATTTTCACTCATGTTGTTGCCAATAAGCGCAACAAGGCATAGGTCGTGTTCAATATCTACAGAACACAACTCTTCAAGCTCCAGTCGAGCAGCTTCTGGTAACTCAGGAGCACCACCTGATGTGTCTGTTTGATCGAGAGTCAGTGAGACACTGATCTCTGAAGTCGTGATGAGATCGACTGAGATCTTATGTTTAGCAAGGATCTCGAATACCTTCGCCAAAAAGCCGTAAGCATGGAACATGTTTGCACTGCGAAGCGTAACCATCGTTTGGTTGCAACGAAGAGCAAGTGCTCTGAATAATGGTGAGCTTTCAACTTCTTGGCGAATCCAAGTTCCACCTAACTCTGGTGCTTTAGAAGAGCCGACAAATACCGGGATTTGGTGGCGCAATGCAGGTACTAGAGTTGAAGGGTGCAGTATCTTTGCACCAAAGTTTGCCATTTCCGATGCTTCGCTAAAACTGATCTCTGGAATAGGAGATGCTTTCGGTGCGATGCGTGGATCTGTCGTGTAAATACCCGGAACATCTGTCCAGATTTCCAACCCCATTGCCTGTACTGATTCGGCGATCAGCGCGGCGGAATAATCGCTGCCACCACGGCCTAAAGTCGTGGTGTTACCTTCGCTATCTGCACCGATAAAACCTTGAGTAACCACAACTTGCTGTTGGCAAAGTGGTATAAGCTTCTCTTTTGCTAGGGCTGAAATATCTTCAAGTTGTGGTTCTGCTTTACCAAAATCACCATTAGTGCGCATCACTTCTCTGATATCAAAACGAACGGCTGGTGTACCTCGTTCACGAATAATCTGAGCCAAAATGTGTGTCGACATCAACTCGCCACATGCGACAAGGTGATCCGTCAGTTTAGTACTTGTTTGGAATGATGCGGCCTCTGCAGCGCTCGCAATGTCATCAAGAATGCTGTGGACTTCTTTTTCGATGCTGATTGGATCTGCGAGTTGGTCAAGAATTGCGTTGTGAATGTCCGCTAATTGCGCCATTAGTTCCTGACGACGAGCTTTGTCTTGAACACCATTTGCTAGTTCAACCAGCAAGTTAGTGACACCAGAGCATGCACTACTCACGACCAGTTTCGTGTTTGAGTTGTTTTCAATAATGGCAGCACAACGGCTCATTGCTTCAAAGTTGGCAACACTTGTTCCACCAAACTTAGCGACATTAAAAGAACCAGCTACATTAGATGCACTCACGATATATCTCCCACGACTTCCTAAAATAAAATTACGGTTGGGTAATCCAACGTCCGATGTTTTTCGAAGAGAGTTTTAGAGCAAAAAGAGAGGAATTATTAGAATAGTAACCTCAGAAGCTCTTCACCATATAGAAATGGCGACAGTTGACGGGATTCAGCCCGCTCAACCGATAATAAAGGTCCTGCATCCTTTTATTATCTCGGCACTGCTCCCCATAAATGTTTTGTATTGGAAATGCGGTTCCACAAAACATCTGCCTGGGCAGTGCTCCTCTTCTGCTAGATAGCCGTTTCATTGAACGTTTTTGTGGTAACAATGTCAATCCGTAACTTGAGATAATTGAAAAATAATTTTAACAATTATGTGACAGTGGTTTGACCTCAATACTTATGGCTAATTGCTGAGGTAATCAATTTGCTTTAGGGTGGATTGTTCACAACATTAACGTAAGGGATGTACATGTCTAATTTACCACTCACTACTGCTATCGATAGCTTTTATCCACCACACCGAACGTTAATGGGACCTGGTCCTTCAGATATCTCACCTCAAGTGTTACAGGCTTTGAGCCGTCCAACCATAGGTCACTTAGATCCGCTGTTTATTGCGATGATGGATGAGCTTAAACAGCTTCTTAAATACGCTTTTCAGACTGAAAACGAATTTACGATTGCCGTTTCTGCACCGGGCAGTGCGGGTATGGAGACCTGTTTTGTTAACTTGATTGAGCCTGGTGAAAAGGTGATTGTTTGTCGTAACGGTGTCTTCGGTGAGCGTATGCGAGAAAACGTGGTGCGTTGTGGTGGCGAAGCGATCCTTGTTGATGACGAATGGGGCAAGCCCGTTTCAGTTGAAAAGGTAGAACAAGCATTGGCAGAAAACCCCGATGCCGTTGCTGTTGCATTTGTGCATGCAGAGACATCAACCGGAGCGTTATCTGATGCTCAAGCTATCTCTGCTGTCGCTCGTCAGTTTGATGCGTTAACGATTGTTGATGCAGTGACATCATTAGGTGGTGTGCCATTGCTGGTTGATGAGTGGCAGCTTGATGCGGTTTATTCTGGCAGCCAAAAGTGTCTGTCTTGTGTGCCAGGGCTATCTCCAGTGACTTTCTCTCAGCGTGCGGTTGATAAAATGAAAGCCCGTAAAGCACCAGTGCAAAGCTGGTTTTTGGATCAAAGTTTAGTATTAGGTTACTGGAGTGGAGAAGGTAAGCGTAGCTACCACCATACCGCACCCGTGAACAGCCTTTATGCTCTGCATGAGTCGCTGGTTTTGTTGAAAAATGAAGGCTTAGATAATGCGTGGTCTCGTCATCATGCGATGCACCAAGAGCTTAAAGAAGGCGTAGAAGCTCTAGGGTTAAAGTTTGTGGTTGATGAAGAGAGCCGCCTGCCGCAGCTTAATGCACTTTATTTCCCAGAAGGAATTGATGAGGCTAAGATAAGAACGCAGCTTTTAGAAGAATATAATCTTGAAATCGGTGCTGGGCTTGGCTCTTTGGCTGGTAAGGCATGGCGTATCGGCCTAATGGGTTACGGTGCTCGTAAAGAGAATGTCGCGTTGTGCCTAAAAGCGCTAAAAGATGTTTTGAAGTAGCTGCATGAACTGAAATTAAAAAGAAAAGCGCACGAGAGATCGTGCGCTTTTTTGTATCTACCCCAAGCTCCTACTGCCTACTAAGTGAAGCTTGCGTTGCGAATTCTTAACATTATTCTGCAGACGAAACGTTATCTTCTGCTTGTGACACTTTCTTATACTGAACCTTTGAAAAGTCTCTGTTAGGGAATAAAAAGTTCGCTTCGCTACGAATTTGCTCTGCTTTACTTTCTTCTCCTAGGCCTTGATACGCCAGAATCAGATTGCTGTAGAAAGCCGGTCTTGGTTTGCTCTTAATGATCTCCAGTGACCAATCGATGTAAGGCTGTATAAGGCTCGGGTCGGCTTTGTAGAGGCCGATATTAAGGTAAGTGCTGTATATATCCCAATCGTAGCGATCTTTCCACACCACTGGGTTCGTTACCTGCTTAAGAATGTCCGGATTTTTCGGCTTAGACAGTTCAAACTTAGTCAGTACATAGTTGGTGTGCAGGGCGCTCAACATATAAAAACTGACCAAAATAGGGAGCACTAAGCTCAACACTCTAAATAGGGTCTTGCTGATGATACTGAACGACTGTTGATAATGTCGGGAAGAGCGCTGATCTACCCAGTAAATCAATATAATGAATGTTATCCAGTGAATCGCCGAGTGGTAAAAAGGATACTCAAGTTGGGAGTGCAACAGGATCGGGATAAATAACGCGAGCAGGGCTAGACGTGTTCCCTTTGCTGAACTTGTTATGCGTGACATCACCAATATTGCAGCAATCAAGATTCCGATGATTGGTACAATCCCCCCTTCAACTCCCCAAAACAGGAACTCATTGTGCGGGTGATCCATTGAAGGAAGACCTGGATGATAGTTCGAGTTGAGTTGATGTTGGCGAGCTGTATATAGCGTGTATTCAGACTCAAATTTCCCGTAACCATAACCTGTAAATGGCTTTTCGATCATCATATCTAAAGCTTGCGGGAACGTATAAGCGCGCGGGCTTTCTAGGTTCGCTTTCTTGCTAGCGAGGCTATCAGTCGCACTTAGGCTGATCACCGAAAAAGCGACGACGACACCGACGAGCACTGATGCGCACCATCCGTAGAAGCGTTTCTTGGTCGAGAACTTGTATAGATAGGGCAGAATGCAGATAAACCCAATGACAGCGGCCAACCATCCGGTACGTGATGCAATGATGATCAGCAAGGGCACGGTTAAGGTTGGAGTTAAATACAGTAGGAATGATTCGCTGATCTTATGGTTATATTTAGCCGGCTGCCTTGCTAAAAGGTAAGCGGACAGCACAAAACCAGTAGCAAGAAAGCTTGCCATTACATTCGGTTGTTGAAATATCCCATATGGTCGGTTTGCAGCAGTGTTGTAGCCAAATAGGTTGCCAGGTTCTAATAAGAAATATTGCACATAGCCAAATAGTGCTTGTATAACAACAGCAAGTACAATGAACCACAACATACGTTGCTTGTGTTTATTGCTGAACTTAAATTGCTGCAGCACCACAAATAAGGCAAAGCCCGCCCACAATCCAAGCAAGCGTCCTGACGCTCCTTGAGGTGCAGCATTGCTGTATAAAATGGGTAGCGTGAGTATGATGCAGCTAATCAACAAGCCAATTGTTAATTTGGAATACTTGAGTACTCGATTGGTCGCGAGTTGGTAAAAGCCAATCGCTAGCGTGAAGCTTAGCGCTAGCCAAGTGGTAGGGTTAAAGGATAGAGCAAGGCCCGAACCACCAGGATTCGGCATAAAAAAATGCATAGCTAACAAGAATACAACAGCTAAAGAAGCCAGAAATGCTTTGTTGAGTGGTAGCTGAGTGACCTGATTTTCTAGCTGAGTACCGCTAGTGTGTATTGTTGCCATAAATCCCTAACCTTATAAAAACAGAGCTTGTTCCTTCTGAAACAAGCTCTGTTACTTTAACATTTTTCTGTCTGCCCGCAGGGCGCTATTTTACACCTACTTCAAATTTAACATAGGCTTAAGGAAGCGAGCAGTGTGTGAACCTTCGACTAACGCCACATCTTCAGGTGTACCCTCTGCAACAATCTCACCACCACCTTGCCCACCTTCTGGGCCAAGATCTAGGATCCAGTCTGCTGTTTTAACGACATCTAGGTTGTGCTCAATCACGACAACTGTATTACCGTGATCACGCAGTCTATGTAATACCGTCAGTAGCTGCTGGATATCGTGGAAATGAAGGCCTGTTGTTGGCTCATCGAGAATGTATAAGGTTTTTCCCGTGTCTCGTTTAGACAGTTCACGCGCTAATTTAACACGCTGAGCTTCACCACCAGATAAGGTTGTAGCTGCTTGCCCTAAGCGAATGTAAGAGAGGCCAACGTCCATTAAAGTTTGCAGTTTACGAGCGATAACAGGTACCGGGTTGAAGTATTCACGAGCATCTTCCACAGTCATCTCTAGAACTTCGTCAATGGTTTTACCTTTGTAGCGGACCTCTAGAGTCTCACGGTTATAGCGCTTACCTTTACACACATCACAAGGCACATACACATCGGGTAAGAAGTGCATCTCTACCTTGATTACGCCATCTCCCTGACAAGCCTCACAACGACCACCACGAACGTTAAAGCTGAATCGACCTGGCTTGTAACCACGAGAACGTGATTCCTGAGTGCCCGCGAATAGTTCACGAATAGGGGTGAAAATCCCTGTGTAGGTCGCAGGGTTTGATCTTGGTGTACGACCGATAGGGCTTTGATCTATGTCGATTACCTTATCAAAATGTTCTAACCCTTTAATCTTTTTGTGCTTTGCTGGAACTGCAGTCGTGGCACCGTTTAATTGAGTGTGGGCGACTTTAAAGAAGGTATCGTTGATAAGCGTTGATTTACCCGAACCTGATACGCCCGTAATACAACTGAACAAGCCAACAGGAATTGTCGCGGTCACATTCTTTAGGTTGTTCCCCGTTGCGCCAACGATCTCGACGACCTTTTTCTTGTCGATAGGCGTTCTCTTTTCAGGCACTGCAATTTCTTTAGCACCGCTCAGGTATTGGCCTGTCAAAGAGTTCGGGTTTTCGATGATGTCTTGCATGGTACCTTCTGCCACCACGTGACCACCGTGCACCCCTGCTCCTGGACCGATATCGATAACATGGTCAGCACAACGAATTGCATCTTCGTCATGTTCCACAACAAGTACCGTATTACCTAAGTCTCTCAGGTGAATTAAGGTTTGCAATAGACGTTCATTATCGCGCTGGTGGAGACCAATTGATGGCTCATCAAGTACATACATAACGCCAACTAAACCGGCACCGATTTGGCTCGCCAAACGAATACGTTGCGCCTCACCACCAGACAGCGTTTCAGCACTGCGTGATAGGTTAAGGTAGTTCAAACCAACGTTGACTAAGAAATGCAGACGATCATTGATCTCTTTCATCACTTTATCTGCGATCTGCCCACGTTGACCGTCTAGCTTCAATTCTTGGAAAAATTGTAGTGCGTCAGCAATGCTAAGTTCAACTATTTCCGGAAGTGTTGTATCACCAATGAAAACATTGCGAGCTTCTAGTCTCAGGCGAGTGCCATCACAGCTAGAACACGACTTGGTTGAGATGTATTTGGCAAGGTCTTCACGCACTGCGCTCGATTCAGTATCACGGTAACGGCGCTCCAAGGTATTTAAAATGCCCTCAAATGGATGACGCTTAACCCGAATATCACCTCGGTCATTGATGTACTTGAATTCCACTTCAGTACGACCTGATCCTTTTAGAATGATCTCTTGAGTCTTTTTCGGTAGAGAATTAAATGGCGCATACAGATCAAAACCATAATGTTCTGACAGCGACGTTAGCATTTGGAAATAGTAGTAGTTCTTTTGATCCCAACCTTTTATCGCACCTTCAGCAATGCTTAGGTTCTCATCTAAAATCACTCGGCTTGGATCAAAATACTGTTGAACACCAAGACCATCACACGTACCACATGCTCCTGCCGGGTTATTAAATGAGAACAGGCGAGGCTCAAGCTCTTGCATGCTGTAACCACATTTAGGACAAGCGAAGTTAGCAGAGAATACGATCTCTTCTTGATCCGTTTCGTCCATCCAGCCGACGACAGCGATACCGCCAGAGAGCTCTAATGTGGTCTCGAATGACTCGGCTAAACGCTGTTGAAGATCAGGACGAACCTTGAATCTGTCTACCACAACTTCAATGGTGTGCTTCTTATGAAGTTCAAGTGCTGGTGGATCGGATAGATCACAGGTTTCACCATCAATTCGGGCTCGGATAAAGCCTTGCGCAGCTAAGTTTTCCAGTGTTTTAACATGCTCACCTTTGCGCTCTTTGACAATCGGTGCCATCAACATCATCTTTGAGCCTTCAGGCAGTTCTAAGACCTTATCGACCATTTGACTGATGGTTTGTGCTGCTAGAGGGATGTTGTGGTCTGGACAGCGAGGTTCGCCTACTCGCGCATACAATAATCTGAGGTAATCATAGACTTCGGTAATGGTACCGACGGTTGAGCGAGGGTTATGTGAAGTCGATTTTTGTTCTATTGAGATAGCTGGAGACAGACCTTCAATATGGTCGACATCAGGCTTTTCCATAAGAGATAGAAATTGACGAGCGTAAGCAGACAGAGATTCAACATAACGACGCTGACCTTCTGCGTAGAGTGTGTCAAACGCAAGTGACGACTTTCCTGAACCCGATAATCCGGTGATGACAGTCAGTTTGTCACGTGGAATGGTTAGGTTGACGTCTTTGAGGTTATGCGTACGAGCGCCTCTAATTTCTATTTTATCCATCTCAATAGACCATGTAATTTTAAGTGGCTAAAGTATTACATAGAGTGAGATTTGTGCAAAGTTTTACTGGATAAAAAAACAGTAAACAAAAAGGGCGACTCAAAGAGTCGCCCTTTCTAAAATCAGTAACGTTAGTGATTAACCAGTCGTTATGCTTCTTTCTTGGTCGAGTGTTTACCTAGCTCGATTTGCTGCTGGTCTTTCTTGTATAGGTTTTCGAAGCAGTAGTTTGTTGCTTCGATATAGCCTTCAACACTACCACAGTCAAAACGTTGGCCTTTAAATTTGTAAGCCAATACACAGCCTGCTTTTGCCTGTTTTAGCAATGCATCAGTGATCTGGATTTCGCCGCCTTTACCTGGTTCTGTCTGCTCGATTAATTCAAAGATATCTGGAGTCAGAATATAACGACCAATGATCGCTAGGTTGCTTGGTGCTGTACCTTGCTCTGGCTTCTCTACCATGTCATCAACTCGGAAAAGGTCATCTTTGATCATTTCGCCAGAGATAACACCGTACTTGTGAGTCTCTTCTTCTGGAACTTCTTGTACAGCAACAATAGAACAGCGGAACTGTTTGTATAGCGCAACCATCTGAGCTAGCACGCCTTGTTGCTCGTTCACACAAAGGTCATCAGCAAGTACTACTGCGAACGGTTCATCGCCTACAAGTTCGCGACCCGTTAAAATAGCATGGCCAAGGCCTTTCATCTCACGTTGACGAATGTAGGTGAAGTTTGCCGCTTCAATCGTTTCACGGATATTAACCAATAGGTCTTCTTTATTGGTGCCGCTAATCTGGTGCTCAAGCTCGTAGTTTTTATCAAAGTGATCCATGATCGAGTGCTTACCACGTCCAGTAACGATGCACATTCCATCCATACCAGCTTCGATAGCTTCCTCTACACCGTATTCAATCAGAGGTTTGTTTACTACAGGCATCATTTCTTTAGGCATTGACTTGGTTGCAGGTAAAAAACGTGTACCGTAGCCAGCTGCCGGGAAAAGGCACTTTTTGATCATGATAAGACCCTTTATCTATAATAATTATTGATTCAACCTGAGTGGTTGATATTTCTGAGGGCAACTCTAGCATAAGTTATGTCGAAAATTCAGCAACAATAGCCATGGTTTACTAGAGCTTCCCTCAAAATTATCGTCAGACTAAGAGGTGGGTCGATTATGCAAGCAGGTTCTGGTTTGCCCATGCTATCGCTTGAACTCTATTTTTTACCGCAAGCTTACGGAATATTTGATAGAGGTGAGATTTAACCGTGAACTCACTAATAAACAAGTCATCGGCGATTTGTGTGTTTGAAGACCCGGATTGAAGACAGCGAATCACCTGGATCTCACGAATGGTTAAATCAACATTGGTTGGTGTGGTGTTGGTATTGACCATATTGCGATAATAAAACAACAGTTGATTGGTTACCTTCCTTGGCAGCCAGTTATCGCCATCAATGACTTCTTGAAGACCACGAGCAATCTTGTCCTTTTGTTCAGTGTTGTAAAAGAGTCCTTTTAGTACCCCATAGGTAAGAAGCTCTGAGGTTGGAAGTTGCTGGGGGACATTGAATAAAATGATTTCGTGATTTTTCCACATAACAGTCAGGTTAGGACAAATAATCAGTAGTTGTGGTACCTCTCTGTAATCGACGAGCAAGATCCGGTTACTCCGCTTTCTATCAACTAGCATTAATTCGTCGGGTGTCATTTTGTAGAGAACAATAGATAAATGCTTTTCTATCTCTTTTACATGTAGATAGGTATCGTTTGGGTCGATGCACAGAAAGTGTAAAGTGCGAGCGTATCTTGATTTTCTCATTGAAACGTCCTGTTTGAGTGGGATTAGATTCCACGTTGTCATGCAGGCTTTAGCTTCTCTAGCGCCTTGATAGTGACTTGCGTTGAATATCAATTATCAAAGTAAATGAGTGGTTTGTAAGTGGAGAAAAAAGCAACATCGCTCTGAATATCATGATTTGTTACGTTTTTATTCTTTGTAGTGAGGAGAGAATAGGAATGCGATTTATCACTGCAGAAAAGCATGCTATTCTTGTGCGCTAAAATTTTCTGAGACTATGAATTTAGACGGAGCAAATCATGGCTAGCCGTGGAGTTAACAAAGTTATATTAGTGGGTAACCTAGGTAATGACCCTGAAATTCGTTACATGCCAAATGGCGGCGCAGTAGCGAACATTACCATTGCAACGTCAGAGTCATGGCGTGATAAAGCAACTGGCGAGCAGCGTGAAAAAACAGAATGGCACCGTGTTGCTCTGTTTGGCAAGCTTGCGGAAGTTGCTGGTGAGTACCTACGTAAAGGTTCTCAAGTTTACATTGAAGGTCAACTTCAAACTCGTAAATGGCAAGATCAAAGCGGTCAAGATCGCTACACAACTGAAGTGGTTGTTCAAGGCTTCAATGGTGTAATGCAAATGCTTGGCGGCCGTGCTCAAGGTGGTGCTCCTGCTCAAGGTGGCATGGGTAACAACCAACAGCAAGGTGGTTGGGGTCAGCCACAGCAGCCACAGCAACAACAATACAGTGCTCCCGCTCAACAGCAGCCAAAAGCACCTCAACAAGCTCCTCAGCAGGCTCAACCTCAATATAATGAGCCGCCAATGGATTTTGATGATGACATCCCATTTTGATCCCTGTTTTTAATATATTATAAAGACAGTATTAAATTGGAAAAAGCCGCGTTCATCGCGGCTTTTTGTTACCTACAATTCTTAACGCTTTATTTACAACGTCAATTTATAGTATAAGTAGCAATACGGTATAATGTGAGTTGAAAAGGATTTCGTTATTCATGAGATATACCCCGACACTAAAATTGAGCACTCGATTGGTCGCATTTGTCACCGTGATAGTGATCAGCGCGATGTTCATTCTTTTTATTGGTGGCACACTTTCCTTTAAGCGTATTGGACAGGAATATTTAGACCATTATTTGGTTGGCATTGTCGACGTTGTAGATAAAGAGATGGAAGACCCTGACGCCGCGTATTCAATGCAGCGTTGGATGCCTAAGATGTTGCAGGCGAGCAATATTGTTGAGATGAAACTCTCGAACAAGACCGGCATCGTTTATCGTTTCAAAGATACCTCCCCACAAATTGATCCCAATCGTCTTTATGAGAAAAGCTTCATTTTAGAGCGTAATGAAGGCTACCGAATCGAATTTAAAGCACTTCCTCCTTATATTGGCTACAACTACTCAATGGAAGCGATGTGGTCAATTACTTTGGCTGTCGCATTGGTTCTGTTCTGTCTTGCTCGCGGTGTTCGTTGGTTGAAAGAACAACTCATGGGTTCTGAAATCTTGGAAGAGCGAGGAAGAATGATCTTGGCCGGTCAGGTTGAAGCTCATGCAAAGGGAGATGAGCGAGAGTGGCCTTATACCGCAAGCGAAGCCTTAGATGTATTGATTGAAGAGCTACAAGATGCTCGTCAAGAACGAAGTCGCTTTGATACCTTTATTCGTACCCATACTTTCCTAGATAAACTCACGGGAACGGCAAACCGAGTTTTATTCGATAATAAGCTGGAATCGGCACTGCATGAAAGTGGTGCTCGAGGCGGTGTGTTACTGATACGTATCGACGAATGGGAGCAAGTTAGTGATGCTAACGATAAGCAAACCACAGACGGCTTTATTATTGAAGTCGGTGAAGTACTGTCGAATATCGTTCAACGCTATCCCGATGTCATTTTTTCTCGCTATTACGAAGCGGACTTTGCTGTATTTATCCCTCATCAGGGCGCAAAAGATATTGCGACCTTGGCTGCTCAGTGTTTAAGGCAGTTAGATAAGCTAACTCCGCCAGAGCCTTTAGAGTCGGATAACTGGTGTCATATTGGTGTGACCATGTATACCGAAGGTGAGCGTCATAGCCAGATCATGGATGAAACGGAAACGGCACTAAAGAGTGCTCAGTTAGAGCGTATTAATAACTGGAGCCGTTACCCGAAAGAGAATAAGAATGAGCTTGATAGAGGCAGTGTTCGTTGGAGAACATTACTTGATAAAGCGCTGCTTCCTGAAAATTTAGTAATCTTTGCTCAGCGGTGTTATCTTATGCCAGAATCTGGTCAAGTTAATGAATTGCATAGAGAAATATTTACTAGAATTCAGGATCCTGACAAAGGTTTATTGAAATCGTCTCGATTTATGCCTGCGGTAGAGCAAGTGGGTTATCAAGCTCAAATGGACCAATCGGTTCTAAAGGTTGTGTTGAAATCGTTGAAAGAATCAACTCAACCTATCAACTATTCAGTGAATCTGAATGTTACCCCGTTTGCTAATAAACAGCACTTTAAGTGGTTTAGGAGTGAGTTGTTACAGCTCTCTGCTCAACACCGCTCTCAGCTTGCGTTTGAGTTTCCAGAAGGGCACTTGATTGCTCATCTTGATTATATGAGACCGGTGGCAAAGATGTTGCGAGGTTTAGGGTGTAAAGTTGTGGTTGGCCAAGCTGGGCGAACCATTGTTAGCACTCACTATATAAAGGATTTGAAGGTTAATTATATTAAGCTTCATCGAAGCCTAATAAAGAAAATCGACCAAAGGCATGAGAACCAACTGTTTGTTCGCAGCTTAATTGGGGCGTGTGGTGATTCTCCAACTCAAGTTATTGCCGTTGGAGTCGAGACAAAACAAGAAAAGAATACCTTGATAGAGTTAGGCATTAACGGCTATCAAGGGAGATATTTCGACGAAGAACAACAAATTATCCCTTTGCCTAATCAAGCAGAAAAGGCCGCGAAAGCGGAATCTGTTGTCAAAGTTGGACGAAGAAATCGATGGCGTAAGAGTAGTAGTTAAGAATGAATTTTAAAGCGATTTTAGACAAAATAAAGCCAACGAATAATAAAGGTAGCTCGCAAGTTGTCTTGCTGGGCAATGACGCCATTTATATTTCATCGACAGAACAAGATCCTCAAGTAGCCAGCATTCCAGTGGTTAATGGGGACTGGGAGAGTGCGCTAAAAAAATCGCTTAGCAGTGAGGCGTTTACCAGTAATAGCGTCCAACTGATTGTCTGTGCTAACTACTACCAAACCTACCAAATTGATAAACCGGACATTCCAGAGAGTGAATGGTCGGTAGCACTGCCTTTTTTACTCAAAGATCTTGTTTCAGAAAGAGTCACGGAAATTACTGCGAGTGCGGTCGCGTTACCAACGTCGAACAAGCTGCAAGTATATGTCCTGCCTAAAAAGCTGTTGGACAAGCTTTTGAATATCACTAATTCGGCTCAGGTTGAATTAATAGGTGTTGCTCCTGAAGATGAAATCTGGGGTTACAGTGCAGGCGAACTGTCTAATTTCATTCTTTTACAACGTAGCGTCAATTCACACTTTAAATTGGGTGCGTTTGTCGAAAATACCGTTTGTTTTCAAAGAACTATCCGCAGTGTTGTGCCACCTTTAACGGGTGTTGCGTCAAGTGCTCTGCAGTTAGATGGCCTCGCTTTAGAGCTTCAACGCTCGATTGATTACCTTTCTTCTCAAATTAAAGGCACCCAGCTTCACCAGCTTAAAATCTGTTGTGACGAAGAAGATGAAGCAGAGTTACAAAGTGCCTTAAACAGTACATTGAGCTCGACAGTTTCACTGTTGGTTGAAGGTGAGCGTGATAATTCAGAGAGTTTGTTGCTTAAACTTGCAGCTGAAAAAGAGACGTTTAAGGTCAATCTTTACCCTGAACACCTTAAGCCTAAAAAAGAATATTTTACGCTGACCAATGTTGTTGCGAGCTGGGGAGTAGTTTGTGTTTTGATGCTTGGTGGTTACTTCGCAATGCAGTATCAAGTTTCTAATCTAGATAAAGAGCTAACAGCCCTGCAACAAGACTCGAATCAACTTAACAAGCAAGTTAACCAATTGAATAGTAAGTTAACTCAGCATAAACCGTCTCCAGAGAAAGTCGCGGCGGTTGCGCGTCTCAAACGTGAGACTGAGGCTAAAAAAGAGGCTTTGAAGGCTGTTGGACAATACGACGAATCCCAACAAGTCGGGTATTCTGGCGTCATGAATTCCTTAGCTAAATTAGGCCGAAATGACATTTCTCTTTCGCACATCTACATGACCCACGATACTTTAGATCTTAGTGGCTTGGCTCGTAACGCAAATGTCGTTCCGAACTGGATTGGTCAGTTTAAAAGTGAGCTTAATTTAGTCGGACGCACTTTTGAAAAACTAAAAATTGGCCGTAATGATCAGGATGTGGTGACGTTTGAGCTAAGTACTCGTCGGGAGAGTAAATAATGCAGCAGTGGAACCAGCTGAGCGATAAGTTTCTTGCATTAAGTCAAAGAGAAAAATGGCTACTTTTTGTGTGTGGTTTTGTTGGCCTATCGATGTTGTTGTTCACCTTATTGGTTGAGCCTGCGTATCTCGATCTACAAGCTAAAAATGCCAAGGCGAGCAGCCTGACTCAATCGAATCAAAGGCAGCAAGGTGAGTTACTTGTTCTGCAAGCTCAGTTAAACAAAGACCCAGACAAAGAAATTAATCGAGAGTACAAAAAGCTGCTGGTGGAGAGCCAAGATCTCTCTCTTCAGCTTTCTCAGATTGTTGATGGATTAATCACACCTTCTCAAATGTCGCAGTTACTGGAGAGCGTTCTTAACGCCGGTAATGGACTAAAGCTTGAATCGCTAGAGTCATTAAAACCAGAAGCGATTTCGAACAATAAAGAGACCAGCGAATATTCAGGCTACTTTCTTCACCCTGTAAGAATGGAGCTAACCGGCAGTTACTTTGATATCTCAGCTTACCTTCAAGCACTTGAGTCTCTACCTGTGAGTTACTACTGGCGCACATTTGAATACTCAGTAGAAGAATATCCTAAAGCTCGACTGGTGTTCGAGGTTTACACATTAGGTACTAGACAGGAGTTTATCGGTGGTTAGAACTCTTTTGTTGTCCTTGCTATTTAGTAGCTCTTTTGTGTGGGCTGAGCAAGATCCCACGGCGCCATTAGGCTGGCTTTCACCTCAACAGAAAACGGCGCCTGCTAAGAAAGCACCAACTCGTTATCGCTTGCCTTCTTTAGAAAGCATCGTGTGTAAGGGAGATACGCCTTGCTATGCGATTATGAATGGTCAGATTCTCGGACAAGGGGAAACGATCAGAGGGTACCGAGTTAAGAACATAGATCCAGAATACGTCACTCTGCAGAGAAGCTCTAAGCAGTGGAAATTAGAGATGTTCTCTTTAGATGTTAAGAATAATTAAGGTTAGAGTGAAGACATGCGTAAACTTGTAGTAGCAATCCTAGTGTCATCTTTAGTCGGCTGTTCGATGGGGCATAGAGATCCTGTTGAGATTAAAGAGTCTTTAAACGAATCGATTAATGAAGCGAATAGCAGAGCGCTTCATGAGCTGCCTTCGTCGGTTCAAGATGACCTTATGCCTCAGCTTAATTCTGACTCGATGTCTCCGGGGATGGAAACGGTTAAGCGTTTTCGTATTCAGGCAAAAGGCGTTGAAGCGAGAACTTTTTTTGCCAGCTTAGTGAAAGGTACGGAATATAGTGCGGCTATTCACCCAAGTGTGTCTGGAAACCTTACGCTTAATCTAACGGACGTGACGTTAGATGAGGTACTGGCTGTTGCTCAAGATATGTATGGCTACGATATTGAAAAGCGTGGCAAAGTGATTCAAGTTTATCCTGCCGGTCTTCGCACCGTAACGATCCCTGTCGATTACTTACAAGTTAAGCGTTCTGGTCGCTCACTAACGACGATCACCACCGGCACGATCTCTAACTCAGATTCGAATTCATCGAGCTCTTCAAACTCGAACTCAAACTCGTCAAATTCATCTAACTCTTCTAATTCATCAAACTCGACATCGAATGGTGGTACAGAGATTGAAACGACCTCTGAAAGTGATTTTTGGCCACAGCTTGAAGCGGCGGTTGCTCACTTAATTGGCTCGGGCGATGGGCAAAGCGTTGTCGTGACCCCGCAAGCGAGTGTGATTACAGTGCGTGCTTACCCTGACGAAATTCGTGAGGTTCGAGAGTTCTTAGGTATTTCTCAAAAACGCCTGCAGCGTCAAGTTATCCTAGAAGCCAAAATCATGGAAGTAACCTTGAGTGATGGTTACCAACAAGGAATTAGCTGGTCGAATTTGTCTAAGTCGATTGGCAGCGGTGGCGTTGTAATTGATCGTCCGGCAAGTACTTTACCGCCGTTAGATGCAATCAGCTCTTTGTTAGGCGGACAAACTAACGTAACGATTTCAGATGGCAGCTTTGAAGCAGTTTTGAGCTTTATGGACACTCAAGGTGACCTTAATGTTCTATCGAGCCCGCGAGTCACGGCGGCAAATAACCAGAAAGCGGTTATTAAAGTGGGTACCGACGAATACTACGTAACAGATTTATCAAGTTCGGTTGGTAGTGGTGATGACGCGAATGTCGCACCTGAGGTTGAATTAACTCCGTTCTTCTCTGGTATCTCTTTAGATGTGACCCCTCAGATAGACGATAAAGGCAGTGTGTTCTTACATGTTCACCCAGCTGTTATTGAAGTAGAGGAAGAAGTGAAAGAGCTCAACCTAGGTTCCACTACGGGCTTGGTGCAACTTCCTTTGGCGAAAAGCTCTATTCGTGAGTCTGACTCAGTGATTCGAGCTCGAGATGGCGATGTGGTTGTTATTGGTGGTTTGATGAAATCCAACACCAGTGATGTGACCTCTAAAGTTCCATTCCTCGGTGATATTCCAGCCTTAGGTCATTTGTTCCGTAACACCAATCAGTTAACGCAAAAAACTGAACTCGTGATCTTGCTTAAGCCAACGATCGTGGGTGTGAATACTTGGCAAAATGAGTTGGAGCGTTCACGTGATCTTCTTCAGCAGTGGTTCCCTGATGAAGAGTAATTGCTTACTTTCTCAATATAGAGTGGCAGTGTCTCACTAAGCTAGGTCGTCGTATGTATCAAGCTCACTTTGGTTTTGAACAACTGCCATTTACCTTAACGCCGAATACCGATTTCTTCTATGGTTTAGCGCCTCATTTCGAAGCGATTCAGACGGTAATCTCGGCGTTGGAAATGGGCGAGGGCGTGATTAAGGTGACCGGAGAGGTAGGCACTGGAAAAACCATGGTTTGCCGGATGTTGGTCAATCACCTACATGACTGTACAGCTCTGATCTACTTACCAAACCCTGTGTTATCAGGGGCAGACTTGCGCCAGGCGGTTGCAACAGAGCTTGGTTTAGCTGTCGATAATGAAGCAACCTTGGTTGATAACATTCAGCATAAGCTCATTGAATTGCACAATTCTGGTTTAAGAGTGGTGGCTATTCTTGATGAAGCTCAGGCTCTATCGGATGAAGCGCTCGAAACATTAAGGTTGTTTGGTAACCTTGAAACGGAAGATAAAAAACTGCTGCAGATTGTTCTATTAGGTCAGCCAGAATTGGATGCTCGATTAGAGGCTTATCACCTAAGGCAGTTTCGCCAAAGAATCACATTTAGTTCGACACTGAGACCGCTGAATCTCGATGAAACGGTGGCTTATATTGATAATCGAATCGCTAAATCTGGTGGCAGTCCTGAGTTATTCAGCTTGAATCAAAAAAAGGCGATCTGTCGTTCGTCGTTAGGTATCCCTAGATTGATAAACCAACTTTGCCATAAGGCTCTATTGCTTTCGTTCAGTGAAGATAAGAAAAGTATCGACAACCAACATCTTTTTTCAGCTATGCATGAAACGTACGATGTGTGTAAGCCTAAATTTAAAACGCCAATACTGTGGGGTTGGAATTAATTATGAGCGTCATTAACAACGCCTTGTCTGAATTGGCAAAGAAAAAGTCAGCGACTTCGATTGAAGCGGCAGTCGTACCTAAAGTAAAAACGCGTTCCCCCCTAGTTTGGGTTGTTGCAGGTTTTACGTTGAGCTTAGCGATGGGCGGTTGGGCGATATCGCAAGGCCCTGTGATTGATCAGTCTATTGTTGAGCAGTCAATCTCAACTCGAGATTTACAGGTTCAAGTCTCTGTCGTTGATGATTCAAATGGCATCCAGGAAGCCGCTCAACCTATCTCATCGCCAACTAAGAAATTGGTGACACTAGACTCTGCGATCCTTTCAACAGAAAACACTGCGATGGCAAAAAGCGCTCAATCTAAGCCTAGTGTTTCCGAATCAGTTGTTATGTCTGCCCCAAAAGCGACAAAACAACAAACACCGGCTAAACCTCTAAGCACGCCTAAAACGATTAGGACTGACATCCCCCAACCAGTTTACGTTGCTAGTGTGGCCAAAAAAGATCCTGCGTCTATCTCTAATGAGCCTGTAGCCTCTGGTGATTCAGAAAATAGCGGAATGTTGATCGAACAGGTTGAGTTAACTCCGGAACAGCTATCTGTGAATGCACAAGGTCGAGCTCAGAAAGCGCTTGATGCGAACGATCTTACTGGTGCGTTGAAGGGCTACACTGAAGCTCTACGCTACACGCCACGAAATGAAGATGTCCGTCAGAAACTTGCGATTCTCTATTTTGGTAAAGGCGATACTCGCAAAGCCTATGAGCTTTATCAGTCTGGAATTAAGCTCAACATCAACAGTGAAAAATTGCGATTAGGGTTATCTAAACTGCTGGTTAAAGCGAATCAATCAGAAGCGGCGCTGAGCCCTTTAGTACACATGCCTCCGCATCCAACTCAAGAGTATCTAGCAATGCGTGCGGCGTTGAGCCAAAAATCACAGCAAGAAGAAATCGCACTCGAGAGTTATCAAAAGTTGGTTGAAGTCGATTCAGATAACGCTCGCTGGTGGTTGGGCTTAGCGATTCAGCAAGAACGCCAGTTAGACTTCGCTGCAGCAAAACAATCATATCAAGGTGCGTTGACTAGAGTCGGTATCTCATCTCAATCACAAAGCTTTGTGCGTGACCGGTTAAAAATACTCAATGCTTTAGAGGAGAGCGGCGATGCAAATTAGATTAAGAAAAAGACTTGGTGATTTGCTTGTCGAAGAAGGCATTATCACTGAGGCTCAAGTTGAACAAGCACTGGCCGCTCAGAAAAGTACTGGGCGTAAGCTGGGTGATGCGCTAATTGAGCTTGGCTTCTTGTCAGAACAGCAAATGCTGAGCTTTTTGTCGCAGCAGTTAGCGATTCCTCTTATTGATTTAAGCCGAGCCGTTGTCGATGTTGAAGCAGTACAGCTTTTACCCGAAGTACATGCTCGTCGCCTTCGTGCATTGGTTATTGGACGCCAAGGTGACACTTTGCGTGTTGCAATGAGTGACCCTGCGGATCTGTTTGCCCAAGAGTCTTTACTTGGTCAGCTCGGCGATTACGCGCTTGAATTCGTTGTTGCTCAAGAAAGGCAATTGGTTGATGGCTTCGATCGCTATTATCGAAGAACCAAAGAGATTGCCTCGTTTGCTGAGCAACTTCACGCTGAACACCAAGTTAATGATGCTTTTGATTTCGATATCGCTGAAGAAGACAGTGATGAAGTTACCGTCGTTAAGCTGATCAACTCACTATTTGAAGATGCTATTCAGGTTGGCGCTTCGGATATTCATATCGAGCCAGATTCAAACGTATTGCGTCTTCGTCAGCGTATTGATGGCGTACTGCATGAAACATTGCTGAATGAAGTGAATATCGCTTCTGCACTTGTACTGCGCTTGAAGCTGATGGCAAACCTCGATATCTCAGAGAAACGTCTTCCTCAAGATGGTCGCTTTAATATCCGAGCTAAAGGTCAGTCGGTTGATATTCGTATGTCGACCATGCCAGTACAGCACGGTGAATCAGTGGTTATGCGTCTTCTTAACCAGTCAGCAGGCCTACGTAAACTAGAAGAGTCGGGCATACCGAGTGATCTGTTGGTTCGTCTGCGTCAACAATTGCGCCGTCCACATGGCATGATTTTGGTTACAGGCCCAACCGGCTCAGGTAAAACAACAACCTTATACGGCGCGTTAAGTGAGTTAAACGAACCGGGTAAAAAGATCATTACTGCGGAAGACCCGGTGGAATACCGCCTACCTCGTGTGAATCAAGTTCAGGTAAACCCTAAGATCAATCTCGATTTCTCTACTATCTTGAGAACCTTTCTACGTCAGGATCCCGATATTATTCTTATCGGTGAGATGCGTGACCACGAAACCGTTGAGATAGGCTTGAGAGCTGCACTGACCGGCCACTTAGTATTAAGTACGTTACATACCAATGATGCGGTAGACAGCGCGTTGCGTATGATGGATATGGGTGCTCCGGGTTACTTGGTCGCGAGCGCTGTTCGAGCAGTAGTCGCACAGCGATTAGTTCGTAAAGTGTGTACAGATTGTAAGGTTGAAGATGAGTTAGATGAACCTCGCAAGCAATGGCTGAGCGTCCGTTTCCCTAACCAAGTAGGTGTGCCGTTTATGAAAGGCCGTGGTTGCCAGAACTGTAACTTAACCGGTTACCGCGGGCGAATTGGTGTATTTGAAATGTTGGAGCTAGAGCAAAACATGATGGATGCACTGAGAGCTAATGATGCGGTAGGTTTTGCTCAAAAGGCGAGACAGTCTGAAAACTATAAACCGTTATTGGCTTCTGCGATGGAATTGGCTCTGCAAGGTGTCGTGAGTCTTGATGAGATAATGCATCTTGGCGAAGGTGATGCGTCCGGTGCCACTGACCCAATTTATCTGTAGGGGTAGAATGATATGCCAACGTATCGTTATGTAGGTCGCAGCTCTGATGGTAGTCAAGTAAGTGGGCAATTAGACGCGAATAACGAAGATCTTGCTGCTGAAAGCTTGATGAGTAAAGGGATCATTCCAACCTCTATCAAACTGGGCAAAAGTGGTGGTTCAGTCTTAGATATGGATGTATCGAGTCTGTTCTTTCCGAGTGTACCGTTAGAGGTGTTGGTTCTGTTTTGTCGACAGTTATACAGCCTAACCAAAGCGGGTGTACCACTATTAAGATCGATGAAAGGCCTCACTCAAAACTGCGAAAATAAGCAGCTGAAAGCCGCCTTGGAAGAGGTGGTTGCTGAGCTAACTAATGGTCGCGGCTTAGCGGCGTCAATGCAGATGCACCCAAAGGTATTCAGTCCGTTGTTTGTCTCGATGATTGGCGTTGGTGAAAACACAGGCCGTCTAGATCAGGCTTTACTGCAATTAGCTGGATATTACGAACAAGAAGTTGAGACTCGCAAACGAATTAAGACTGCGATGCGTTACCCAACATTCGTGATCAGTTTTATCTTGATTGCAATGTTCATTCTTAACATCAAGGTTATTCCACAGTTCTCAAGCATGTTTGCGCGCTTTGGTGTCGACTTGCCGCTGCCTACTCGTATCTTGATTGGTATGTCTGAGTTCTTTGTGAATTACTGGGGCTTAATGCTTGGAGTGATCTTTGGTCTTATCTTCGCTTTTAAAGCTTGGGTGAAGACAGACAAAGGCTTGGAAAAGTGGGATCGATTACGCTTAAAAATGCCGGTCATTGGCGGGGTAGTGAATCGAGCACTGTTGTCACGCTTCTCGCGTACTTTTGCTTTGATGCTTAAAGCGGGTGTTCCACTGAACCAGTCGCTAGCGCTTTCGGCGGAAGCTTTAGATAACCGTTTTCTAGAGTTGCGAGTTCAAGCCATGAAATCGGCCATTGAAGCCGGTAGTACGGTTTCGTCGACCGCGATTAACAGCGAAATTTTCACACCGCTCGTGATACAAATGATCTCCGTCGGTGAAGAGACGGGTCGTATTGATGAGCTATTACTTGAAGTGGCTGATTTTTATGACCGCGAAGTCGATTACGATCTGAAAACCTTAACCGCCAGAATTGAACCCATTTTGTTAACCATCGTTGCAGGCATGGTGCTGATTTTGGCGCTAGGTATCTTCTTGCCGATGTGGGGAATGTTGGATGCGATCAAAGGCTAGTGAATGCTAAATAACCTACAACGCTCACGTTTTGTTATTTGGACAGTGGTTATTCTTTTTCTTATTGTCGGTGTGCTTTCGGCATTCAAAACGGTAGAAGAAGAAGCGACTAACACGGCATTTATCGTCGCGAGCAAGCGGATTTTAGAGCAAGCCAATTTGTTCAAACAGCAGTATTTGTTATCGGGTGCTGGGCAAGAAGAAGGCTCGGAACCCCCAAAGATCTACAGCAGAACTGGGTGGGTAATGCCTATCCAAGGTACGGAGCGAGACTGTAATTATTGGCTGGATCAATTATATCCTCAAGGGAGCATTTTAGGGCTAAGCTCTCCAAGAGTTGAAGATAAAAGTGACAACAGACACTTTCACTGTAGTTATCATTATGCTGATAAATATCAGGTAGATATATTGCTTGAAAGAGAAAGGTTTAGTGTAAAAGCCAATATTTTGGCTTTGTGAAAATATTGACAGTTTTAGTATGGTTTTATACGTGCGCGAATGTATAATGCGCGTTAATAATTAGATGAGTAGGTAGAAAATGCTTAAGAATCAAAAGGGTTTCTCCCTTGTCGAATTAGTGATAGTGATCGTAGTTGTTGGTTTATTGGCGGTCGCTGCGTTGCCTCGTTTTCTTGATGTGACGGATGAAGCCAAGAAATCCAGTATTGAAGGTGTCGCTGGTGGCTTTGCAACGGCTGTTTTGTCAGCAAGAGCACAATGGGAAGCGGAAGCAAGGCCGTCAGAGAAGATAGGTGTTGAAACATACAATACTGTAAACTATGATGGTGTTGATTTTTGGTTAACAAGATCAAAAAACAGTAACAACGTCGAGACCGACTTTCGTGATGGCTATCCGTGGACTCTGAACAATAATTCGAGCACTGCTCCACAAGATATTTCAGATGAAACATGTTCTGAGTTGATGGAAAACTTGCTGCAAAATCCACCTAAAGTAGGTGCGGTTTCAGATGTCGCTAATGACTCAAATTACAAATATTCAGCGCAAGCGAATTCAGGTGATGCAACCTGTACTTACGTTCAATTAGAAGGTAGTACAGAACATGAATTTGTTTACGAAATTAAAACTGGTCGTGTGACCGTAACTTTGCAGTAAGTCTGCGTAAAATTAAACATAGAGAGAGCTAAACTATGAAAAGACAAGGCGGTTTCACCCTAATCGAACTAGTGGTTGTAATTGTTATTCTAGGTATTCTTGCTGTAACTGCGGCACCACGCTTCCTAAACCTGCAAGATGATGCGAAAAACTCGACACTACAAGGCTTACGTGGTGCGATTTCTGGTGCAATGGGAATTTCTTATGGTAAGGCTGCAATTGAAGGTATTGAAGCTCAGCAATATGTTGCGGCAAGTGCAGCAGATACGACTATCGATGATATTGCTCATTCTTTCGGTTACCCTATTGCAACTTCGGCTGGTATTGGATCTACGATTGATCAATCTGGTGAGTTTGTAGAATTAAGCTCTACAGGTACTGTAGGTACTGATGCTACGTTGGTATATGGTATTCAAAATTTCACGGGAAGCTGTGTAAGATACTCAGAAGCTACGGCTGCCGATGCTCCTGCTACAGCTGCTATTGTGGTTCCTGGTGAAGATAACGAACCAAATACTGCGTGTGACTAATTAGTATTCATTGTTTTAGGCCAGCTCCTGCTGGCCTTTTTTCTATCTAAAGCTAATAAATATCAAAACTATTCATATACATAAGATCACTACATTCGTTATCTTGTATAATTAGTATTCGCTTGGCAGTTAGAGGCTCATTATGGATAACAGCCCCAAATCCAACGGCTTTACTCTGGTAGAGCTGATCATCGTTATCATTATCCTCGGTATTATTTCAACGTTTGCCGCGAGTCGCTTCGTTGGTACCTCTAGCTATTCCACTTTTACTGCGCAAGAGCAAATTATCTCGGTGATTCGTCAGGTTCAAGTGAATCGCATTCAAACCAATATCCCCAACTTATACAATTACTGTAACGATACGAGTAACCTTGATCTTCAAAAACTTTGTCTGCGCAGCCGCATAACTATCAATGCTAGTTGTATTGGTAGTTCAAGAGGTTGCAGTGCTAGTGACCCTAACTCTCGGAGCGATTTAGTTGTAGCTGATCAAGTCTCGTTTAGTACTACACCTTCAGTGTCACAAATTACGTTTGATCTTCTCGGTAACCCGCTTGATACCGCCAGTAGTGGTGTGAGCATCTTGATTACCTCAGCGCAAAACCAAGCCAGTGTGTGTATCAATTCTCAAGGTTATGTGAGTGAAGGGGCGTGTCTATGATTCGCTCACGTGGTTTTACTCTGATTGAAAGTATTGTTGTGATTATCGTACTGGGTATTGCGATGGTGACGATTAGTAGTTTTTTAGCACCACAAGTGGCAAGTTCAGCAGACCCACAATATCAAAACCGTTCCGTGGCGCTAGGCCAGAGTTTGATGAATCAAATATTGGCACGTGGTTTTGATGAACATAGTGATTTTGATGGTGGTTTGGTGCGCTGTGGGGACGCAGATGCGACGGCTTGTTCTGCTCCTAATGAACTGGGAGTGGATGGGGCAGAGGCAACGCCCGCAGCTTTCAATGATGTCGATGACTATATTGGTTGTTGGTACACTGACACTACGGAGTCAGCGTGTGTCTCATCAACGAAGTACCCACTCGCTAATATCCTAGATGAAAATATCGAAGACAGTTATGCCAATTTCCGTGTTGAGGTCTTGGTGTTTTATGACGAAGACATGGACGGGCTTAACGACAATGTAATTGGAACGATGAAGCGAGTTGAGTTACAGATATTTGGTGGTAACAACCGTTATAGCTTGGTTGCTTACAAGGGGAACTACTAATGAAACAACGTGGTTTTACTTTGATAGAAATGATCGTAACCATTGTTGTGGTTGCCGTCATTGGCCTAGCGATTGCAGGCTTTGTTGAATATGGCATGAAAGGTTATGTCGACACTATCGATAGACAAAAGGTGCAAGTAAAAGGGCAGTTTGTTGTTGAGAAAATGTCGCGAGAGATAAGCCACGCAGTTCCCAATAGCTTCACTGAAGTTCAGACTTTTTTACCTACACTTGCTTTTGATAGAAAGTGTCTTTCATTCTATTCGATCAAATATTCCGGTTTTTATCACTTCGATGAACCAGGCAATCAATTGGACTTCATTGTTGGTCAAGATGCCCCAAGTCTCTCTGTAGGAGATTATCTTATTATAAATCCAAGTAGTTTTAATGATTTGGCAGTGGAGTCCAATAAACGAATTGACGTCTCGGGTGCAGTTCAGAATACCAACTCTTTCAGTGTTACAGCTTTGAGTCTTGTGAGTGAGTCTATTGCAAAACGACACTATATTTATGAAAAAAACAATCATGTCAGCTTCTGTATAGTGAACAATACTATCGAAGGACAAGGTGTCATTGAGCGTAATGGCGTAAGGGTCACAGATAGCGTTAACTATACAAAAAGTAACTTCCGTTACGAAGAGCCAAGCTTACAGCGCGGTGGTGTGATTCATATCGAACTTGTGCTTGAGCAAAACAACGAAATCAGTGTTTATCAACAAGATGTGCAGGTACTCAATGCGCCATAGTAAATCATCTCAACAAGGGAGTGTTTTGGTCGTCGCGGTATTTGTTATCGTGGTGATGGGCTTCCTCGCGACTTCTCTAGTGCAAGTCCAATGGTCAAATCACGATACATTGACCCGTAAGCAACTTGGGACACAGGCTTGGTTGCTAGCACACTCTGCGAATGAGTGGGCACTTACTCAAGTGTACCCTTTGACTGTATCTCCCGCGGTTTCAACAAGTGTTAGTGCAGCGTGTGGTAACTTAAATTCAAATCAAGTGAGCAGTGGGATGTCGACTATCTGTACAGTTGAAGAGTTAACTTGTACTCCGATCGGAATTTTAGATGATGTTGGTTTTTTTAAGATTGAATCAACAGCCATTTGTGGCTCAGGTATCAACCAAGTACAGCGTATTCAAGAAGTTTGGGTGAGGGAGTGAGTATGAAATTATGGGTTGGTCTTTTTAGAGCCATTAAAAATCTTCCTCGTTGTTACGCGAACTTTTTGAAGCTCACTGCAGTCATGATTGTTTTATGTGGGACATCTTTCGTTTCGATAGCTGACGAATTTTCTCCTGAACAATGTAATGATCTAAAAAGACAAGATGGCTTTTCTGTTGCTTTTACTATTCCAAACCCAACTCCTGTCACGATCACTTTTACGTCAAATAACTCTGTAGTTAAATTGTGGTCCAGCGTTAGTGGTAGTAACGCTAAGATAACCGATCAGAACGTGAATCCAGGAGAAAGAGTTCTCCTAATTTATAGACCGACTTCTAATAATGGTAAAAACGGCAGTCTCATTTACAAGCTTGATACAGGCTCTGGATATGAACAGAAACAGACTACTTCAATTGTGATAAACGGTGGTAATGGTACTTTAGAAGTGTCAGGTGATACCGTTGTAGTTGAGTGTGCCGATGGAGAAAAAGAACCAGTCCCTGATTTGGAGGATGTTCAATATGAGTTTGGTTCTATTGAAGGTATGGATTGTACTTATGGTTGTAACTTGTTGTTCCAGAAGCAATATGACAATCCAATTGTATTCTTAATGTCGACTATCGATCCTGATGATATCGTGAATAGTGTGCCAACAAAGGCTAGTGTTGCAACTATTTGGGACTCAAAGAAAGGCGCAACAATAGAAAGTGAATCGGCTGAGAGTTATAGTTCAACCGATCGAATGTCACCTATTTATTATTTTGTTACCGATCCCGGAAGGTTAACATTTTACGATCATAATGGTTCCAAGGTTTATGGTGAAGCTGGAAACATCATAACTTCTAAGGCTCAATGTAAAGGCAATGCCTGTGGCAGTTCTGATTGGGAAACGGTCTCATATCAGGGAGGTGATATTACAAACCCCGTGATCATGGCTCAAGTTCAGGGCAAGGACCGAGATTGGGCCACAACAGCTATCTCTGGTTTAACTAACCAAAAATTTAAGCTTGCTCTAGAGCGTGGTCGACAAGGGCCAACTTCTTCAGCTAAGCAAATCGCTTATTTAGCTGTCCCTACTTTTTCAGGGCAAGATGAGTCTAAAACATCAAAAATAGAGTTTTTCCAAGCGCCTGATACCTACAACCAAAAAACTGAAATAGAGCCAGGTAAATCTATAGGCTGGTCATGTCTGAATAACGAAATATCACTACATCAAAACTTTAATAAGTTTGGTGTTATTGCTAATAAGCAAACCCGAAATGGTGGTGATGGTGGTTGGCTACGTTATTGTAAGCAGTATGTGAGTGGAGGAGAGTCGCAATTTACATTCGCATTTGATGAAGATGCTACTTCTCTTAGTACTCGTAAACATGGAGCTTATGAATCAGTAGGCTATTTCGCATTTGAAATTCCCGAGGTCGAGATTCCGGTTAACGTATGTAACTTGTTTCCTGAGCCTATCCAAAGTTGGACTGGGGTTGAGAGTTCATTGATTATTAATAATGGGTGGGGCACAACTTTCAATGGCTGGTCTCCCGATTATCTTGATGCTTTTTCAATTGACAATGATCGATCTTGGAGTCCATCTAATCCTGATCCCGAGAGTTTGCTTTTAGTCGGATTTGATTTAGAGGGAGGTACAAATCAAATGTACAACCATGATGTCTGTGGAGATGATTTAGGTTGTGCTGTAGGGAATGAGGATGGTCAACTAAACCGACGAAAGATTGACCATAGTTTGTTGCCTAATGTTCCGAGTCGTTCTGTAACAGAGAGCCTAGCTATTGATAAAAACATCAAGTCTAGATGTGATGCGTCAAACTTGTGTTCATTTGAGTTAGCAGGAGCTAATGCTAATGTGTATATCAATGAAGACTTGAAACGACTATATATAAATGATTTAGGCAATGAGTATCCAGAAATAAGGGTACACCTTAAAGATGGTTTATATATTGATGATTTCGAAATATCAAATGGTAGTGGTTTAGTATTAATTATCCCTGAACAATCATCAGTAACTTTTAATAACTTTTTGGCTTCGGATACAAGCCGAAGTGATTTTATATTTGAAAATAGCTCTAAAATAAATGTAGTTACAAGCTTTAAATTTAATAATAGCGTCGATATTGTTAATGAGAACGCATACCCAATCATTTATGCTCCAGATGCAACTGTACAGTTGAAAGGAAACTTTAGAGGCTTTATTTTAGCGAAAACACTTAACCTGCCAAACTTACTTACAGTGGAAGGCGCAGTTACTGCTGCGAGCGTTGTTTCGCAGAGTGGTTTAGTTATTAATAAACCTGACTATAGCTGTCCACTTCCTCCACTTCCAACTGGTTCTCTTGTCGTTACCCCAAAATATTCTCATGTTCTAACTTGTGAGGTCGCTGAGGTTGAGTTTAAAGTCGTAGATGATGATGGCAACGTGATTAGCACCGTTCAAGATAACTTCACTGCATCACATTCACCAAATTCTACTGGGAAGTGGTGTGAAGATGAGAATGGAAACAGTTGCTCTACATCTTCGGGGGATTACCAAAGTCACTTTGTTAATGGGCAAAAAACTTTGTACTTATCTTCATCTAAGTTAGAGAGTTATGATGCCAGTGGTACTTGGAATGGTGATTTAGAAACGGCTGCATCAAAAATTAACTTTGTACCTTATAAGTTCGATGTTGATGAACAGTTTGTTGTGGCTGGGGATGATTACCTCGTGACGGCAAAGGTATCCTCTTGTAATTCGCAAGATTCTTCTTTATCACAAGATTATGTAGGCACCCCTAAAGTTAGTTTAGGTATCGTTCAACCTGCGAACGGAAATAGTGCGATAACCTTATTAGATTATACGCCTGATTTTGAGGTGAGTGATAACGGTGAAACAACCGATACACTTTCGATTCAAGAATCAGGTCAATTCAAAGTAACGTTGACCGACAACAGCTTTGACTGTAGTGAGATCTCGGGTTGTCCTGAGAGTGGTACTGATAAACTTTCAGGTAGCTTCTTGGTTAACTCTCGCCCTTGGCAATTTGCTATTTGTACGGGCAGCAATTCTGATGGTAACAGCAGTGGTGGGAATGCGTTTGTTGCAGCGGGGGAAGAGTTTGACGTGTTTGCTAAACCAATTAGATTCTCGAGTAACGCTAACCCTTCGTGTAACAATAGCTTAGTAACACAAAACTATTTGCTGTCCTCTGGTGCTGTCGTTGCAACTCATACTCTGGATACACCTAGCAATAATGGTGCAGTGCTTGGTAGCTTAGAGCCTGGCAGCCAATTGACTCAGTCTAGTTCCGATATTAGTCCTAATGATAATGGTTATAAATTCAAAAGTTTAAAGTATTCAGAAGTTGGTAGTATAAATTTTGAAGTGACTGAAGATTCGAGCAGCTTTTACGGCAAGATTCTTGGTGGATTTTCTGGAAGTAAATCAATTGGCCGCTTCTATCCGAAGTACTTCCTGCAAGAGAACCCTGAATGGAATGTTACAAATCAAAATAATATTGCGTACCTAAGTCAACCTTATGACTCAACCGTTCATCAGGTATACCCAATGGCATCAGGTGAAAGCAGTGTTGGTAACGCGCTTAACAACTATCAATTCTTTGCCCCGAGCCTACAAGCCAGTTTTGGTATTCTGGATGATACAGCTGTCGATAATGGGTTCTTGCTGGATACTGAGGCAGGCACTTGGTCTACTGATCGTAAGCATTGGTTGTTGAACGATAGTGCCGCTGTTCTTCAGCGAGTTACGGATTTGGATGACGTTAGCCGCAGAGATGCACCGTTTAATACTTCAGATGCTAACTCCACTATTACCCACTTTGGCTTGACTGTTGCAGGAGTTGATCCTGTTTCATTTACTGACTCTGATATTTTGACTGATTCTGTCGAGTTTCCGGTCCAGCCTCCAGCTCGTTATGGTCGAATGGTGCTAGATGATATTGGTGGCAATTCTGATACTACTCTAACTATTCCATTGCGCGCTGAGTTCTGGGATGGCAGCGAGTTTATTGTTAACGAGGATGATGACCGCAGTACCTTCAATGGGGCTAATACTTGTAAACAAGTTATTTGGCACAGTGAAGGGGCGGCAACCACTTTAGTTTCACTTAACGGTAGTGGAAATGTGGATGATGGAGAAGAAGAGGTCACAGCAAATCAAAATACGCCAGCAGGAACAGACGCGCCACGTGAGCAAGTTCGTTTGTGGTTAAGAATGGATGACTCTGAGCCTGATAGCGATGGCGGAAATAACATCTCATGTAGTGGCAGTGATCAAGATCAACCATGGCTACGTTACAACTGGCGCCAACTGGGTGATGAAGATCCATCCACCGTCGTCACATTTGGTATCTACCGTGGTAACGATCGTGTGATCTACCGAGGTGAAAGTGGCTTAACAGGTCAGTAATAATATAATTTTTGCCCCTTAAGTTAGGAATCTGTAAGAAATTGCGGGTTTCAGTCCATGTTTGTACTTCAATGCCTTGCCGTAACAGCAAGGCATTGGTACATTTAGTGCAATTTTTGTCTTCTAATTCTTGCAGGATGAGCGAAGAATATGTTTAAAAAACTTCGTGGCATGTTTTCAAACGACCTATCGATTGATTTAGGTACAGCCAATACCCTTATTTATGTAAAAGGCCAAGGCATTGTTCTTGATGAGCCTTCAGTTGTAGCTATTCGCCAAGATCGTGCGGGTTCTGCAAAGAGTGTCGCTGCTGTTGGCCACGCTGCTAAGCAAATGCTTGGTCGTACGCCTGGTAACATCTCAGCGATCCGTCCAATGAAAGACGGTGTAATTGCCGACTTTTACGTAACGGAAAAAATGCTTCAGCACTTCATCAAACAAGTGCATGACAACAGTGTGCTTAAACCAAGTCCTCGTGTTTTGGTTTGTGTACCTTGTGGTTCAACACAGGTTGAGCGTCGTGCTATCCGTGAATCAGCGTTAGGTGCTGGTGCTCGTGAGGTTTACCTAATCGATGAGCCTATGGCTGCTGCGATTGGTGCTGGCCTACGTGTCTCTGAGCCAACAGGTTCAATGGTTGTTGATATCGGTGGTGGTACTACTGAAGTTGCGGTTATCTCACTGAACGGTGTGGTTTACTCGTCTTCTGTTCGCATTGGTGGTGACCGTTTTGATGAAGCGATCATCAACTACGTTCGTCGTAACTACGGCAGCTTGATCGGTGAAGCGACAGCAGAGAAGATCAAACACGAAATCGGTTCAGCTTACCCTGGCGATGAAGTCAATGAGATCGAAGTTCGCGGTCGTAACCTTGCTGAAGGTGTGCCTCGTAGCTTTAGCCTAAACTCAAACGAAATCCTTGAAGCACTTCAAGAACCTCTATCTGGCATCGTATCTGCAGTGATGGTTGCACTTGAACAGTGTCCACCAGAGCTGGCTTCTGATATCTCAGAAAACGGTATGGTACTAACAGGTGGTGGTGCACTGCTTAAAGACCTTGATCGCCTGTTAACAGAAGAAACAGGTATCCCTGTTGTTGTTGCAGAAGAGCCATTAACGTGTGTTGCTCTAGGTGGCGGTAAAGCTCTAGAGATGATCGACATGCACGGCGGCGATCTGTTCAGCGAAGAATAATATCTAGTGTTAGGCTCTTTTCTTATCTAGTTTTATGTAAAGAGCCTAGGACCTTGTCTATAGGATCAAATGTAGCTCTAGGACCAAATATAGAATGAAGCCAATTTTTGGTAGAGGTCCCTCTCTACAATTGCGCCTGTTTTTTGCTGTAATTTTATCAGCCAGCCTTATGCTGGCTGATAGTCGTTTAGATGCTTTCTCAAATGTTCGCTATCTATTAAACAGCATGGTTGCGCCTATTCAATATGCAGCCAACTTGCCTCGCACTATGTTCGATGGTGTTTACGACCGTTTTAGCACTCGCAAAGGGTTAATTGAATCTAACCATAATATTAAACGAGAAGTCTTGCGTCTGAAGAGCGAGCTGATTCTGCTTGAGCAATATCAAGAAGAAAACAAGCGCCTTCGTAAGCTGTTAGGCTCGCCGTTTATCCGTGATGAGAAGAAAGTCGTCACAGAAGTTATGGCGGTAGACACTTCACCATATCGCCATCAAGTCGTGATCGACAAAGGTCAGATTGATGGGGTGTATGAAGGTCAGCCGGTGATCAACGAAAAAGGCATTGTCGGCCAAGTCACTTTCGTTGCTGCTCATAATAGTCGTGTATTACTACTCACTGATGCAAACAATGCGATTCCTGTTCAGGTTATTCGTAATGACATCCGTGTGATTGCTTCGGGCAATGGCATGATTGATGAGATCCAGCTAGAGCACATTCCAACCAGTACCGATATACAAGAAGAAGATCTGTTGGTGACATCAGGTCTTGGTGGGGTATATCCAGAAGGTTATCCAGTCGCCTATGTTACGGCCGTTGATTACGACCCGAAACGTGAGTTCGCTGTGATTAAAGCAGAGCCTGTGGTTGAGTTCGATAAGCTCAGATACCTGCTGCTTGTATGGCCTGATGAAAACAAACAGATGCAAGCGGATCAATCGAGCATAGAACAAGCATTGTTAGAGGGCGAAGATGGCCAATAGCGTTTTGAGAAGCAAGGTAGTAATTTTCTGCTCATTTTTAATAGCACTGATTCTGCAGACGATCCCTTGGCCTGGTAGCTTAGATTTATTTAGACCATCTTGGTTACTGCTGGTTACGTGTTACTGGGTTTTGGCTCTACCGCATCGTGTTAACGTGGGTAGTGCTTTGATTTTAGGCTTATTGTGGGACCTTTTGATCGGCTCTACTCTGGGTATTCGAGGCATGATGATGGCAATAGTGATGTACATTATTGCGATGAACTTCCTCGTCATTCGTAACATGGCGTTATGGCAGCAAGCGATGATCATTGCCGCGTTAACGGTCTTGTTTGAGGTGTTGATCTTCTTTGGTGAATATTTGATCCAAGATGTTGTTTTCAATCCGTTATCGTTATGGAGCGCATTGATAAACTGTATACTTTGGCCTTGGATGTTTTTATTAATGAGACGCGTGCGTCGCCATTGGCATGTGAGGTAGCGTGACGATGGAAAAGAAACATTTAGTTTTGGCATCCGGCTCTCCACGCCGCAAAGAATTGCTATCTCAACTCGGTTATGAGTTTTCTGTCCTCGTAACCGATGTTGAAGAGTGTAAACACGCTCAAGAAACCGCCGAAGAATATGTTAAGCGACTATCTTTAGATAAAGCTTTAGCTGCGTTGTCTTTATTGAAAGATAACCCTTCTGAAAGGCAGCATGTCGTTCCTAGTTCTGATACTGTAGATCATGGCTCTGATATAGTCGTTCTTGGTTCTGACACAGTCGTCGTAAGCCAAGGGCAAGTGCTTGAGAAACCCACCGATTTTGCTGACTCTAAGCGCATGCTTACTCAGTTAGCGAATGAACGTCACCAAGTGATGACGGCGGTTTCTGTGGTTTCAGAAGAAAAACAAAGAACAGAAATCATTATTACCGACGTATGGTTTAAACCCCTCAGTGAAAAAGAAATAGAACAATACTGGCAAACAGGGGAGCCATGCGATAAAGCCGGTAGCTATGGGATCCAAGGTTTGGGCGGACGCTTTGTCACCCGAATCGAAGGTAGTTATTACGCCGTTGTCGGCTTACCTTTATTTGAAACGGACCAGCTACTGCAAGAATTCTTATAATTACTAACCTGAGGTGCACCATGAGTGCTGAATTGTTGCTGAACGTGACCCCGAGTGAAACTCGTGTGGCCATGATTGAAGGGGGGGCTCTTCAAGAGATCCATGTCGAACGAGATGCTCGACGCGGTATCGTAGGAAATATCTATAAAGGACGTGTAAGCCGTGTTCTTCCGGGAATGCAGGCGGCTTTTGTGGATATAGGCCTTGAGAAAGCAGCTTTTTTACACGCCTCTGATATTGTCCCACACACTGAATGTGTCGCTGAAAACGAAAAGAAACAATTTCAGGTTCGTGATATTTCAGAGCTTGTCCGTCAAGGGCAAGACATTGTGGTGCAAGTGGTCAAAGACCCTCTTGGTACTAAAGGTGCTCGCTTAACCACTGATATCACTCTACCGTCTCGTTATCTGGTATTTATGCCGGGCGCAAGTCATGTTGGTGTATCTCAACGTATCGACAGCGAGTCTGAACGTAACCGTCTTAAAAAAGTCGTGTCTCGTTACTGTGACGAACACGGTGGCTTCATCATCCGCACAGCAGCAGAAGGTGCAGATTCAAATGAGTTGGCACAAGATGCCGCATTCTTGAAGCGATTATGGCTAAAAGTATTAGAGCGTCGTGGTAAGCACAAGGCGCGTACTCGTTTGTATGGTGAGCTTTGCTTAAGCCAACGTATCTTACGTGACTTCGTCGGTACTGAGCTGAGCAAGATTCAGGTCGATTCTCGTCTAGAATATGAAAACCTAAAAGAGTTTACCTCTGAATACGTGCCTGAGCTGACAGACAAGCTTGAGCTGTATGAAGGTGATAAGCCTATCTTTGATATGTACGATACCGAGAACGAAATTCAGCGTTCATTGGATCGTAAAGTCGAATTAAAGTCTGGTGGATATCTGATTATCGACCAAACTGAAGCGATGACCACGGTTGATATCAACACTGGCGCGTTTGTTGGTCGTCGTAATCTAGAAGAGACGATTTTCAACACCAATGTAGAAGCGACTCAAGCGATTGCTCGTCAGCTGCGTCTACGTAACTTAGGTGGCATCATCATTATCGACTTTATTGATATGTTGTCTGAGGAACATCGTAAGCGAGTACTAACTTCTTTAGAGGCTGCGCTCGACAAAGACCGTGTGAAAACCAATATTAATGGCTTCACGCAGCTTGGGTTGGTTGAGATGACTCGTAAACGTACTCGTGAAAGTATTGAGCATATCCTATGTTCGAGCTGTCCTGCTTGTGAAGGCCGCGGCAGTGTGAAGACAGTTGAAACCGTTTGTTATGAAATTCTTCGAGAGATCACGCGAGTGAATCGTGCGTACGACGCCGATAAATTTGTGGTCTATGCGGCAGCTGCCGTAGCTGAGGCGTTAGAGGGCGATGAATCTCATGCGCTTGCGGAGCTTGAAGTCTTTATTGGTAAGCAAGTTAAAATCCAGGCTGAGCCTCTGTACATACAAGAGCAGTTTGATGTTGTTATGATGTAATGGAAATTTTGTGAGCTCAAGCGTTACTCTGATTCTACGTGCATGTTTATGGTTAGTGGTTACTCTCTTAGTAACGCTAGCCATTGCCGTTACTACACTGCGTGTAGCCTTGCCCAATTTAAACAAGTATCAATCTGAAATTGAGCTTTGGGTAAACCAACACTCCGGTTTTGATTTTTCGATTCAAGATGTGGGCGGTTTTTGGCGTAACACTCACCCCTCTATTGCTCTGCAAGGCGTTAAAGCTAGCCTCCCCAATGCAGAAGATGTGACCTTCTCTGTTGAGCGTGTTGAAGTCGAGTTTGACTTGATTCAATCGCTCGTGCAGATGCGCCCGGTTGTGGCCGATCTAGTCATGAATCAAATGTATCTTGATATCCGCTCAATTGATCTGTTTGCCGGACAAAATGGCAAAGACGAACCTACAGATCCCGAGTCTTCCAAGCGAGTGATACAAGAGCTCGATAATTTACTGCTAAAAACACTCGTCGATGTAACTGCAAAAGATTCTTCTATTCTTTATCACTCTGTTTCGGGTGAAGAACGTCAGCTCGATATAGAAACCTTAAAATGGCAAAATTCAGACAAACATCACCTTGCTGAAGGTGTGGTGAGTATCAAAGATGCCAATCTAAACTCTCTGTCAGTGAGTGCTAACTTTATTGATGGTGGGTCACTGACTGATGTGACTGGTGAGTTTTATGTCAGTGCCGACAGCATTTCTGTTAAGCCATGGCTTACGCATTATATGCAGGCGGAATCCGGCATTGAAACGGGTACTGTGAGCTTGAATAGTTGGCTTACGCTGCGAAATAGCAAGCCAGTGAGCGCTTATGTTGAGGTTTTACCCTCAGAACTGGCGTGGAACGAAGATGGCGAGCATGACCTCATGCTTGAGTCCGGTGTCTTTAAGTTGTCGCCGACTGATGATGGTTGGCAAGTAAATGGTCACTCACTAAACCTTAGAACGGATGACACACCTTGGCCGGAACTCGACGTAGCGTTCAAGTGGAATCAAGGTCCATGGCAACTCAACATTTCTGAGCTGGATATTGCGACTATTACTCCGTTGATTAAGCTGCTGCCTGACTCTGAACAATCAACCAAAATGATTAACGTATTGGCGCCGGGCGGCTCTGTTTCTGATATCCGTGTTTCCATGGGTTCGGGAATTGACAGTTTACGTTATTCAGCCAGTTTTTCTGATCTTGCTATCGAGCAGTGGGAACTAGTCCCAGGCTTTAGCCAAGTGTCTGGTAGTGTGTTTGGTTCGGCCTCGGAAGCGAAAGCTAGCCTGCATGTTATTGACGATGTGTTCCCTTATGGTGACGTATTCCAAGCGCCTTTGAATATCAAACAAGGTCAGGTTGATATTGTTTGGCAGCAAGATGAAAACGGCTGGAAGCTGTGGTCAGACAAAATCACAGCTGCCACCCCCGATTTACAAGTACTAGGCGCATTCCGCTTAGACTTCCCAAAAGATGCGAGCCCGTTTTTATCCTTCTACGGCGAAGCGGACGCTTACAATGTCGGTGAAACATGGCGCTACTTACCTACACTGGCTCTTGGGCAAGATCTAACAGACTACCTTTCAACTGCGATTCAAGCCGGTAAAGCGGATACCGTAAAACTGTTGTGGCATGGTGATTTGTCTCAATACCCATACACTAACCACGATGGTATTTTCCAGGTTTGGGTTGGCTTAGAAGATGCGAAATTCAGCTTTGATACCGCGTGGCCACTGATTACTGATCTTCAGCTTGATCTGTTGTTTGAAAATGATGCGATGCATTTGGATTCTCGCTCAGCTCAACTGATGGATGTGACGGCAGATCGAATCACAGGACGCATTCCTTATTTAGGGGAAGGCGGCCATATTGAAATTGAAGCTAAAGCGACGGCGTCTGGCAACGCAGTACGCGATTACATGACGTCTTCGCCACTGGTGGGCTCGGTAGGCGCAGCCTTAACCGCACTTCAAGTGAGTGGTGATGTCTCTTCTGAGTTCCAGCTGAATATTCCGTTTGATTCTGAAAAAGAAGCAAGAGCATGGGGTTACGCCGACTTAAGTGGCAACCATGTTGAGATTGAAGCGCCGCCAATGGTGCTCGAGAACACCACGGGTCGAATTGAATTTGATAATGACGTAGTGACGGCAAATGGCCTCGCTGCGGATCTGCTTAACCAAGGTATCTCGCTTGATTTTAAGGGCCTTAATGATGGTCCTGGCTATGCAGTTGATATTGATGTGTTAGGTGATTGGGACGTCAAGCCTCTAGAACCTTACATCGGTGAGCAATGGTTAAGCCGCTTATCAGGTCATGCGCAATGGCAAAGCCAGATTGATATCCAGCTGAATGATATCGGCTTTACCTACCAACTAGACTTACAGTCAGACCTAAAATACTTGGCGAGTGATTACCCATATCCATTGGCGAAAAAATCACTAGAAAGTGGCTCTGCAAGGCTACAGGCATCGGGTAACCAAGAGACGATTACCGCGCGCCTGCAATTGCCAAACACCAAGTACCAAGCTGAGATTGATATCACAGGCGACGTGCCTGAGTTAACGGCGACCAACTTAGTGCTTGGTCGCGGTGGCTACAAAATTAGCCCGGTGGTGGGCCATCACGCACTGATTCGTACAGACAAATTCAATGCCGATGATTGGTTATCGGTTGTAATGGAACCGGTAAAGCCTTCAACGGCTGTACTTAGTCAAATGAACACGCCAACCATACCTGCGCCAAGCCGTATTACCTTTGAGAGTAAAGAGCTGATCTTGGGTGGTATCTCTTGGAATGACGTCGATTTTAGTGCTAGTAAGAACAAACAGGCGTGGCAAATGGAAGTGTCTAGCCAAGAGCTAGAAGGGGATATTAACTACCTGCCTCCTTATGATTTGACAGTTTCACTGGATCGTCTGCATCTGTTTGTTCCTGAGTGGAGTGATAAGAACAACCAAGATCAGCAACTGCTGCAACGTAAAGAACAAGCTGCGCCATTGATATCCAAATTGGATAGAGAGATCCACGATGCGATGCCAAACCTGACCCTGACGCTGAACGACTTTTGGCTGCAAGGCTACAAGGTGGGTAAGGTCGATGTTGAAATGACGAGGAACGAAGATCGTATCGAGTGGAACAAAATCCAGGTGCGAAGCGGCGGTAACAAAGCGGATGTGAGTGGCTGGTGGGAACTGCAAGGTGACAAGAGTCATTCATCGTTAACCGTTGATGTTGAAGGTGAAAACAACAGCGAGCTCATGGAGCGCTTTGGTATTACTTCCGGGATTCAAAAAGCGCCATTCGCGTTGGAAGGTCAACTAAATTGGGATGGTTCGCCTTGGGGAATCAAAATGGATACCCTTGATGGCAACGTTAAAACCAAGTTTGGTAAAGGCATTATCTCGGATGTGAGCGGCGCAGCTCGATTACTTGGCCTGTTTAGCCTAGATTCGATCATCCGTAAGATGCAGCTCGATTTCTCAGATGTGTTTGATAAAGGTATGGCCTTCAACAGCATCACCGGAACGGGCGAGATTCAAAATGGTATCTTCCTGACCAATGATCTGAACATGGATGCGGTCGCAGGTGAGATGAAAATCAAAGGTATCGCTAACCTCAACACGCGTCAGGTTGATGCTGAGGTGAACTTTACCCCAGATATTACCTCGGGTATTCCCGTATTAACGGCCTTTGCGGTAACCCCTCAAACGGCGCTGTACGTATTGGCGGTGACCACGGTTATCTCGCCAGTTGTGGAAGTCTTTACCCAAGTAAATTATTCGGTGAAAGGACCATTGGATTCACCAACGGTGAGCGAACTTTCTCGTAGCTCTGGCGAGTTTCAGCTGCCAGAGAAGCTGAGAAAATTAGCCGAATAGGCCTTAAATTAGCCGAAAAGACCTTATGCCCGAGTCAGCGAATATACGGTGAAATGCTGATTTCTGAATCATAATGAATGGAGGAGCGATACACATGGATTGTGTTGGGTTGATTCAAATGACATCTGGCCCCAGCCCTGAATTGAACTTTGAGTACCTTGCTCAAGAAGTTGCAAAGTGCAAAGAGTTGGGGGCTAAGTGGGTTGTTTGCCCTGAAAACGCGTTAGTTTTTGGCAGTAAAGCCGACTATCACCAGTGTGCTGAGCCTTTTAATGATGGCCCACTGCAAAAGAAAATCTCTGAGCTAGCAAAGCTTCACAGAATTTGGATCGTCATTGGCAGTATGCCGATAAGCACAACTAACGGAGTGACGACCACCACCTTGGTGATTGATGATTTTGGTTGCCTCGTTGCTCATTACGACAAGCTACACATGTTTGATGTGGATGTCGCTGACGCCCATAAGTGCTATCGAGAGTCGGATATTTTCACTCCGGGCAACCAAGTTGTGACAGCGGAAACGCCTTTTGGTCGCTTAGGTTTGAGTATTTGTTATGATGTGCGCTTTCCACACTTGTATTCAGAGTTACGTAAGCAAGGGGCACAAATCATTGTGGTGCCTGCGGCTTTTACAGCGGTAACGGGTCAAGCGCACTGGGAAGTACTATTAAGATGCCGCGCGGTTGAAACACAGTCGTGGATTGTCGCGGTAGGTCAAGGCGGAAAACACCCTTGCCAAAGAGAAACATGGGGACACTCAATGGTGGTTGATCCATGGGGACGAGTGGTCGCACAGTTAGACCAAGATCCTAAAAGTATGGTGGTTGAGATAGACACATCCAGTTGCGAGTCCATTAGGCAAAATATGCCCATCGCGCAACACTCTCGATTTACCAATCAATTTTAATTACAAACAAGAGCCATCTATGAGCATTAATCAAATTGAAGAAGCGCTACTGAACCCGACAGGGCTTACGGAGCAAAATATCGCAGATACATTGGCGAGTATTGCTACCCGCCAAATTGATTATGCTGATATCTACTTTCAGTCAAGCTGGCACGAATCTTTAGTGCTAGAAGACAGCATTATTAAAGACGGCTCTTTCAATATCGATTGCGGTGTTGGCGTTCGTGCAGTATCTGGTGAAAAGACTGGTTTTGCTTACTCTGACCAAATCCAATTGGATGGTCTTAAGCAGAGCGCAATTGCGGCTCGTGGTATTGCTAAACAAGGTCAAAACGGCAAGGTTCAAGCGTTCAAACGCAACTCTAATCAAGCTTACTATGATGCAGTTAACCCGCTTGCGAGTTGGGAAAAACAGCAGAAAACAGAATTACTAAAATCATTAGATGCTTACATTCGCACTAAAGAGCCGATGGTGACTGAAGTATCGGTGAGTTTAAGTGGTGTGCATGAGCAGATGCTGGTTGCCGCGACTGATGGCACTTACGCTGGTGATATTCGTCCGCTGGTTCGCTTGTCTATTAGCGTACTTGCACAGAAGGGTGATCGTCGTGAGCGTGGTAGCGCTGGTGGTGGTGGCCGTTTTGGTTACGACTTCTTCTTAAGTGATGACAAAGGCACTCAAGTTGCTTACCAATTTGCGGATGAAGCGATTCGCCAAGCATTAGTTAACCTTGAAGCAGTGGCTGCGCCTGCTGGTGCCATGCCTGTGGTTCTTGGTTCTGGTTGGCCGGGCGTTCTGCTGCATGAAGCGGTAGGCCACGGTTTAGAAGGCGACTTCAACCGTAAAGAGTCGTCAGTATTCTCCGGCAAAGTTGGTGAGCAAGTAACTTCAAGCCTATGTACGATTGTCGATGACGGTACATTAACGGATCTACGCGGTTCATTGAACGTCGATGATGAAGGTGTTAACGGTCAGTACAATACGTTAATTGAAAACGGCATCCTAAAAGGTTACATGCAAGATAAGCTGAACGCTCGTCTAATGGGTGTAGCACCGACAGGTAATGGTCGTCGTGAGTCATACGCGCATCTTCCAATGCCACGTATGACGAATACATACATGCTACCGGGCAAACACACACCGGAAGAGATCATCGCGACGGTTGAGAAGGGTATCTACGCCCCGAACTTCGGCGGCGGTCAGGTTGATATTACTTCTGGTAAGTTTGTATTCTCGGCTTCTGAAGCGTACATGATTGAAAACGGTAAGATCACTCACCCAGTGAAAGGCGCGACGCTAATCGGTTCTGGTATCGAAGCGATGCAGCAGGTGTCTATGGTGGGTAACGACCTAAGCATCGACCGTGGTGTGGGTGTGTGTGGTAAGGCTGGTCAAAGTGTGCCAGTGGGTGTTGGTCAACCAACATTGAAACTAGACTCGCTAACCGTTGGTGGTACTGAGTAATTCAGACTAACCTCTGCCGACTTACTTCAAAATATTAAATTGAAAAGCGCCTCCAATGTGAGGCGCTTTTTGTTTTTAGATTGCTGATTCAGTGAGCGTATAGAGTCACTACATGTTCTCTTCCGCAAACTCAGCTAGTCGGCTACGCACCACACCATTGAGGTGGATGTTGGCACTGCCTTCGAAGTTTTTAAAACGCTCAACCATGTAGGTTAAGCCTGAAGTCACAGGGGTTAGGTAAGAAGAATCTATCTGCGCTAAGTTACCTGAGCAGACGATCTTAGTACCTTCACCACAACGGGTGATGATGGTTTTTATCTGTGAAGCGGTGAGGTTCTGACACTCATCCAAAAGCACAAAGGCATTTTGAATCGAGCGGCCACGCATGAAGTTGATTGATTTGAACTGGATATTGGCTTTGTCACAGATGTACTTCATCGAGCCTTCTGTGCAGTGGTCGTTCTTGTGCAGCGCTTCCAGTGTATCGGTCACTGCGGCTAACCAAGGCAACATTTTCTCTTCCTCTGTACCCGGAAGGAAACCTATCGATTCACCAATATCAGGGGTGTTGCGGGTTACGATGATCTTATCGAATTGCTTACGTTCAATGGTTTGTTCAAGTGCAGCAGCCATAGCAAGCAGTGTCTTACCACTACCTGCGGCGCCAGTGAGAATCACAAGATCAATATCAGGGTCGAGCAGCGCATCAATCGCCATGCCTTGATAGACGTTCTTTGGTGTGATGTCCCATGCTCTTCTGTTCATTAAGCGTTCACGGCTTAAGTCCCTGAGTGTGATGGTTTCGGTATCAATCTCTTCAACTCTTGCTGCAAAGTCACTCTCTTCATCAATCACATATTGGTTAAGGAAGGTTGGTTCAAAAGGCGCTCTAGCTAAGGTGTGCAGTGTCTTTCCACCTAAACTTCTGCTCTCGACATTATCGATACCATCCCAAAATGAGCCTTCCAGTTGTTGGAAGCCTTTGGTGAGGTATTGGATATCATCAATCAGTTGGTCAGTTTGATAGTCTTCAACAAAACGTACACCGGCGCCTTTTGCTCGTAAACGCATATTGATGTCTTTGGTGATGAGAACCACTTCGCGTGGTGCGCGTTTATTTTGAAGATAGAGGACAGCGTTGAGGATTCGGTTATCGCCCGCCTTGTCATCGGCAAAGGCTTTGATGCTTTCTTGAAGTTCGTAGTCAGCGAGTATTGAAATACTGCCAGATGCATTTATGTCTTTAGAAAAAGGGATGCCTTCCGATATTTGGTCTGGTGTGGCTTCCCTGAACAGGTCTTCGAGCGTTCGAATCGCAATTCTCGCATCTCGAGCAACGTCTCTTTTACTGTCTTTGATTCTGTCGAGTTCTTCTAGCACTGTCATGGGGATAACGACATCGTGCTCTTGGAAAGAAAATATAGCGAAGGGTTCGTGAAGTAGGATATTGGTGTCTAAAACAAATAGCTTCCGGTTGGTCTCGCCCATAGCATCTCCTTGCCGACGTGCGGCTTGCCTTGCATTCATTGAACGTAGATAAAGCTCATATAAAGATTAGTATCTGATTCTGGTGATAGTCAACTACTCACCTAAACTTCATCTAGAGGAACAGCACCATATCGTTACGAGTGAATATGGTGTATTCGTTTGAGAGCAGCAATCTGCTACCTATAGATTAACCATGAATTTTTGACAGTTTGATTGCACTGGCGAAAACAGAAAAAAAGCATGAAATCATCTCCTTTAGGCGTGACCTAAATCACAGCATCGAGTAAGATTAGCGACCTTTTTCTGCACCATTTTCTCGAGATATTTATTATTGAGAGCGCACTTAAAAAGTGGCTGCAAACTAGACATTTTTGGCTATATTTTTAGTTCAGGAGCGATAATGTTCTTGTTTAAAACTGCAGTTAAGAAGACCAAATTCCAACTATAAGATTGAGGTAGTCGATTCATGACATTTGCTTTGGGGCAACGCTGGATAAGCGATACGGAGAGCGATTTAGGTTTAGGTACCGTTGTAGCAATGGATGCTCGCACAGTGACACTAATGTTTGCAGCGTCAGAAGAAAACCGTGTTTATGCACGTACTGATGCTCCCGTAACCCGAGTAACGTTTAATGTAGGCGATGTCATCGAATGCCAAGAAGGTTGGTCTCTGTCTGTCGAGGAAGTTATCGAAGACAAAGGTCTGCTGACTTACTTAGGTACTCGCGAAGATACCCAAGAAACAGAAGTCACTCTGCGTGAAATCTTCTTAAGCAACCAGATCCGCTTTAACAAGCCACAAGATAAGCTATACGCAGGTCAAATCGACCGTATGGATAACTTTGTGTTGCGTTACCGTGCGCTAAGCAACCAGTACCAACAACACAAGAGCCCGATGCGTGGCTTGTGTGGTATGCGTGCTGGCTTGATCCCTCATCAGCTATACATCGCTCATGAAGTGGGTCGTCGTCACGCTCCGCGCGTTTTACTGGCTGATGAAGTGGGCCTAGGTAAAACCATCGAAGCGGGCATGATCATCCACCAACAGGTGCTGTCTGGCCGTGCTGAACGCATTCTGATTGTGGTTCCTGAAACCCTACAACACCAATGGTTAGTAGAGATGATGCGCCGTTTCAACCTGCATTTTTCTATCTTCGATGAAGAGCGTTGTATTGAAGCGTTTGCTGAATCAGACAACCCGTTTGATACCCAGCAGTACGTTCTGTGTTCTTTGGACTTCCTACGTAAGAGCCGTAAGCGCTACGAGCAAGCACTTGAAGGCGAGTGGGACTTGTTGGTTGTCGATGAAGCGCACCACCTTGAGTGGAGCCAAGACAAACCAAGCCGTGAATACCAAGTGGTTGAAGGCTTAGCGGAAAATACGTCTGGTGTGCTACTACTAACAGCAACGCCTGAACAGCTTGGTCGTGAGAGCCACTTTGCACGTCTGCGTCTGCTTGATCCTGATCGCTTCTACGATTACGAAGCATTCGTTGAAGAAGAAGACCAATACGCACCGGTTGCTGATGCAGTAACGGCTCTGTTCTCTGGAGTGAAGCTTGAAAACAGCGCGAAGAACCAGATTACGGAACTGCTTTCTGAGCAAGATGTTGAGCCTCTATTCCGCGTTATCGAAGGTGATAGCAGCGAAGAAGAGCAAGCGTTAGCTCGCCAAGAATTGATTGATAACCTTATGGATCGCCATGGTACTGGCCGTGTTCTTTTCAGAAACACACGTGCTGCAATCAAAGGCTTCCCTAAGCGTAATGTAAACCTACTGCCGATGGAGATTCCAACGCAGTACACAACCTCAATGCGTGTATCTGGCATGATCGGTGGCAAAATGGCTCCCGAAGCTCGTGCAATGAAGATGCTGTATCCAGAAGAGATCTTCCAAGAGTTTGAAGGTGAAGATTCAAGCTGGTGGCAGTTCGACTCACGTGTTAACTGGTTGATTGAAAAGATCCAAGACAAGCGCAGCGAGAAAATCCTAGTGATCGCCTCTCGTGCAAGTACGGCTCTTCAATTAGAGCAAGCACTGCGTGAGCGTGAAGGTGTGCGTGCAACCGTATTCCACGAAGGCATGTCGATTCTAGAGCGTGATAAAGCTGCGGCTTACTTTGCTCAAGAAGAGGGCGGCGCTCAGGTTCTTATCTGTAGTGAAATCGGCTCTGAAGGTCGTAACTTCCAGTTCGCTAACCAACTTGTGATGTTCGATCTTCCATTCAACCCAGACTTGCTTGAGCAACGTATTGGCCGTTTGGACCGTATCGGTCAGCTGCGTGATATCGACATTCATGTTCCTTACCTAAAAGGCACATCACAGGCGATCCTTGCGCGTTGGTTCGATGAAGGTCTGAATGCATTTGCGGAAACTTGTCCAACGGGTCGCACGGTTTACGATAAGTACTCAGATGTTCTTATCGAGATGCTGGCTTCTGGTAACACTGAGCAACTTGATGAAGTGATTGAAGAGTCTGCCAAGCTAAATCAAAGCCTGAAATCAGATCTAGAAAAAGGCCGTGATCGCCTATTAGAAATGCACTCAAACGGCGGCGACAAAGCGCATGAAATTGCAGAGAAGATTGCCTCGACTGACGGCGACACTAACCTAGTAACGTTTGCACTAAGCCTGTTCGATACGATTGGCTTGAACCAAGACGACAAGGGTGAGAATGCTCTGGTTGTAACGCCGTCTGAGCACATGATGGTGCCAAGCTACCCAGGCTTACCATACGAAGGCGCAACCATCACGTTTGATCGTGATACTGCGCTTTCTCGTGAAGACATGAACTTCATTAGCTGGGAACACCCAATGATTCAGGGCGGTATCGATCTGCTACTGAGTGAAGGTGTTGGTGCATCAGCGGTATCACTACTGAAAAACAAAGCGCTGCCAGTGGGTACTATCCTGCTTGAGCTGGTTTACCTTGTGGATGCGCAAGCGCCGAAACGCACCGGTATCAGCCAGTTCTTGCCTAAGACGCCAATTCGTTTGATGATGGATGGCCGTGGTAATGACTTATCAGCTCAGGTTGAGTTCGACAGCTTTAACCGTCAATTAAGCCCTGTAAACCGTCACCTAGCGAGCAAGCTAGTTAACTCGGTACAAGGTGAGATTCACAAGCTAATTGAAGCGGGTGAGACGCACGTACTTCCTAAAGTGGAAGAAGTGCGTGAACAGGCTCAACGAGATATGCAGACTAACCTGAACGGTGAATTAGAGCGTCTACAAGCGCTTAAAGCCGTGAACCCTAATATTCGTGATGAAGAGCTAGAGGTTATCGAAGCTCAAATCAATGAACTGACAGGTTACATCAGCAAAGCTCAGGTTCAATTAGATTCACTACGTTTGATAGTGGTTTCTCACAACTAGTTTTGAATTAGTAAATGCTTTAACAAAAGAAGGCCTTCATGATGAAGGCCTTCTTTTTATCTAGCGTTTGAAAGGTGTTTTGATTGTTGAAACGTGCAATGGCAAAGAAATTACATTAACCATTTCCACCAAACAAATACGGCTAGGAAACCAAATAGGTAAATAAGACCTGCGACAGACAACCATTTTAGCTTAGTGCCAATCGCGAGCGCTTTTGGAAGCTTTGTTTTACTGACTAAGATGAAGTTAAGCAATGCGAAGAATGGCGTAGTTGCAAAAGCAAGTACCATCGCGAAATCAAGCATAGGCATTAAAGCAGCACTGAAGAACATCACGATGGAGAGTGCTGCGAGAGAGACGATGACGATCCAACCCTGTAGCATTTTTGGGCTGCTTTCTTTTTTAAGCAATAGACGTTGTGATTCAGCAAGCACGCGTGAATAACCATCGATAACGGTAATGGTGCTGCCAAAGATACAGAAGAATGCGATCAGAGCGATTAATGGACGAGACCATTCACCAATCGTCGAAGCGTAGATACCCACCAATTGATGAGTGAAGCCAACACCAGAGCGAGACAGTTCAACACCTGAACCGTGAAGGACTAGCGCACCTAAAGCAACGAATACTAAAGCAAGCAGCGCCGTACCAATGTAGCCGACATTGAAATCGAACAGTGCTGATTGAGCGGTCACTTCTTGTTTCTCTTTTTGGCTTTTTAGCCACATAGAAGTGATGCTTGAGATCTCGATAGGAGCTGGCATCCAACCCATGGTTACCACGATAAAGCCGATAGCAGCCAATGACCAAGGCGACGGTGGAACAAAAGCCGCATCAGGTTCAACGGGAGAGCCAATCGCAATGGCGACTGCAGCTAAGGTTGTGATGGTCAGTATCGCCATGATCGATTTAGATAGCGTGTCGAGAGCGCGATAATGGCCGGCGAATAGAATGATTAAGCATGTCGCTAAAACGATCATACACAATGTGCTGGTGGCCAAATCAAAAGGAACAAAGTAGCTAAGTAAGCTTGCACTGAATAACAGTAAGGCTGCGGTATTCACAACGGCTGAAATAGCACTCAAAATAGAAAAGATCACAAGGTAAGGGCGACCTAAGTTAGAGTAACCTTCCACCAAGCTTTGACCCGTTCCCAATGTATATTGGATGCCGGCTTTAAAGAACGGGTACTTAAACAGGTTCACGAGGATAATAAGAGCGGCAAGTTGCCAGCCATATATCGCACCAGCTTTAGTGGATGCAACTAAATGTGAACCTCCCACAGCAGCTGCTGCCATCATAATACCTGGGCCAAGAGACCGAATTAACGTTGATAGGGGAGCAGAGGTTTGTGCTTTTGTTGTTGTAGTTTTAACCGTACTTTCCATCATTTTTCCTTTGATGCTGACTTCTTATTTTCCGTTCCCCTATCAATACCATGTTTTGTAAGGTCGTCAACTTTTATGTACAAAAAAGACTTTAATTGTATTTTTTAATAAACAACTTGACCATAAATTATTATTTAACAGTAACTAGAGGCTAGAATGGCGTTAGAACATTACGCACCACCGCGTGACCCCTGGATTGATATTGTGTATCAAGATGACGATATTCTTGTGGTGAATAAACCTGCTGGCTTACTTTCAGTTCCTGGGAGGTTACCAGAGCATTACGACAGTATGTGGAGTCGCCTAGTCGTGGATTTTTCAGATATTCAGGTGGTGCATCGCTTGGATATGTCGACATCAGGCTTGATGCTGCTCGCTAAACACAAACAAGCTGAGCGTCATTTGAAGAAGCAGTTTCAATATCGACTGACACACAAACTCTATTACGCGCGAGTATGGGGCCGATTGGAAAAAGCAGAAGGTTTGATTGATCTGCCACTCATTTGTGATTGGCCAAATCGACCGAGACAAAAAGTGTGCTTCGAGGATGGAAAACCCTCTCAGACTCGTTATATCGTCGAACAACAAGAGCCTCAAACCACACTGTTGAAGTTACTTCCTATTACGGGTCGTTCCCATCAGTTACGCGTGCACTGCATGGAGGTGGGGAATCCTATTGTGGGTGATGAGTTTTATGCAACGCCAGATGCATTTATCTATAGCGAGAGGTTAGCTCTGCACGCGTGTGAACTCAGTTTTTATCACCCGGCCAATGATCAGTTATTCAAAGCCTTTGTTCCGTGTGAGTTTTATCTTCAAGCATCCCCACAAATCGAACAGCACTTTGAAATTGCGCTTGAGCTTCCAGACTACAGTAAGCTAAAAGCTTAGAATGGACTGATTCATAGATCTAACCAAGGAAGAAGAATGCCAACGCTGAATGTTGTGTTTCTCGATAGAGCGACTATCCCATCTCAAATTCATTTAAAGCCTCTGAGCTTTGAGCATGAATGGGTAGAGTATGATTTCACAGCTCCTGAGCAAGTATCAGAGCGAGTTGAAGAAGCTGATGTGGTGATCACTAACAAGGTAGTGCTCAATGAGTCGAATCTCGCTCGTGCGAAAAAACTCAAGTTGATCGCGGTTTCAGCGACCGGTGTTAATAATGTCGATGTGGAATACTGCAAATCTAAAAACATTGCAGTGACAAACGTGCAAGGCTATGCGATTCAATCGGTTCCTGAACATGTCATCGCAATGCTGTTTGCACTTAAACGAAACCTTGTTGGTTATCATAAAGACATTGAGGCGGGCGAGTGGCAAAAGGACAAGCAGTTCTGCTTCTTTACTCATCCGATTCAAGATGTGGCTGGCAGCACACTGGGGTTGATGGGGAGTGGCAGCTTAGGTCAAGCCACCGCAATGTTAGCCAAAGCGATTGGTATGAAGGTGATGTTTGCCGAGCGAAAAGGAGCAGAGTCTTGTCGAGAAGGGTATCTACCTTTTGATACGGTATTGAAGCAAGCGGATGCGATCAGTCTACATTGCCCATTGACTGATGCGACCCAAAATCTGATTTCAGAGCGAGAGCTCACAATGATGAAATCGAGCGCGGTATTAATTAATGCCGGGCGCGGAGGTCTAGTAGATGAACAAGCCCTAGTTGAGGCTTTGAAAAAACATGAGATTGCAGGCGCAGGTATGGATGTGTTTACACAAGAGCCAGCCGACAACTCAAATCCACTATTGGCTAATAGCCACTTACCGAACTTATTACTCACTCCACATGTGGCGTGGGGCAGCGACAGCTCGATTCAAAAACTGTCTGATATCTTAATCGATAATATTGAAGGCTTTATTGCGGGTCGCCCGCAAAACATAGTGAATTGACTCTAAAGCTATGTAGCATGAATTAAAACAAAAAAGGTTGGCCTGTAGGCCAACCTTTTTAGATTGTGTGTCGATTAAATGACTTAACCTTGCGGTTTAACCACCAATACATTGATTGGTGAGTTCTGTACTACTTTGCTTGCAACCGAGCCAAGTACCACTTTGTCGATTTTTGAACGCTTATGGCTAGGCATCACGATAAGGTCGGCGCCAAGCTTTTCTGCGTAATCTAGAATCGTTGTGTAAGTCTTGCCTTCGGCAACGTGAACTTTATACACCACTTCATCGTCAATGTGCTTGTCAGCAAACTCTTTCAGCTGATTTTTAACATCAAGCTTCATTTGGTTCGCTGCATCTTTCGGGAAGTAAGACGCCACCATCGACATGTGAATGCCTGGTAGTACGTTCAGAATGTGGATTTCAGCATTGCTGTGTTTTGCGTGCCATACCGCCAGTTCGACTGCCTTATCAGAAAAGCCTTTGTCATTAAGATCAACAGGAACAAGGATTTGTTTATACATGTATTCGTCTCTTTTTAATCAGCGCTAAGCTTTCACTTAGCACTGTAATTATCCTTTCCATGTAATAAAGCCAAATAGCGCTAAGCACTACTCAGCCTTATCCATTACGCGCTAATCTCATCCTTACGAGCACGTCTTCTTTGGTTCATCGCTAAACCAATCAAAATGATCAGAGCTGGTAAGAATACCCACTCTTTCATTGGTCGATCTGCATCTTGGATAACGGATTTGATTTCCCAATCGAAATCAATACCAGCCGCTTCTGCTGGGCTACCGAACTCAACCATATCAACAATCATCTTGCCTTCTGATTCAGTCAGCATTAGACCCATAGAGGCAATGCGATCTTCACTTGAGGTCGCAGAATCTTCAAACGGCAGGCGAACTGTCTTTTCAGAATAGTCACCTTCTAAGTTTTCGCCACCTACTCTCAATTCAAGTGATTGTCCCACAGATAGGTTTTCTGTGATTTGAGCGATCTCAACTCCAGGTGAAAGAACTTTCTCTGGATAAATCATGTCCCACCAGAAGCCAGGGCGGAAGAAAGTGAAGGTTAATGCAATAAGCAGCACCGTTTCCCACCACTTGTTCTTGGTGAACCACCAACCTTGAGTTGCTGCTGCAAAGATAAGTACCGCAGTAACAGAAGAGAAAATCGTTAGTGCTAAGTGCCACCAAGAATCAATGCCCATCAACAGTAGTTGGGTATTGAAGATGAACATGAACGGCAAGATCGCGGTCCGGATATCGTAGGTGAAACCTTGAATACCTGTACGAATTGGGTCTGATTTCGCAATCGCGGCGGCCGCAAAGGCTGCTAGACCTACCGGAGGTGTGTCATCTGCAAGAATACCGAAGTAGAACACGAATAAGTGAACCGCAATCAATGGAATGATCAAGCCGTGCGCAGCGCCTAGGGTCACGATTACCGGAGCCATCAGCGTTGATACAACGATGTAGTTCGCCGTTGTTGGCAAGCCCATACCTAAGATCAAGCTGATTACTGCAGTGAATAGCAACATAAGAATGATGCTACCGCCTGAGATAAACTCAACGAAGTCCGTCATTACTAGACCGATACCCGTTAGAGTCACCACGCCTACAACCGTACCTGCAGCCGCTGTCGCGACACCGATACCAATCATGTTACGTGCGCCTGAAACCAAGCTCTCTGCGAGATCAACGAAGCCAGCTTTAGTTTGCTCTGCAAGATCGTCTGATTTGTTCATCAGAGTCATTAACGGACGCTGAGTGATCAGAATGAAGATCATGAACACGGTCGCCCAGAATGCCGACAGACCTGGAGAGAAACGTTCAACTGTTAAACACCAAACAAGCACCACGATAGGCAATAGGAAGTGCAGGCCAGACTTAATTGTTGGACCTGGATCCGGAACTTCTTTGAGATCCGCATCGATTTCCATGCCGCCTTCAGATGCGTATTTTGCTGATACACGAACCAGAGCGACATAAGCGACTAATAGAGCCACCGTTACGATTGGTGTTGCAGCATCGCCAAAGACATCTTTTGTCCAACCGACACCGTAGTAAACTGCGGCACTGATAACACACAGACCTAAAATGGTACCCGTGAAAGACAGTAAGCTTTGTACGATAGTTGGTGTGTGGCGACGAGGTAGGCCAGTCATACCTGCTTTACATGCTTCTAGATGAACAATGTAAATCAGAGCGATGTAAGAGATCAGAGCGGGCAGTAGCGCGGCTTTGATTACTTCTACATACGAAATGCCCACATACTCAACCATCAAGAAGGCTGCTGCACCCATGATAGGTGGTGTTAATTGACCATTGGTTGAAGCCGCGACTTCTACTGCGCCTGCTTTAGTGCCCGGGAAACCAACACGCTTCATTAGCGGGATAGTAAAGGTACCCGTGGTTACCACGTTCGCGATAGATGAACCTGATACCAAACCAGACAGACCTGATGCGACAACGGCTGCTTTCGCTGGGCCGCCTTTCATGTGACCAAGCAGTGAGAATGCAACTTTAATAAAGTAAGCACCGGCGCCAGCACGTTCTAGCATTGCACCAAACAGTACAAACAAGAATACGAATGACGTTGATACGCCAAGTGCCACACCGAATACACCTTCAGTTGTTAGCCACAGATGCGACATTGCCTTGTTCAGGCTCGCACCTTTGTGGGCAATAACGTCCGGCATGTGAGGGCCGCCAAAGGTATAAAGTAGGAATACTGCTGCCACAACCATAAGAGGTGGACCCAAAGCGCGTCGTGTTGCTTCAAGCAGTAAAACCATACCGAATACAGCCGCAACAATATCGAATGTTGTTGGTGCGCCCGATCGCTCAGCGAGTTCAGTATAGAAAATATAGATATAAGAAGCTGAAAAGCTACCTACAAGCGCTAATATCCAATCGACTGCGGGGATGCGATCCCTAGGCGAATTCTTCATGGCTGGATAAGCGGTAAAGGCTAGGAAAATAGCAAACGTAAGGTGAATTGCTCGAGCTTCAGTGTCGTTTAAAATTGCGAAGTTAAAAATGAACGGCAGCGGAGATGCATACCAAAGTTGGAACAGTGACCAACATAGAGGCACAAACCATAAAATACGGCCTTGGATACCACGAGGGCTACGCGCACCAGTATCTGATTGTGCCACCATTTCTTGCACATCTGGAGACGGTGATGTTGTCTGCGTCATGTACTTTATCCTTATTATTGATGGTCTGCCTTTTCTTACGAACAACCAAACGTTATTTATTTCCTATCTAGTGTAGTGAATGGATAGGGAAATGCGTTTTTTGTTCGTCTTTGTCTTAGGCTTGATACGAAGGTAAGTCCTCCAAATTGGAGAAACTTAAAGGGCTGTTCTTTTCACTTAAATTATTTTTATAAAACGTGAAAAGCCAATAAGGAGGGCTAGCCTCCTTATTGGTGTAGTAGGCTTAAAGTAGAGTTACTTTAGAAGGCCCACTTCTTTGTAGTATTTTGCTGCGCCTGGGTGAAGAGGGATAGAGATACCCGCTTTAACCATGTCTTCTTTTTTCAGGTTAGCAAATGCTGGGTGTAGGCGTTTGAAAGTGTCAAAGTTTTCAAATACTGCCTTAGCAACGTTGTATGCAACTTCTTCAGAAACGTCTGAAGTTGTTACCATAGTAGCTGCAACACCGAAGCTGTTTACGTCAGCGTCAGTACCACGGTACATACCAGCAGGAACTGTGCTGTAAGCGTAGTATGGGTTTTCAGCTACGATCTTGTCGATCTGTGGACCTGTTGCTGAAACCAGTTTTGCATCACAAGACGTTGTTGCTTCTTTGATTGATCCGTTCGGGTGACCAACCATGTAGATGAATGCATCAATCTTGTTATCACAAAGTGCTTGTGAACGCTCAGAACCTTTAAGTTCAGAAGCAAGCTTGAAGCTGTCGTTAGTCCAGCCCATAGCGTCCATTACAACACCCATCGTTGCACGGTCACCAGAACCTGGGTTACCAATGTTTACACGCTTACCTGCTAGGTCAGACACATTGTTGATGCCAGCATCAGTACGAGCGATGATGTTGAACGGTTCTGTATGTAGAGAGAACATCGCGCGAAGTTTCTTGTATTCGCCCTGATCTTTGAACTTACTTGTACCGTTGTAGCCGTGGTATTGCCAGTCCGATTGAACAACACCGAAATCTAGTTCACCAGCACGGATGGTGTTAACGTTGTAGATTGAACCACCAGTAGACTCTACAGAACAACGAATGTTGTGGTCTTTGCGGCCCTTGTTCACTAGCTTACAAATCGCACCACCAGTTGGGTAGTAAACACCCGTAACTGAACCAGTACCAATCGTGATGAACTCTTGAGCGTTAACAGCGCCAGCGCCCATTACAGCAGCTGCAATAGCACCAACTTTAATAAGTTTGGTAAATGCCATGAATTTCCCTTCCTTTATTCATTATTAACCCTGAAACAAGTGTAGTTGCTTCAGGAGTTTCCTATTTGGAAACGGCACCTTTTTCAATCCATGTGATGAAAAAGTGGCTGAATAATATCAAAAATTGGCAGAAAATTACTCAAATGTTAAAAGATATAGCTAAAAAATCTAACAAATGATGTCTTGATCTCGTGTTTGATTTGCTACTGAGTTTTTTAAAATCAATGGTTTAGTGTGATTTTGGAAGGGAGGTATGGATATTCTAGGATGTGATTTGGATCACGAAGCAAATAGATACTCGTGATCCATTAATAAGGCTGATAGTTATGAAACAGCGATCAATTATCCTGCGTATTCAAACAGTTCACACACTGAATCAAACAGTTGCTTAGTGGTAACCGATAACGTTGGGGTAATGAAGATAGTATCATCACCTGCGACTACGCCCAGTATACCTTCCGACTTACCTAGTGAGTCTAATAAACGAGCAATCAGCTGCGCCGCACCAGGACCTGTGTGTATCACCACCAATGCATTGTTGTGGTCAATATCTAGTACTAATTCTCTTAGAGAGCTAGAAACGGTCGGAACACCTAGCTCAGCAGGAAGACAGTAAACCATCTCCATTTTTGCGTTACGAGTTCGAACGGCACCAAACTTGGTTAACATACGCGAGACTTTAGACTGGTTGATGCTTTCAAAACCTTCGTGTTTTAGAGCATCAACAATTTCGCCTTGTGAGCCAAAACGTTCTTCTTTTAGTAAGGCTTTAAATGCACGAACTAAGTTGTCTTGCTTTTCTGTATTGCGCATATGTCATTCTTATTCATTAACAAAGATGTTTGCATATTCTCGCATACATATTCAATTTTAGCCAAAACATCCCTGTAATTTGTTAGTCATATCACTGTAAATATTTAATAGAATAATGTGTTATTTGCGACGACTTATTTTGTTATTTCAGTCGATTATCGCCATAATGCGAACTTGCTGTGTAGCACGGTTTTATTGACTTGCGCGAAGTCGCAAAGCTAGCGTTAATTGATTGTAATCACTTTGTGATTAATATAGTTTTTTAACTTAGATTTAGCTCAAGAATTACCCTACAAAGAATCTATAAGAGAAAGCTCTCAAGGAGAATAACAATGAAAGTAGCTGTTATTGGTGCCGCTGGTGGCATCGGTCAAGCCCTAGCCCTACTACTTAAGAACCGCCTACCTGCTGGTTCAGATCTTGCACTTTACGACATCGCTCCGGTAACACCGGGTGTTGCTGCCGATCTTAGCCATATCCCAACGCCTGTTTCGATCAAAGGTTACGCGGGTGAAGATCCAACACCAGCACTAGAAGGTGCGGATGTTGTACTTATTTCAGCGGGTGTTGCTCGTAAGCCTGGTATGGATCGTGCGGATCTTTTCAATGTGAACGCTGGCATTGTTAAGTCTCTTGCAGAGAAAATCGCAGTTACTTGTCCGACTGCTTGTGTTGGTATCATTACTAACCCAGTAAACACAACAGTGCCAATCGCGGCTGAAGTACTGAAGAAAGCGGGCGTTTACGACAAGCGTCGTCTATTCGGTATTACGACTCTTGATGTGATTCGTTCTGAAACGTTCGTTGCTGAACTAAAAGACAAAGATCCAGGCGACATCCGTGTTCCTGTTATCGGTGGTCACTCAGGCGTAACGATTCTTCCTCTACTTTCTCAAGTTGAAGGCGTTGAGTTCACTGATGAAGAAATTGCAGCGCTAACGACTCGCATCCAAAATGCAGGTACTGAAGTAGTAGAAGCTAAAGCTGGCGGCGGCAGTGCGACACTGTCTATGGGTCAAGCGGCTTGTCGTTTCGGTCTTGCACTAGTTAAAGCACTTCAAGGTGAAGAAAACGTGATTGAATGTGCATACGTTGAAGGTGAAGGCGAGCACGCTCCATTCTTCGCACAGCCAGTTAAACTAGGTAAAGAGGGCGCTGAAGCGATCCTTAGCTACGGTGAGCTAAGTGACTTCGAACGTAACGCTTTAGATAGCATGCTTGAAACGCTAAATGGTGACATCGAGATTGGTGTTGAATTCGCTAAATAAGCGAAACGCTATTTAACTCAGACTTAAGCTAATTAATAAGGGCCGGTCATTATGATCGGCTTTTTTGATCCTGAAGTTCAAGCTACTCGTATTTAGCTTTACAATTAATGTGAAGGTAAATGTTATGGCTACTGTTCAGAAGGGTATGAATGTCGAATATTTGGGGCACTTAGGAAAAGTATTGGTAATTGATGAGCAAGAGCAGTACGCGCTAGTAGAGACTTACAACGGGCATGAGCAGTACGCGGTGCCAATGGAAGAGCTTGAAGAGATTGAAGCACAACTGCCGTTATCATTAGAAGCCAGTCGATATTGAATTTGGCTCACCTACAAATATTTGTTGAAAACCAAAAAAAAGAGCCCTGAGGCTCTTTTTGTTATTTATATAGAAGCTAGAAGCTAGAAGCGAGTTGTCTATTAACCTGCTTACTTACTGCGTTTAACAGCTAAGTGTGCGAGCGTGGTTAGCGCTTGCTTATATTCTGAGTCAGGAAGTACAGAAAGCTCAGCGATGGCTTTATCGGCCTCTTCGTAGGCTTTATTTGTTGTGTACTCTAAAGAGCCTGTCTCTTTCATTACAGCCATAATATCGTCAAGACGTTCCATGCCGTTCGCTTTCTCAATCGCTTCACGAATCATGCTTGCTTGTTCAGGAGAGCCATTATGCATTGCGTAAAGTAGAGGCAGTGTTGGTTTGCCTTCGGCTAGATCGTCACCAACGTTTTTACCCATCTCTTTACCATCTGCAGTGTAATCCATCACATCGTCAATCAGTTGGAAAGCGGTGCCTAGGTATTTACCATAGTTCTGCATTGCTGTTTCGATCTCTGGTGATGACTCAGTAAGAATCGCACCGATTTGGGTCGCAGCTTCGAACAAACGAGCAGTCTTAGAGTAGATCACCTGCATGTAGCTTTCTTCTGTGGTGTCTGGGTTATTGCAGTTCATTAATTGTTGAACTTCACCCTCGGCAATCACGTTTACCGCTTCACTCATTAGCTCAAGGATCTTTAAAGATCCTAGCGTTGTCATCATTTGGAATGAGCGTGTGTAGATAAAGTCACCCACCAAAACGCTAGCGGCATTACCAAAAGCGGCATTGGCCGTCGCTTTACCGCGTCTCATGTCTGATTCATCGACAACATCGTCGTGAAGCAGGGTTGCGGTGTGAATAAACTCGATAAAGGCTGCAGAGGTGATATGAGCTTCACCTTGATAACCAAGTGCGCGAGCAGATAAAAGAGCAAGCAAAGGGCGTAGGCGTTTGCCACCACCGCTAACGATATAAAAACCAAGCTGGTTGATTAAACTTACGTCAGAATTAAGTTGGGCTTGAATTGTTTCATTCACTTTTGCCATATCATTGGCAGTAAGCGTTTGGATAGCTTTAAAATCCATTGTTCATCCGGCTGAAGTTAGACCCTGTAAGGCTTATACGTTGTATTTAATTGTTGAATAATACACTAAAAAACGTTGATTAATACATCGCTAAAGGGCATGATTGCCGCACTTTTCTTTGGCGAACAGGTTTTCGCCAATTTTTTAAAAATATGGCTTGTCATAGCGCCATGATTCCCGTAGAATCTGCGCCCTATTGATTAGTTTAGCGCACACCCGAGTTGTACAATTAACAACCATAGGCTGTGCGGAAAAAGCGGAGTAAAATATGTACGCTGTTTTCCAATCTGGTGGCAAACAACACCGAGTAAGCGAAGGTCAAACACTTCGTTTAGAGAAATTAGACGTTGAAACTGGTGCAACTGTTGAATTTGATAAAGTTCTTCTTGTTGCTAACGGCGAAGAAATCGCTGTTGGTGCACCTCTTGTTGAAGGTGGCAAGGTTACTGCAGAAGTAGTACAACACGGTCGTGGCGATAAAGTAAAAATCGTTAAGTTCCGTCGTCGTAAGCACTCGCGTAAGCAAGCTGGTCACCGTCAGTGGTTCACTGAAGTGAAAATCACTGGCATTAACGCTTAAGTATTAGGAGAGTTTAACAATGGCACATAAAAAAGCTGGCGGTTCTACTAATAACGGCCGCGATTCAGAAAGCAAACGTCTTGGTGTTAAGCGTTTTGGTGGTGAATCTGTTCTTGCAGGTAACATCATCGTTCGTCAACGTGGTACTAAGTTCCACGCTGGCACAAACGTTGGCATCGGTAAAGACCACACTCTTTTCGCTCTTACTGAAGGTAAAGTGAAATTTGCTGTTAAAGGTCCTAAAAACCGTAAGTTTGTAAGCATCGAAGCTGAGTAATTTAATCTTTAACTAGATTATTTTATTAGCTTTCAAGCTGAATTCAAAAGCCCTGCCGATTCGGCAGGGTTTTTTATTTATAGCAAGAATAAAAAAGCAGACGCTCTTGTTTTGGTTTTGAGAAGCCGTTTTATTTTTTGATAAACAGATTAGTTTTTAAGAAGCCGTTTGTTTTTAAGAAATAAGAAGCAAAGAACCTCTCCTTATTTGTTCCTTGGTTGCAGGTCGGCCTAGATCTTAGGTGATCGATCTAAACACGGATCTGCTAGAATTTATATCACTCCTTGATGAGTGGTAACGCAACGTAAGTGCGGAGTTAAAAAATGAAATTCGTTGATGAAGCGGTAGTAAAAATAGAAGCCGGTGATGGCGGTAATGGTACAGTTAGCTTTTGGCGCGAAAAATTCGTCGCTAAAGGTGGTCCTGATGGCGGCGACGGTGGTGACGGCGGTGATGTTTACATCCAAGCGGATGAGAACTTAAACACACTGATCGATTACCGTTTCCAACGTTTTTACAATGCAGAGCGTGGCGAGAATGGTCGCGGCGGTAACTGTACTGGTAAACGTGGTAAAGACATTACGCTGAAAGTACCAGTTGGTACGCGTGCAGTTGATATCCACACCAACGAAATCGTTGCTGAAGTTGCTGAACACGGCAAGAAAGTAATGGTTGGTAAAGGTGGTTGGCACGGTCTTGGTAACACGCGTTTTAAATCGTCTGTTAACCGCGCTCCTCGTCAAAAGACAATGGGTACTAAAGGCGAAGTTCGTGAACTGCGTTTAGAGCTTCTTCTATTAGCTGACGTTGGTATGCTTGGCCTACCAAACGCAGGTAAATCTACTTTTATTCGTTCAGTATCTGCTGCGAAACCAAAAGTGGCTGATTACCCGTTCACTACTTTGATCCCAAGCTTGGGTGTGGTAAGTGTTGTCCCTGAAAAGAGCTTCGTTGTTGCCGATATCCCAGGACTAATCGAAGGCGCAGCTGATGGCGCTGGCCTTGGTATCCGATTCCTTAAGCACCTTGAGCGTTGTCGTGTTCTTCTGCATATGATCGACATTATGCCGATCGATCAATCTGATCCTATTCAGAATGCACTAACGATCATCGATGAGCTTGAGCAATACAGTGAAAAAGTTTCACAAAAACCTCGCTGGTTAGTGTTCAATAAAGTTGACCTAATGCCAGAAGACGAAGCAGACGAAAAGATTCAAGAAATCATCGATGCTTTGGGCTGGGAAGGCGAGTACTTCAAGATCTCTGCTGTGAATAAAATCGGCACCAAAGATCTTTGCTTCAAACTAGGTGAGTTTATGGAAAACCTACCTCGTGAAGTTGTAGAAGTTGAAGAAGAAGAAAAAGTAGACTTTATGTGGGATGACTACCATAAAGATGCGATGAGCGGTAAGAATGTCGTTACTGAAGATGACGACGATTGGGACGATTGGGATGACGAAGAGGATGACGGCCATGTTATCTATGTTCGTGACTAATCCTCTTAGTTTCTCATAACGCATCGGTCGCTTCTTACAAGTACACTGATAGTTTTATTAAACCGCAATGAAAATTGCGGTTTTTTTGTATCTAAATCATGACGTCTTACTGTTTTTTATGCAAAATTTATCTTTAGATAATTAACGCCTATGGGAAGGAAATCATGGCATCAAAGCAAAGAGCGATCTCAAGACTCGTCGCTCAATCAGGACAAATGTTATTGGCGCACGGGGCAGAGAGCACACTGGTCGGCGATATCATGCGTCGCATCGGTATTGCTTGTGGGGTGAATGAGGTTGAAGTCGCACTGTCAGCCAATGCGCTTGTTGTAACTACCGTAATGGATGATCACTGTATTACCACTACTCGAAGTTGTGCTGATCGTGGCATTAACATGCAGGTTATCACCGACATTCAACGCATTTGCATCATGATGGAGAAGGGAATTCTCGATTATGATTTGGCGTATAAAAAGATTCAAAACATCAGCCCCGAGCGCTACAACCGTTGGTTAGTGGTTGTGATGATAGGGTTGTCGTGCGCCTCTTTTAGCCACCTTGCGGGCGGAGACTGGCAAGTCTTCATGATGACTTTTATTGCTTCAGCTTGCGGTATGATCGTCAGGCAAGAGATTGGGCACCGCCATTTCAATCCGCTATTAAACTTTGCTATCACAGCATTCGTTACCACGACCATTTCAGCTCAAGCCGTACTTTACAATATTGGCGGCCAACCCACGATCGTGATGGCTTCATCTGTATTAATGTTAGTACCTGGTTTTCCTCTGATTAACTCCGTCGCTGATATGCTTAAAGGCCATATTAATATGGGGTTAGCGCGCTTTACCATGGCCAGCTTATTAACTCTGGCGACGAGCTTGGGCATTGTCGCGGCGATGAGTCTATCAGATGTTTGGGGGTGGGCAAGCTAATGAGTATTTTCGAACTGTTTTTAGGTCTGCTCAACGATATGTTTTTCGCCGCTATTCCTGCGGTTGGGTTTGCATTGGTGTTTAACGTTCCGCAACGAGCTTTAATTTATTGTGCACTCGGTGGTTCTATCGGTCATGGTAGCCGGTATCTGATGATGCACTTTGGTATTCCAATCGAATGGGCGACGTTCTTCGCCGCAACCGTGGTTGGTATGATAGGGGTTCATTGGTCACATAAACTGTTAGCACATCCGAAGGTGTTTACGGTTGCAGCTCTAATTCCTATGGTGCCAGGTGTGTTCGCCTTCAAGGCGATGATTGCGATGGTGGAGATTAACAGGGCAGGCTACACGCCTGAGTTGTTGGCAATGTTGATGGAGAACTTTTTAAAATCGATGTTCATTATCGCAGGGTTGGCGGTTGGCTTAGCTGTGCCAGGGCTGTTATTCTATCGCCGTAGACCTATCGTTTAGCGTTAATTTTCTTTTTAGGGACAGGACTTTCGATTTATGATCATCAGCATGATAGCGGCAATGGCAAACAACCGTATAATTGGTAAAGACAATCAGATGCCTTGGCATTTACCTGCGGATTTTGCATGGTTTAAACGCTCGACTATGGGTAAACCAGTCGTGATGGGACGTAAGACCTACGATTCTATTGGACGCCCTTTGCCGGGTCGGTTGAATGTCGTAATCAGCCGTGATGAGAGTTTAAAGATTGAAGGTGTAACGACGGTAACTTCTATTGAACAGGCTCTAGAGCTACTCAGTGATGTTGAAGAGGTGATGATCATTGGTGGCGGCTCTATTTATGAGAGCTGCTTACCTAAAGCGGACAAGTTGTATCTGACTTACATCGATTTCGCCGTCGATGGAGATACACAATTTCCTGACTGGGGTGAAGGTTGGAAGCAGAGCTTTAACGAGAGCTATCAAGCTGACGAGAAAAACAAACACAACATGGAGTTTGTGATTCTCGAGCGTTAACTGTGGCTATCAATAGCTAGTCTCTGAAAAATGCTTGCGTTACTGCACCAGTAGCGCAAGCTTCTCGTATCTCGTATCTCGTATCTCGTATCTCGTATCTCGTATCTCGTATTTTTATAGCGCTTTCTGAGTGAAAAACTGTTTGTCTTCCCAGCGAAGAATCGTTAATTCTCCTCCCCAGACGCACCCAGTATCGAGTCCAATTACGTCTTTTCCGTTATAGCCTTCAAGCGCAGCCCAGTGTCCAAAAACAACGGTTTTATCAAGCTTTATGCGTTGAGGAAGGTCAAACCACGGCACTAATGGTTCATCGGTAATTTCATTCGGTGGTAGCTTACATGCCATGTCGAGTCGGCCATCTTCAAAACAGAAGCGCATTCTTGTCAGGCTATTGATCGCATAGCGATAGCGCTCAATATCATGTAAATCTTGATGCCATAAATCAGGCGTGTTGCTGTACATGTTTTCGATTAGCCATTGCCATCTGTCCGACTTCAGCAAGGATACGATCTCTCGATTTTCAATGCGTGCTCTTTCTAGGTTCCACTGCGGCGAGATACCCGCATGGCACATCACGAACTCTGGATGTTCCTGCAGCAAAGGCTGTTGTCTTAACCATTCGAGTAGCAGTTCACGATCTTCAGCATCAAGAATCGCTAGAGTCTTATCTTTTGGTTTCGCTGGAAATAGCCCTAAGGACACCGCCAAAAGATGTAAGTCGTGGTTGCCTAATACAACCTTAGCTGCGTCACCAAGGCTACGAATAAAGCGTAGCGTCTCCAATGATTTAGGGCCTCGAGCAACTAAGTCTCCAGCGACCCATAAAGTATCTTGGTGTTTATCAAAGTTAATTTTTTCAAGCAGTAATTGAAGTTCGTCGAAGCACCCTTGGATGTCTCCGACAATATAATTCGACACAATAATTTCCTGTAGATACGGATGTACGGCTAATTAAGAATATTAGGGATTGCGAGTCTGAATGGGTCAACTTCGGTAATAAAATCAATGCCCTTGTTATCGGTCATCACATAGTGACCTTGCATAACGCCAACAGGGGTTTCGATGACCGTACCACTTGTGTAGGTGTACTCGTCGTTGGCTTCAATCACGGGTTGTTGGCCAACTACACCATCACCCTCAATGGTGAGCTGCTTGCCGTTAGAGTCGGTAATTAACCAGCGGCGAGACATAAGTTGCACCGTTGTTTTACTTAGATTTTTGATGGTAATAATGTAGGCGAAGACATAACGATTCTTCGTTGGCTCAGATTGTTCTTCTATGTACTTAGAGTGAACCTGGCATTTGATACAAGGCGTAGATATATCCATATTCGCACCTTTTGTTGTTGATATACTTAATGTAATTAAAGTATTACATAAAAAAGGCTCCTAACCGAAGTGTAGGAGCCTTTTTTATTTATTTGTCAGCGTTATGACTGTCGTACAACCAGTTTGCCATGTCGACAAACTGCTCGAGCGTTAAGTTCTCAGGACGCATGCTTGGGTTGATACCTAGCTCTTCAAGCACTTCCTTATCGATTAAGCTCTTGTAGCAGTTACGAACTGTTTTACGACGTTGGTTAAAGCCTTCACGACATACGCGATCTAGCCATTTCAGATCTTTTGCCGGATAAGGCAGCACTTCGTATGGCTGTAGGCGCACGACTGCTGAGTCTACTTTCGGTGGCGGAACGAAGGCCGTTGGTGGAACTTCTAACACAGGCGTTACTTTACAGTAGTATTGAGCCATTACAGTAAGACGACCGTAAGCTTTACTGCCAGGGCCAGCAGCTAGACGGTTAACCACTTCTTTTTGAAGCATAAAGTGCATGTCTTGCACGTCTTTATGGAATTCAAAAAGGTGGAACATCAATGGTGTAGAGATGTTATATGGCAAGTTACCAAAGATGCGTAGCTTATTGTTTGGCTTAACCAGTTCTTGGAAATCGAACTTCATCGCATCGCCTTCACGGATCGTTAGCTTGTCCGCAAGATCTGGATGGTTACGAAGACGTTCTGCAAGGTCTCTATCCAATTCGATAACAGTAAATTTATCGACAAGCTTACCCACAGGCTCAGTAATTGCGCCTAGACCAGGACCGATCTCTACCAAGTTTTGACCTGGTAGTGGGTTAATACTCGATACGATGCCATCAATAATGTATGGATCGTTAAGGAAGTTTTGACCAAAACGTTTACGCGCTTTGTGCCCTAAGTGGACATCATTTCTCATTGCTTTTTCTCTACTAATTCAATGGCGTGCGTGAGCGCTGTTCTAAAGCTCCCTGTATCGGCTTGGCCTTTCCCTGCCAAGTCTAAGGCGGTACCGTGGTCGACTGATGTGCGAATAAACGGTAAGCCAAGCGTGATGTTCACTGAGCGACCAAACCCTTTGTATTTCAATACCGGGAGTACTTGGTCGTGATACATACCTAAAACAGCATCTGCATCTTGCAAATATTTTTCATTAAAGATGGTGTCTGCTGGCAATGGGCCAACTAAATTGATGCCATCTTTTTGGCGAATTTTTTCTAGCGTCGGGGTGATAGTTTCAATCTCTTCACGCCCTAAACAACCATCTTCACCAGCATGTGGATTCAAGCCACACACATAGATAGTTGGTTTCTCAATAGCAAATTTTTCAACCAAGTCTTTATTTAGAATAGCAATAATTTGCTCTAATCTGTCTTCGGTCACAGCTTGAGATACATAAGCTAGTGGGATGTGCGTTGTTACTAGCGCAACACGCAGCCCTTCAGTTGCCAACATCATCACCACCAGTGGTGTATTGGACTTCTCTGCAAAGAACTCGGTATGGCCGCTAAAAGCAACGCCAGCTCGGTTAATTACACCCTTGTGAACGGGGCCGGTGACAATAGCATCAAATTCATCATTCATACAGCCAATTGCTGCGGTTTCTAAAGTATTTAATACGTAATGACCATTAGCCTCATTGAGTTGACCTGCAACTGCCGTTTCAGCAAGTGGAACGTGTTTCACTACCAGTGTGCCAGCGCGTTGCGGTTGCTTAGCTGCATTTGCATCGTAGTCCAGAAGATCGACTTCGATACCAAGAATTTTAGCTCGCTCGGATAGCAGTGTTTTATCAGCACAAACCACGAGTTGATGAGGCCAACTTTCTTGAGATAGAGCCAAAGTTAAATCTGGGCCTATCCCTGCTGGTTCACCTGCGGTTATGACAATACGTTTAGTTGTTGTCATCTTGGTCGTCCTCAACCATCTCAACAAAGGCACTTGCTCTTACTTCTTGTAGCCAAGCACCAGCTTCTTCGTTGAATTTACGGTTAAATAGAATTTGGTAAGCTTTGTTTTTCAAAGCTGAATCGGTACGGTCGACTTCGCGACGGTCTAGTACTTCAACAATGTGCCAACCGTGTACGGTTTTGAATGGCGCACTGATTTTGCCTTCTGGTAGCGTTTCTACTTGGTGTTTGAATTCTGGTACATACAAATCTGGTGTTTGGTAGCCTAGCTCACCATCTTGTACTGCAGAACCTGGATCTTGGCTGTATTGCTGTGCAAGGTCGCCAAAGCTCGCTTCACCTGTGTTTACGCGGCGCGTGATCTCTTCAAGTTGTTCTTTCGCGCCATCGTCACTCAAGATTACGGTTGGCTTAATCAAGATATGACGAGCATTCACTTCCGTTACTGCTACGGTTTCTAAGCCTTTCACATCTTCAATTTTTAGAATGTGGAAACCTACACCGCTACGGAAAGGACCGATGATGCTGCCTTTATTTTGCATTTTGATCTGGTCAGCAAAAATGGTTGGCATCTCTTCTTTACGCATCCAACCCCAATCACCACCTTGCAGCGCTTTAGGACCCTTAGAGTAAGTATATGCCATGGTGCTGAAATCTTTGCCTGAGTTCAGTTCTTCAACCAGTTCAGTAGCTTGAGCTTCTAACTCTTCTTTGGTTTGGTCATCATTGAAGCGAAGTTGAATGTGTCCAATCTTGTATTGAACGGTTGCGTTAGTCTCTTGCGCTAAGATATCCGCTAGGTTATCGACCTCTGCAGGAAGGATGTTAATACGACGGCGAACTAGAGCATTGCGAGCCTCACTTGCCGCAATTTCTTTTCTTACTTGCTCTCGAAATGCATTGTAGCTAAGGCCTTCTTCAGCAACCGATGCGGTAAGTTGTTCTACCGTTTGGTTGTTGTCTTTAGCGATACCTTCAATTGCTTGATCAAGTCGAGCATCATCAATACGAACACCGATACGTTCTGCTTCTTGAGTTTGAATAGTATCGATGATCAGTTTTTCTAGTACTTGCTCATTGAGCACATCTTGCGATGGCAGTGTTTGACCGCTTTTTTTTGCGTTGGCACGCAGTGTCTTCATCGAAGCATCGATGTCGCTTTGTAAGATAACGCCTTCGTTAACGATAACTTTTACGCTGTCTAGCTCAACCGGTGCTGCAAAGCTTGTTGATAAAGTACAAGTCGCTGCAATAGCAATTAATGTGCGTTTCCACAATGTCATGTGTAATCCTTTAAATTTACTGATTTCTTATCAGTAAAGAAAATTAGTTGTTTAAGAAGAATGGGCGACCGTAGCTCAATGAGTTATCAGAACTGCTATCCCCAACAGCGCCTGAATCAGAGCCTAAGTTAGTACCAAAGCCGATAATACCGAAATTCACACCAAAGTTATTTTCATATTCAGGCGTGACATTTGGATCACTAATGTTATTTGTCAGCTGGTTACTATACGTAAATCCGATATACCAACAATCCGATTTATAGTTCAAGCTAGCCAACCATTCTAGATTTTCTTGTGTGGTTAAATCATAGAAATATTGAGCACTGGCATTCCACTTCCGCGAAATCTGGTAAGCACCAAGTAAGCCTGCTTGTGAGATACCATCTCTAGTTATGGATGATACGTCAAAATCTACAGTTTCATTTATGTACTCTTCTGTTACATAGCGGTAGTTGGTTTGTATATAGCCGCCGGCAAAACGGTACTCAATGGTACTGTTAGCAAGTTGCATCGAAGATGAATCAATGTCGTATTGCACACCGCCATGGTAGAAAAGGTAATCATCGTAGTTGAAGTCCATTTCTATAGCCCAAGACGAATAATTAGTTTTGTTATCAGAGTCGTCGTTGTCTAAAGTCTGTTTTGTATCTTTATCGATATAAAAAATCTGACCAAAAGAAATATTCAAACGCTCTTTATACTCATCATCGAAGAAACGAGATGATGCACCATAACTAATTTGATTCGCAGATGCGATACGATCAACACCGCTATATTTACGGCTTCTAAATAGACCATAGTAATCGGTCTGCAGTAGTGTCGTATCGTAAAGACCAATGTCACTTTGATCTTCTTCTGGTACGTAAAGATACTGAACTTGAGGTTCGAGTGTTTGAGTGTAATTGCCCACAATTTTTGTATCACGTTCAAGAACGATACCTGCGTGGCTTCTAAACTCTGGAATAACTCGACTTACTGATTCTTCCAAGCCTTCATAATCAGAGCCTGCGCCGGTATCAACGCCATCAAGGTCTTGTTGATAGTAAGTACCAAGTAGTCGAGCTTCTGTTGTCCAAGTACCCCAAGTGTTACCTACTGGGATTGTAATACCAGGTTCAACGTGAACACGAGTGGCTGATGGTTTGCCTGATGCGTCGGTATCGAACATTGATATATGACTGATTAAGTCAAAATCTAGGTAATCCATTACCTCTGGAGCATAGTAATTGTACTCGAGTTGTGGCATTAGACGATAAGGCAAGTTATTGCTGGTGGTAAGAACTTGGAAGTCTCGAACAAGTACAGACGCATCCCAATTTTGAGAACGGTATGTTGCTTGCCCTTCTTGAAGCAGTTGTCCATCTTCACGGTTACCGATATTTGAGCTCATGTCCGAAAAGTAGTCAATATCACTGACTTTAGAGTAATCAATTTCGAATAACCAAGATTGTTGGAATATTCCTGAATGTTCTAGTTGGAAACCCCAACGATCGCCTAGATCAGTGTACTTTTGATCGTCTGGTAAATATTCAGACTCGATACTACCGGAACCAAAATCGCTTAAATATCTGAATTTACTGTTGAGTTGAGTGCCACGCTCTTGCATGTACTTGAAGGTAGTTTCCAAATCGTAGTCTGGTGCTAAGTTCCAATAAACAGGAATTTCAGCTTCAAAACCATCGCTTGAACCATACGAAACTGTTGGGTACAAGAAACCGGTTTTACGTGTATCACCCACCGGTACTGTTAAGTAAGGTAAGTAAAAGACGGGAACACTTTGGATTTCAAAACGTGGATTATAAAAAGTGGCTTGTTCTTCGTCTTGGTCGACACTGATGCTCGATGCTCTTAGGCGCCAAGCATTATCGCCGATAGGGCAAGAGGTAATGGAGCCATCTTCAATCTCATAAACCGCTTTACCTGTTTTTGCTATATAAACAGCATCTCCGCGACCGGGCTCGCAAAGGAATTCGTAATCGGTGTTCTCAAGCGTCATTTCATCTGTAGTCAGATTATTGGTCGCTCTGTCTGAGATAGATTTGATTTGACCATCACTAAAGTTTACGTTGCCTTCAGCTACAACGATATTTTCTTGTTGGTGCAGGGTTACGTTATCGGCAAGGATGGTCTTGTTCCCTTGCGTAACGACTACGTCACCTGAATATATTGCTTTGTCACCATTGATAGCTTCTAGGCGATCTGACTCAACGTGAGCGGGTAGCTGTGTCTCGTTTTCTGCAGCGGGCTCGATCAAGCATTGATCTATAGAGGGCATTTCCTGCACACTACTATCGGTGATTGTTTCAGCTTGAGTTGTCGACACGTATAACGCCGTACTTATAGACGCGGCTAACAAGGAGCGGGAAAAAGATTGCATGAAGTTGAACTATCCTGTGTCACTAGATGAAGGGTTGATCTAGTATCAATCCAATTAATAAAGCATTTTCCTTATGATAAAGGAAATAATAGCATTCAGCATCATCAGACAGCATTACTCAGATAAAATTCATAGATAGAGAACACATAATGCAAATATTTGGCAAAATTTTGGGCGCGTTTTTTGGCTTTTTATTTGGAGGGCCACTCGGTTTAGTTTTTGGTCTGTTTTTAGGACACCAATTCGATAAAGCTCGCGGATTGAACCAATCAGGCTTCAATAGCTCTGGTTTTGGTCGAGGTCCAAGCCAAGCAGAAAGACAGAACGAGTTTTTTAAATCCGCTTTTGCGGTTATGGGGCACGTTGCTAAAGCGAAAGGGCAGGTAACGCCAGAAGAGATTCAACTCGCTTCTACCATGATGGAGCGTATGAACCTGCATGGCGAACAGCGTAAAGCAGCGCAAGATGCATTCCGTGACGGCAAAGAGAGCGACTTCCCTCTGAACGACGTACTTGAGCGAGTTAAAATCTCATCGGGTGGTCGTTTTGATCTTCTGCAGTTCTTTCTAGAGCTTCAGGTATCTGCCGCATTTGCGGATGGAAGTTTGCACCCGAGTGAACGTCAAGTTCTGCATAAAATAGCGCAAGGGCTTGGGTTTTCGGCAGCACAACTAGAACGCCGCTTGCAGATGCAAGAAGCTGCGTTCCGTTTCCAACAGCAAGGTGGAAGCTTTGGTGGCCATCAGGGTCATGGGCAATCATCAGGTTGGCAACAGGCTTCGCAACAGAACCAACTTGGCGACGCATATAAGGTTCTTGGTGTGAGTGAAAGTGCTGACGGTAAAGAGGTGAAGAAAGCCTACCGCAAGCTGATGAATGAACATCACCCAGATAAACTGATGGCGAAGGGCTTACCGCCTGAGATGATGAATGTTGCGAAAGAGAAATCGCAAGAAATTCAGAATGCTTATGACCTGATAAAGAAAGTAAAAGGTTTTAAGTAATTGAACACTAAACCGAGTAATAACAAAGTTACTCGGTTTTTTATTAAAGGGAATTATATGACGGTAACGTATCAGGATGTTCTAGAGTTTTGGTTCGATGAGTTGACGCCTAAAGATTGGTTTACTGGCGGCGCCGAGATTGACACTTTGATAGAGTCTCGATTTTCTGAATTGCATAAAGCAGCCATTCAAGGCGAGCTATTTGAGTGGCGCCAAACTGCGCAAGGACGATTGGCTGAGATTATCGTACTTGATCAGTTTTCTCGAAATATTGGTAGAAAAAGTCCGACAGCATTTTCTGCTGATCCGATGGCGTTGGCTCTAGCCCAAGAGGCGGTAGCGGGTGGTTTTGATCACCAGCTTAACGAGCAACAGAAAAGCTTCCTGTATATGCCTTATATGCACAGTGAATCTTTGTTAGTCCATGAACAAGCCGTGGAACTCTTTTCTCAAACGGGATTAGAGCATAATCTGGACTTTGAGTTTAAGCACAAGGTTATCATTGAGCGATTTGGTCGCTATCCGCACCGTAATGAGGTGTTAGGGCGAGCTTCGACTCCCGAAGAGATTGAGTTCTTGCAGCAACCGAGCTCAAGCTTTTAATTGTAGAAATACGGTCAAAGAATTGAGAAGAGGCTAGAGGTTAATAAAAACCTCTAGCCTCTTTTTTACTTTAGTGATCAACTTTAGCCTTAGAGCTAGTTTGCTTGGTTGAGCGACCAATCGTATTCATAACTGATGTTTTGAGTATTGGTTACTGCTTCAATTCGATATTGTTCTAAGTGCTGAATAAGCTGTTTCTTCGTACCAAAATCCACAGCAAACCATTCGTAAATCGATGATAGTTGAAGCTTATTGTTTGTAACCATCACGCCTTTGTCACTGCTTACAAACTCAGTTGCAGCTTGCTCTAGCAAGGCTTCAGTATTTTTAGAGGTAAAAGCGTCAGGTTGTAAGTTAGGGCAACCTAGGCTGGCACAGTTCACTGCATAATGCGTGCGAGGATCTTGCCAAATTGGTCTTAGGATTCGGTGTTCAATGTCATTGAGTGTCAGTGATTTCCCATTAACGACTACCACATCATCTCCCCACGGACCGAAACTAAATAGTCCGCCAAGTTTAGTTATGGATTTGATCGGGTAGGCATCAAGAATCAAATCGACAGTCACGGCGTTATATAGATTAACCCAGTAGGCATACTGCTCCGCTTTTGAATAGTTGAGCGGATTCACCTGTTCGAGTTGCTTGATGTATTGCTTAAGTTTGGTCTTATCGGCAGTGTTCACCGCTTTATAGCTAACTAACGTATTTTGCCCCTGTTTAACCAAGTAGCTATCGAGGAATTGCTGCCAATCTTGATGAGATACCTGTTCTAGGTTGGTTTCGTCGCTTTGCTTCCAGTATGGCCAAAGATCGGATTTAGGCGCAGACCAAGCTAAGGTTGAGAAAAGTAGGCTGACAATAAAAAGTAGTTGTTTCATGGCATTCTCCTGATGACTGACTACTAAGACCTTAAGGCTTACCATTTTCTTTCATTGCTCTTCATTTAAATAAACATATGAAGTTAAGTTAAAAGCTTAGCCAAATAAAAAAGGTTGGCACTTGGCCAACCTTTAGATTTATTCAGAAACGTCTCATTATTTTAGGAAGCTAGGAATCTTAGCTTCAAACTCTGAGATCTTATCGGCATGTTGAAGTGTAAGGCCGATATTATCTAAACCATTCAGTAAGCAGTGACGACGGAACTCATCAATTTCAAACGAGTACTCTTTGCCGTTCGCGCTGACTTTCATTGCTTCTAGATCAACCGTAATTTCTGCACCTTCATTCGCTTCAACGAATTGGAATAGCTCATCCACTTCTTGCTCAGTCAATCGAACTGGCACCATTTGGTTGTTGATCGAGTTACCGTAGAAAATGTCGGCAAAGCTTGGTGCGATCATTACTTGGATACCGTAATCGGCAAGCGCCCACGGTGCGTGTTCACGAGATGAACCACAACCGAAGTTTTCACGAGCTAAAAGAATTGAAGCGCCTTGGTAGCGAGCTTCGTTCATTACAAAATCAGGGTTTGGCTGTTGGCCTGCATCGTCTAGGAAGCGCCAATCGTGGAACAAGTGCTTACCAAAACCGATGCGGTTTACTTTCTGTAGAAACTGCTTTGGAATGATCGCATCAGTATCGATGTTGGCCGTATCTAGAGGAACGACTAATCCGGTGTGTTGTTGAAAACCTGACATGTTAAATCCTCTAATTAAAGTTCACGAATATCGACAAAGTGACCAGCGATAGCCGCTGCGGCTGCCATTGCTGGGCTAACTAGGTGCGTACGACCATCACGGCCTTGGCGACCTTCAAAGTTACGGTTTGATGTAGAAGCACAGCGCTCTTGTGGACCTAGACGGTCGTTGTTCATCGCAAGACACATAGAGCAACCCGGTAAACGCCATTCAAAGCCTGCTTCGATGAAGATCTTATCTAGGCCTTCAGCCTCAGCTTGTGCTTTAACTTGCTCTGAACCCGGAACGATAAGCGCTTGAACATGTTTCGCTACTTGACGGCCTTTCGCTACCGCTGCTGCTGCACGCATGTCTTCGATACGAGAGTTAGTACAAGAACCCACGAACACTTTATCTACGTTGTAATCAGATAGAGATTTACCGGCTTCAAGACCCATGTAAGCCAGCGCTTTTTCAGCTGATGCTTTTTCTACAGGGTCTGCGAAGCTTTCTGGTGCAGGGATTGGTGTGTCTACTGAGATAACCTGACCTGGGTTGGTACCCCAAGTGACTTGTGGTTTGATGTCTGCCGCTTCTAATGTAACAACTGCATCGAATTCTGCATCAGCATCGGTTTTTAACGTATCCCAGTATTCGATTGCTGCTTCTAGGTCTTCGCCTTCTGGAGAGAACTTGCGACCTTTGATGTACTCGTATGTCGTTGCATCTGGAGCGATTAAGCCTGCTTTAGCGCCAAGCTCGATTGCCATGTTACATACTGTCATACGACCTTCCATCGTAAGGTCGGTAATTGCCTCACCACAGAATTCAACTACGTAGCCAGTACCGCCAGCAGCCGTTGTTTTACCGATGATCGCTAGCACGATGTCTTTTGCAGTGATGCCAGGAGTAACCTTGCCTTTTACTTCGATCTTCATGGTTTTAGCGCGAGCTTGTTTTAGCGTTTGCGTAGCTAGAACGTGTTCCACTTCTGAAGTACCGATACCAAATGCTAGTGAACCAAATGCACCGTGTGTAGCCGTGTGCGAGTCACCACATACGATGGTCATGCCCGGTAGCGTAATACCTAGCTCAGGACCCATTACGTGCACAATACCTTGGTATTTGTGGTTTAGATCGTAAAGCGTGACACCAAACTCTTCACAGTTCTTCGATAGCGTTTCCATTTGGATACGAGCCATCTCACCAGAAGCGTTGATGTCTTTAGTTTGTGTCGATACGTTGTGATCCATGGTCGCGAAAGTCTTGCCAACTTGGCGAACTTTGCGGCCTTTCTCACGCAAGCCATCAAATGCTTGAGGTGACGTTACTTCGTGAACTAAGTGACGATCGATATAAAGAATTGGTGTTTCGCCCTTCGCTGCAACCGCAACGTGAGCGTCATAAACTTTTTCGTATAAGGTTTTTGCGTGCTGGTTTGTCGACATAGCTTTTCTTCCTTGGGAGCATCAGTCCCAGTGTTTGTTTCGAGCCAAGTCATGCGGTTTACGCTGACTTGGCTTGATATTATTCTTATGTACTTGCTTCTAATCGGAGCCTTTAGCTTATGAAGCTAAGATGTACTCAGCGATCTTGTCACCCATTTCAGAGGTAGTCAGCGCTTGGTTTTTGCCAGCAAGGTCTGCCGTTAGCTCGCCTGCAGAAAGTGCTTTAGAAACCGCTGCTTCGATGTCTTGTGCTGCCGCTTCTTCGCCTAGGCTGTAACGAAGCATTAGGGCTGCAGAAAGGATTTGCGCGACTGGGTTTGCAATGTTCTTACCTGCGATGTCTGGTGCACTGCCTCCTGCTGGTTCATATAGACCGAAGTTGCTTTCATTTAAACTTGCAGAAGGAAGCATACCCATAGAGCCAGTGATCATTGCGCACTCATCAGAGATGATGTCACCAAAGATGTTTGAACATAGCATTACGTCAAACTGAGATGGGTCTTTGATTAGCTGCATGGTCGCGTTGTCGATGTACATGTGGTTTAGCGTGACATCTGGGTAATCTTTTGCGATTTCTTCAACCACTTCACGCCATAAGATAGAGCTCTGCAGAACGTTTGCTTTATCGATTGAGTAAACGTTTTTGTTACGTAGACGTGCAGATTCAAACGCAATCTTGGCAATACGTTCGATCTCGTAACGGTGGTAAACCTCGGTATCAAAAGCTTTCTCAGTTGCGCCTTCGCCTTCACGACCTTTAGGTTGGCCGAAGTAGATGCCGCCTGTTAGCTCACGAACTACCACGATGTCGAAACCGTTACCTGAGATGTCAGCACGCAAAGGCGAGAAAGACTCTAGACCTTTATGGATTTGAGCTGGACGTAGGTTACAGAACAGTTGGAAGTGTTTACGTAGAGGAAGTAGGGCACCACGCTCTGGTTGGTCGTTCGGTGGAAGGTGTTCCCATTTAGGACCGCCAACAGAACCAAAAAGTACTGCGTCAGATTCTTCACAGCCAGTGACTGTTGCTTCTGGAAGTGGACAGCCGTGGTTATCAATTGCAATACCACCAACATCATACTCTTCGCGAGAAAAGCTAATCGCGTGCTTCTTTTCGATCGCGTCTAGCACTTTATGCGCTTGTTGCATTACTTCTGGGCCAATGCCATCACCAGGTAGTACGGCAATCTTGTATGATTTATCAGTCATGTTAATCCTTTAATTCTTGTTACTGAGCTCTTTCGCTCGTTTTAAATTTTGTCCCTAAAGCCAATAACATCGGCTCTAGGGCTCTGTTATTGGGTGTTTAAACTGTTGCGATTCTTTGCTGTTTCATTTCAGCAATGGTGTCTGCGCGTTGAATGCTATTAATAACGTGCAGTAGCGCCTGACCAGAGGCCTCAACGATATCCGTTGAAACGCCCGTACCGTGGTACTTACGGCCTTTATAGTTAGCAATAATATCAGCTTGGCCTAAGCCATCTTCGCCTTCACCTTTCGCGGTAAGGTCGAATTTATCCAATGCAATTTCGTAACCCGTTAAGCGGTAGATACATTGGTATAAAGCATCAACAGGTCCGTTACCGACAGCCGCTTCGCATTTCTCTTCATCACCACATTGCAGCTTGATGCTAGTGGTAGACATAACACTACCAGATTGTACGCTTAGGTAGTTAAGTTTATAGAAGTCATCTTCGTCACGTAGATTTGCGAAGTGCATTAGTGCTTCTAGGTCGTAATCGAATACTTGGCCTTTACGGTCAGCCAGTTTCAAAAAGTCTTCGTACAATGAATCTAGGTTGTACTCATTGTCTTTGTAGCCCATTGCGTCCATGTGGCTCTTAACGGCTGCACGACCACTGCGGCTTGTTAGGTTCAATGCTTTGTTTTTCAAGCCAATAGACTCAGGTGTCATGATCTCGTAAGTGTTCTTGTTCTTTAGCATGCCATCTTGGTGGATACCTGAAGAGTGACTGAATGCGTTAGCACCAACTATTGCTTTGTTGTCTTGAATCGGCATGTGGCAAAGCTGGCTCACCAATTTACTGGTACGGTGGATCTCTTGGTGATCTAGGCCGGTATGAACACCTAATAACTCTTGACGAGTCTTGATGATCATTGCGATCTCTTCTAAAGAACAGTTACCCGCGCGTTCACCAATGCCGTTAATGGTACCTTCAACTTGGCGAGCACCTGCTTGTACCGCTGCGATTGAGTTAGCAACCGACATGCCCAAGTCATCGTGACAGTGAACAGAGATGATTGCTTGGTCGATGTTTGGAACGCGATCAAATAGCGTTTTGATAATGCCACCAAACTCGTTAGGTACTGTGTAGCCCACTGTGTCTGGAATGTTGATGGTTTTCGCGCCCGCGTTGATTGCCGCTTCAACCATACGACATAGGTTGTCGATAGGTGTACGACCGGCATCTTCACAAGAGAACTCAACATCGTCTGTGTAGTTGCGCGCATGCTTTACCGCTTTTACTGCCATATCGACAACATCGTCGTAGCTACGGCGTAATTTATCTTGCACGTGAACCGTTGATGTAGATATGAAGGTGTGAATACGGAACTGCTCAGCGACTTTTAACGCTTCTGCAGCGGCATCGATATCCTTCGCTACAGCACGAGAAAGTGCACAGATTCGGCTGTCTTTAATATTTTTTGCGATGGTTTGTACTGACTCAAAGTCGCCTGGTGATGACACCGGAAAGCCCGCTTCAATAACATCTACACCCAGTCGTTCAAGTGCATAAGCGATCTGTAATTTCTCTTTTACCGTTAAGCTTGCAGCCAACGCTTGCTCGCCATCACGTAAGGTCGTGTCAAAAATTATCACTTGATCGTTCATGGGTGCTTCCTTATATCGATAATGAATCGATTGCTATCCAAATTATTATTAAGAATGATGTTCTTTTAAAAGTGCCAGTTACAAAAAAACCCGCTCAGCGCGGGTTTTAATATTTGTGTAGTTCTTGACCCACAACTTACCCGCGCGATTGGTTCACGATAAGGAGAAGTTTCAGCAGTCGAGAAGAAGAAAAAATCATTACACAAATATCCGTAAATAAACTGTTAACACCATATTTACCGCAATTTATTCTGAGCGTCAAACAAGAAAATCCAATATCAGCGTGCTTTGGCGGTGTTTTTTTTTGGTTTGTGCTGCTTGCGTGTTGTTTGCTGGTGTTATCAGCTGATTGAGTGTTTTGTACTGGGCGGTTAGTTTATCGTTTGGCTGATGTGTAGGTTAAAACTTTGTAGTAAATCTTTTTGATGGAACGATTCACCAATAAAATTAAAAGGGTGGCTAAATTAATTAATCATTTGATTAAATAGTGAGTAATTAATCTTCTACAACCATGTCGATTTATCCCTATAATTAATCGTGTGATTAATTATAGGGATAGGTCTCAGTGATGGCAGCGCGTAAAGCAGGGCGACCTCAACAGAATCTAGATGTACGGCAGTTACTCATTGAGCACGCTCGAGATCTGTTCGTGGTTCAACCGTACGACAAGGTCTCGACGCGCCTGATTGCTGAGCGTGCGGGTGTGAATATTGCGATGATCCGCTATTACTTTGGCAGTAAAGCCGGATTGTTTGAGGCGATGCTGCGTGAAACGCTACGACCGATGCAATTGCAGATGCAGAGACTCGTTGATGAAAGCAGTCATGAGAACTTTCTTGATTTAATGCGGACTTACTACAAAGAGATGGTCAAAGTGCCGAAGTTTCCTCGCTTGATAGCCCAAGTGATGAATATGCCTCCCTCTGAAGTGCAAAGAGAGTTGCTCGAAAAGGTTTTCCTCGATGTTGCAAAGCCAGCCCAAGATGTCATTTTTGAAAAGTTGGTTGAACAAGGCATCTTAAAACAGAACATGGATCCAAAATTGTGCCGTATTTCGTATGTAAGCTTGATGGTGTTTCCTTTCATCGCTCCGCCGCCTTTATTGGCAATTCATGGGATTGAGATTAATGAAGAATTTCTTAATCGTTTAATCGAACACAACATTCAATTGATGACTGAAGGCTTTATTAACGCACCGAGCCCTTCTTCCGTGCAGGACCAAAGATAATGAAAATAAATAAAAAACTACTCTTCTTTCCAGCACTTGCGGTTGGTGTGATTGGCCTTGTCGCCGCGATTAACTTGAAGCCGGATCTTCCAACCAAACCTGCGGGTGATAGGGCTCGCTTAGTTGATACTGTGAGCCTAGAACAACAACTGATAGCGCCGTTAGCGGTCGGCTTTGGCAAAGTGGTGCCTAAAGTTGAATGGAAAGCGATCGCTGAGGTGACAGGACAGATCGTGTATCGACATCCAGATCTTGAAAAAGGCCAGGTGATCCCTGCAGGAACGGTCGTGCTCAAGGTTGATCCATTGGATTACGAATTGAAACTGATACAAGCAGAGGCGGATCTAAAATCAAGCCAAACCTCATTAGCGAAATTGAATCAAGAAGAAGACAACCTTAATCAGACTCTTAAGATCGAAAAGAATCGTTTGGTGATCAGCAATAAAGAGCTACAACGTAAACAGGATCTGCGTAAGAAAGGGCTCACCTCTCAATCGGATGTCGACCTGCAACAACAAAGCGCATTGTCTCAGCAGAAGTTGGTATTAGATATCGCGAACCAAATCGCGTTGATGCCAGATGAAAAGCGTGTTGCGGAAGCGGTGATTAAGGTCAACGTGTCTAAGGTAAAAGAGGCGCAGCGCTCTCTCGATAAGACCACGATCACTTTGCCAAGAGCGATGCGAATTGCTCAGGTTGATATCGAACAAAATCAAGTAGTAAACCTTCAGCAGGAGATGTTTATTGCTCACGGGATTAATGTCATGGAAGTAGAGGCGCAACTTTCTATTCACGATATGCAAACTTTAGCCTCCAGCTTTAACCAATTTCCTCGCGATGCTGCAGGAATCCCTAATCCTTATGAAGCGCCAATCAAAGCAAGCATTCAACTTAACAGCGGCAACCTGAACCTCAGTTGGCCAGCGAAGGTGGCAAGAATCAGCGAAACAGTTGATGAAAACCAAGCGACGGCGGGGATTATTCTCGAGATCGCTCAAGATTACTCACAATTGCAACCAGACAGCGCGACGCCTTTGGTTAACGGTATGTTTGTCAAAGCTGAGATTGAGGGTGTCGCCAATCTAAGTTGGGTGGTTCCAGAGCGAGCACTGCATGGTGATAAGGTTTACCTGATGGATGACAACCAGCGTTTGCAAGTGGTCAATGTTGAAGTGCTTTATCGCAGAGACAATCAAGTGGTTGTGAGTGGAGAGCTACAAACTGGAGATAAACTGGTTCTCAATGATGTCCTGCCAGCAATAGAAGGCATGTTACTGAGAGAGTCCAACTCTGAAGAGGCTGAGCTTGAATCAGATACTCAGGAGAGTGCGTCATGATCAAGTTTTTCTCTCGGCACCCAACAGCAGCAAACTTGTTGATGCTTGGGTTGTTGATCTTGGGTATAAGCTCACTATCAACCATCAAGCGTGAAACCTTCCCCGCTTATGATCCGCCTTATATTATGGCTGCCATCGTTTATCCCGGTGCATCACCACAAGAAGTGGAAGAAAGCTTGTGTGTACGAATGGAAGATGCCGTCGATGGCCTAGCTAACATTGAAGAGACTCAGTGTGAAGCCATCGAAGGTAGCGCACGTCTAATCCTGAAGTTGAATGAGAAAGCGGATATCGGTCGAATGCTGGTGGATGTGCAAACTCAAATCAACTCGATCAATGATTTCCCAACTGAGATTGAATCGCCTGTTGTTCAAGAACTGGATTGGAATGAACCGGTTGTTGATATCGCCATCACAGCAGAAACGTCGTGGCCGGAGCTTAAGGCCTACGCTGAAGACCTCAAACGTATCATGAAGCTCGATTATGATGTCTCTTTGGTCGAAGTCAGTGGATTCTCGGATCACCAATATCGTGTCGAACTGGATACCCAAGCGATTCGCCAGCTGGGTTTGAGTGTCGGTGATATCGCAGACCAGATTGGCCGTCAGAATGTAAAACTGCCAAGCGGTAACGTTGAAACACCAGACAAGAATTTTTTGATTCGTTTTGATGAAAGACGAATTACACCGGTTGAGCTGGAAAGCATCGTGGTTGGCTCTGCGCCTAATGGATCAGTGATCCGTCTGAGGGACATTGCAAAAATAACCGACCGCTTTGAGCTTGATGAACAGAAGGTGTTGTTTGATGGCAAGCCATCGGCTCTGTTGAAAATCAGTAAAAACAAAGAAGATGATGCGCTACGAATCAAAGAGAACGTGACGCGTTTCGTTGAAGATCAGAGCGCGATTGCCCCTGATGGCGTGACGCTACAAATGACCAACGATCTCTCCTCTGTGCTGTGGGATCGCCTTACCATGATGGTTCGCAATGGCTGGCAAGGTATTGTGCTGGTATTTGCCACCATGTGGCTGTTCTTCAGCTTACGCTATTCATTCTGGGTTGCAGCTGGCTTACCTGTTGCCTTCCTTGGTGGCTTGTTCTTAATGGCGAACTTAGGTTTGTCGATTAACATTATGTCGCTGGTCGGACTGTTGATGGCGATTGGTATCATGATGGATGACGCCATCGTGATAGCCGAATCGATAGCATCCCATTTAGATCGGGGGCAAAACGTTGATGATGCGGTGTACAACGGCGTTAAGAAAGTGCTTCCCGGAGTCTTATCTTCTTTCTTAACTACGGTGTGTATTTTCGGTAGCTTGCTGTTTCTCGATGGGGAAATGGGCGCGGTGCTTAAGGCTGTTCCTCAAGTATTGATATTAGTGCTCTCGTTGAGCTTGATTGAAGCCTTCCTGATTCTGCCTAATCACTTGTCTCATTCATTACACAAAGAAAAGAATGACAAGCCAGCGCTGCGCTTTAAAGTGGTGCTGCTTGAGAAGTTTGAGAACTTTCGTAATACCACCTTGATGAACATGGTTGAGAAAGTGGTGACATTCCGCTACGCCTTTATGGGCGGAGTGCTGACCCTGTTGTTGCTTTCGGTAGCCTTGATTGCTGGTGGCGTTGTTAAGTTCCAACCTTTCCCTGAGCTTGATGGTGATATTGCCGAGGCGCGTATCATTCTTCCGCCGGGCGCATCATTGTCTCAAACCGAGAAAGTGGTCGACAAAATTGTCGCGTCTGCTGAGCGTTTGAACAAGCAATGGAGCGAAGAGGTTGAAGAAGGCAATACACTGGTCGAGCACATAACTAGCCAATTCAATGCTAACGCCGATGCCAATGAATCCGGCCCGCACTTAGCCACAGTGCGCTTAGATTTACGCGGAGCAGAGAGTCGTAATACGGTTATCGATGATTTCATTGATGCGTGGCGAGAGGATATTGGCGATTTAGCGGATCCTATTTCATTGGTGTTCAAGCAACCGACTATGGGGCCGGGCGGTCGTGCTATTGAAATCCGCGCCAAACACGATGACCTGAGCGCATTGAAATCCGCTTCTTTGGATATTCAGGAGTACCTTAATCAGTTTGATGGGGTGCATGGCGTGCTTGATGACATGCGCATGGGTAAAGAAGAGATCTTGGTGAAGCTGCGCCCTGGAGCCGAAACCTACAATGTGAATGGGCAGATGATCGCTTCCCAATTACGTGCGGCTTTCTTTGGTCAGACAGCGGATGAGATTCAAATCGGTGTTGAGAATATCTCGATTGAAGTTCGTCTTGATAAGGAACAAGCGGGCGACATACAGCAACTAGCTAACTTCCCAATCATTACCGCAGATGGCAGTCAGATCCCGCTAGCAACGTTGGCGACATTAGATTTCCAGCGTAACTACGTGCGAATTCAGCGTATTGATGGGCTGAGAACCATCAGTATCTTTGGTGATATTGATAATAAGAAAGCGAGTTCATCCGCGATTTTGGCTCAGTTCCAAAAAGATGAAGCCGCCAAACTTATTCAGAAGTACCCGGGTTTACGCTTTGATTTCGAAGGGGAGGCCAAGGATGCAGCCAAGACTGGCGCTTCGATGGGCAAAGGATTCTTGCTCGGCTTATTCGGCGTGTTTGCGATTCTTAGCTATCAGTTCAGAAGCTATTTAGAGCCTGTGGTCGTGATGTTAGCGATTCCACTCGCTTTTATTGGGGTGGTCGTTGGTCACTGGATACTTGGCCATTCTTTGAGTATGCCAAGCATGATGGGCTTTGTGTCGCTTGCCGGAATTGTGGTTAATGATTCCATCTTGTTGGTGCAGTACATTCGTCACCATGTCGATGAGGGAGATAGCGTGCATGACTCGGTGGTGAAAGCCAGTCGCGAGCGTTTCCGAGCGGTATTCTTGACCTCAATGACGACTGCGGCAGGTTTGCTACCGCTGTTGACGGAAACCAGCTTACAGGCTCAGGTTATCCAGCCACTGGTTATTTCGATCGTATTCGGCATATTTGCCTCGACCTTATTAGTATTGTTTATGATCCCAGCGGCCTACGCGATATTGGCGGATTTCGGTTTGGTGAAAAAGCACGAGCCATTAGCCCTATAGCCTTTAGCGCTATTATCATTTGCGAGTACTACTATTATTAGCGAACGCTATAACCATTAACACGATAGAAGTAGCGTTTGCTTACTTATACTAAGAAGTAAAAACATAGAAGAATAAAGCGGCCTTGGGTCGCTTTATTTTTATCGGTTGCATCTATCGCCATCCTGACTTGATCCATTGACCTGTCTATCAAGCATGGGAAATTTCATTTTAGTTCATTCAAAACGTCACTTAACTGTCATTTGTTGGGCATAACTTGAGCCTTAACTGAATAAGGATTGTTAAGGAGATTGTATGCGTACTATCGAACCTATTGTCCGCTGGGATGTGGCATTTTCTGTTTTCTGTTTAAAGAGCCGTTATAGCGGACAACAGGCGACACTCAGTAAGGCGGTGTCTCATACTGGAGATGGACACCTTTATGTTTTGATTGCCTTGATTGCACTGCTGGTCGATAGCAACACCGGTCGAGACTTTCTTTTGGTGGGCTTAACCGCCTTCGCAATCGAACTGCCTATTTACTGGTTTGCTAAAAATACCCTCAAGCGCCGTCGACCAGCTGAATTCTCTTCACTACTTCACTCTCATATTGTGCCATCCGATAAATACAGTCTGCCTTCAGGGCATTCCGCTGCTGCTTTTGTTATGGCGACCCTAATCGGGCATTTCTATCCGAGCTTGTACCTCTTTAGCTTGGTGTGGGCAACTGCGATTGCAGGCTCTCGAATCCTGCTCGGTGTGCACTTTTTAACGGACGTACTGATTGGCGCAGCCTTGGGCATCGCTTGTACCAGCCTAGCTATCAGCTTCATCCTGTAATTATTTTGTTGGCAACCACTGCCGAGCTTAAGTGGTAAATTTAAAGGAACATGCATGAAAATTTTATATGGCGTACAAGGCACAGGAAATGGGCACATCGCTCGAGCGAGAGCAATGGCCGTCGCTTTTCGTCAGCAAAATATTGATGTCGATTTTCTGTTCTCTGGGCGAGATGAGAGCAAATACTTTTCGATGGAAGCGTTTGGCAACTATCAGACCCGCAGCGGCTTAACTTTTTACAGCGAGCAGGGGCAGGTTAAATACGGCAAAACATTCATGAAGAACAACATCTGGCGATTTCTCCGTGAGATTAACCAGATCGATCTTACGCCTTATGACTTAGTGATTAATGATTTTGAGCCTGTCACTGCATGGGCGGCTAAGAGACAAGGTGTGCCATGCATTGGGATAAGCCACCAGAATGCGTTTCGTTATGATGTACCCAAAGAAGGAGGCAACTGGATTGAACATTCAGTGATTCAACATTTCGCCCCAACCGAGCACTCTATTGGCTTGCACTGGTATCACTTTGAACAGCCGATTTTGCCGCCTATCGTTCACACGCTGGTTGGTGAGCAACAAACCAAAACAGCACAAGACTTTACGTTGGTCTATTTGCCATTTGAGGATCTTGAGTCGATCTCAGAGCTGCTGATGAAGTTCATTTCGCAAAACTTTGTCTGTTACCACCCGGATGTGATTGAGCATAGCCGAGTTGAAAATATTGAGTTCAAACCACTGAGTCATGCGGGCTTTCAATTCGACCTCAATCAGTGCTCTGGTGTGGTCGCAAATGGCGGCTTTGAATTGCCATCTGAAGCCCTAACTTTGGGGAAGAAATTGCTTCTCAAACCACTCGAAGGACAGTTCGAACAACAGAGCAATGTGGCGACGCTAGAGGCCCTTGGGTTAGCTCAAACCATGACGTTTTTAGATGCGGCTATCTTGCGCGCTTGGCTCAGTGAAAAACAGGCCGAAGTGGTCACCTATCCAGACGTGGCAAGTGCACTCGTTGAGTGGGTATTAGCAGGGAATTGGTCTAATCAAGATGATTTAAGAAAGCAACTTTGGGACAAGGTCGACTTTCCAAGTTATGCATCGCTCACCTAACTCATAAGTGCTATTTCTGAATTGACCGGTTGAACAATTCACAAGTTCAATAAATTGTAACAAATGTAACCAAACGATAGAACAGCTAAATAAGTCGAAATTAAACTCATAAGTGACGCATTTTATGTTTTTTTATAACTCTATAAACAATTGATTTTTAGATGTTGTTTAATCATTAAGGTAAAATAAAATTATTCTTTATCAATCTTGTTGGTAGCTCGAGATGCATTGGTTAATAGTAATGTCAATCCGAAAAACATCGGTCTGATAAATATAAGAATTAGTGGTTATCTATTCTCATACCATTACCAATTTAACGCTGTCGAACCGACAAGAGGCAACTTGAATGTTAGATAAGAAAGACGCAATGAGTGCTATTGCAAGCTACAGAATGGAAAGCACACTTCGTGGAGTCGACTTAAATCTTTTGACTGTATTTGATGCAGTTATGCAAGAGCAAAACATTACACGTGCAGCTCACAATCTGGGTATGTCTCAGCCTGCTGTAAGTAACGCTGTTGCTCGTCTAAAAGTGATGTTTAACGACGAACTATTCATGCGCCAAGGTCGTGGTATTCAACCGACTCAACGTGCTCGTCAGTTGTTTGGTCCTATCCGCCAAGCGCTACAGTTAGTACGCAACGAACTACCAAGTTCTGTGTTCTCTCCAGAGTCGTCTTCTCGCCTGTTCAAACTTGCGATTTGCAGCCCTTGTGACATGCGTTTTGCACCTAAGATTATGTCGACAATTAACGAGCAAGCACCAAGCGTTAAACTGCACATGGACGCTGAGTTCGATCGTCAGCTTTCTGAGCGTATGCGCTACCAAGAAATCGACTTCGTGATCGATTACGCTCGCTTTGATGAGCAAGGTTTCTCAAGCACTGAAATCTTCCAAGATGAGTTGGTTGTTGTCGCTTCTGCTTCTCACCCACGCATTAACGGTGAAGTAACAGCGGCAGAGCTGCTTAACGAAAAGCACGCGAAATTGTCTCGTATCCACGGTCAACGTAGCTTCTCTGAGCAAGCTTACCGTGACCTAGATTGCACGCCTTTCTACGAAGGTACGAGCTTGAGCAACGTTCTTTACGTTGTAGGCCAGTCTGAACTAGTAACAATTGCTCCTCGTTGGATGGTAGAACATGCAGCAAACAAAGAGCAGCTTCAGATTCTAGATTTCCCATTCGATAATTCGGCGATTTCTGGCTTCCTAAGCTGGCACGAATCAAGTGAAAAGGATAAAGGACACATTTGGTTACGAGATCAGTTAATGATGATCTGTGGCGAAGTAGTGGCGCTTAACTAAGCACTAAACTCTATGATTTATAAGCCCTAAGCTGGGAGTCTGGCTTGGGGCTTTTTTGTACCTGCTATTTTTGTTGATAGAAAACTTAGCGTGATACGTACTATTACTTATAACTTTGAGCTTCATCAGTTGCCTTTTCCATGATCAGAGGTACACTTGTGCGCTCAAAAAAGCTTACAGGTGTAAGCCAAAGGTAAAGAGATGGCCAATTTAGATTTTCATATCGTAAAAAGACTTCGTGACCAAATTGCCCAAGGCGGCAACCGTACAGCTTTGAAGCACAAAGTAGATAATGTATGGCAAGGTATTAGCTGGCAGCAGTTTGGACAACAAATCGATACGCTTTCATTAGCACTGTTGGCTCAAGGACTGAGAGTTCAGGATAAGATCGGTATCTATTCGAACAATATGCCTCAATGGACCGTGGCAGATTTTGCATCGTTACAAGCACGTCTTGTGACTGTGCCGATTTATCCAACGAACACAGCAGCACAGTCTTCTTACATCATCCAAAATGCAGATGTGAAGATCTTATTCGTTGGTGAGCAAGTTCAATTCGATGCGGCGGTTAGCCTGTTTGAAGAGTGCGAGCAGCTAGAAGTTGTTGTGGCTATGTCTGATGACATCGACCTGCAAGGACACAGCTTTGCCGTATCTTGGAATGACTTCATGGCGCGTGGCGTTGAAGCACAACAAGCTGAACTTGACGTGCGTCTTGCTGATGCAAGCATGGACGACCTGCTGACTCTTATCTATACCTCTGGTACCACAGGTCAGCCAAAAGGCGTAATGCTTGATTACACCAACATTGGCTACCAGTTAGAAGGCCACGATGAGCGCCTTAGCCTGAGCAAAGACGATGTCTCATTGTGTTTCCTACCGTTATCACACGTATTTGAGCGTGCTTGGACTTTCTACGTTCTCTATAAAGGCGCAACCAACTGTTACTTGCAAGATACCATGCAGGTGCGTGACGCGCTGAGCGACGTGAAACCTACTGTAATGTGTGCGGTTCCACGCTTCTACGAGAAGATCTTCTCTGCGATTCACGAGAAGGTATCTAAAGCACCATTTATTCGTAAAGTGCTATTTACTTGGGCGGTGAACATGGGAGCAAAGCTTTCAGTTTGTCACCAAGAAGGTCGTACTCCATCGTTGATGCTGAAGAAGAGCCATGCGCTAGCTGATAAGCTTGTGCTATCTAAACTGCGCGCTCTACTCGGCGGTAACATCAACTTCATGCCATGTGGTGGCGCGAAGCTTGATGAGACGATTGGTCGTTTCTTCCATGCTATCGGCATCAACGTAAAACTTGGCTACGGCATGACAGAAACCACGGCAACAGTATCTTGTTGGGATGATCGCTGTTTTAACCCTGATTCGATTGGTATGTCGATGCCGGGCGCAGAAGTAAAAATTGGTGCTAAGGACGAGATTCTTGTTCGCGGTCCAATGGTGATGCGTGGCTACTACAAGATGCCAGAAGAGACAGCTAAGACATTCGATGAGCACGGTTTCTTGAAAACCGGTGATGCGGGTCATTTTGATGAAAATGGTAACCTGTTCATTACTGATCGTATCAAAGAGCTGATGAAAACTTCTGGTGGTAAGTATATTGCCCCGCAAGTGGTTGAAGGTGCGATTGGTAAAGATCACTTTATCGAACAGATTGCGGTTATCGCTGATACACGCAAATTCGTTTCTGCGCTGATTGTTCCTTGTTATGACTCGCTAGAAGAGTACGCCAAAGAGCTTAATATCAAGTATCACGATCGCGTTGAGCTGGTTAAGCATCACCAAATCGTCGAGATGCTAGAAAAGCGTGTGAATGACCTACAGCAAGAACTGGCTAAGTTTGAGCAAGTGAAGAAATTCAAACTGCTACCAAAAGCATTTTCTATGGATGATGGTGAACTGACACCAACTCAAAAATTGCGTCGTAAAGTTATCAACGATAAGTATCAAGACGAAATCGAAGAAATGTACAACGAAAAGCCTAAAGATAAGTAGTTTTCTGCTTAGATAAATTTTCAGTTGTTTAAAAATCCCCCTACGAATGTGATTGCATTTTTAGGGGGATTTTTTGTATCTAATGACACAGCACAATGTGCGAAAGCGCACACCAGCAAGCTCGTGGTTTATCGATAAATAGCGATCTATTAAAATATTAAGTGCTTTTTTTTGTTCGATAACTAGTGTTTAAACCTAGCGTGGGGGGCTGGGTTGGGTTTTATTTAATGCTTTGAGCTAATAGTTGGTTTTTTGGCACAGTTGCCGAATAACAGGTGTTAGACCAGATGATAATAAAGCGTTAAAGTTGTTTCGTATTACTGTTTGTTGTTATCACGACAGACAGCCATAGCCGAAAAAGTGGAAGTATTTCGAATTAGGCTACGAATAAGCCCTAGACTATGAAAAACCAGCCCAACATGTTCACCAAATATGATTGGAAACTGGTGAGGAGAGCAATATGACAACAAAACCTGAAACAGCCATGTCATCCGGCGCTGAAATGTTATCCGGCGCTGAGATGGTGGTGCAGTCTCTAATTGAAGAGGGTGTAGAACAAATCTTTGGTTATCCAGGTGGTTCTGTACTTGATATCTACGATGCGCTGCATGCTAAAACTGCTGAAATTAAACACGTATTAGTACGACACGAACAAGCCGCTACCCACATGGCAGATGGCTATACTCGTTCTACTGGTAAACCGGGTGTAGTACTTGTGTGTTCTGGTCCAGGTGCGACCAATACCGTTACTGGTATTGCAACAGCCTACATGGACTCAATCCCAATGATTGTTATTTCTGGTAACGTACCAAATAACCTTATTGGTAACGACGCCTTCCAAGAGTGTGACATCGTGGGTGTATCACGCCCGATCGTTAAACACAGCTTCTTAGTTAAGAAAGCGGAAGATATCCCTGAAGTCGTTAAAAAAGCATTCTATATTTCAACGACAGGGCGTCCCGGTCCTGTGGTTATTGATCTGCCGAAAGACATCTTAAACCCACAAATCAAGCTTCCTTATGAATACCCAGAAACGCTCAAAATGCGTTCGTATAACCCAACGGTTACGGGTCATAAAGGTCAGATCAAAAAGGCGCTAAAAGCCCTTCTTGAAGCGAAGAAGCCGGTACTTTATGTCGGTGGTGGTGCGGTTATTTCTGAGGCAGATAAGCCGCTGTTAAAATTAGCAGAGGCACTGAATTTACCTGTGGTAAGCACCCTAATGGGGCTTGGCGCTTTCCCTGGCACCCATAAGAACTCTTTGGGTATGTTAGGCATGCATGGTTTATATGAAGCCAATATGGCGATGCACAATGCGGATTTGATCTTTGGTATTGGCGTACGTTTCGATGATCGAACGACTAATAACCTAGATAAGTACTGCCCTGATGCGAAGATCATGCACATTGATATCGACCCATCTTCGATCTCTAAGAACGTAAAAGTGGATCTACCGATTGTAGGTTCTGCTGAAAAGGTTCTAGAGAGCATGGTGAACTTGCTCGTTGAGCAAGGCGGCACTAACGATGCAGAAGCGATTGAAAGCTGGTGGAGTGAAATCAAGCAGTGGCAAGAGCGTGACTGCCTAGCTTACGAGAAATCGTCTGAGCGCATCAAACCACAGCAAGTAATTGAAACACTGCATAAAGTAACCAATGGCGATGCCTATGTTGCTTCTGACGTAGGTCAACACCAAATGTTTGCTGCTTTATACTACCCGTTTAACAAGCCACGTCGTTGGATTAACTCTGGTGGTCTAGGCACGATGGGCTTTGGCCTGCCTGCTGGTATGGGCGTTAAGTTTGCTAAGCCAGATGAAGAGGTGGTTGTGGTAACCGGTGACGGCAGCATTCAAATGAATATCCAAGAGCTGTCGACTGCGCTGCAATACAATATCCCGGTTAAGATTATTAACCTTAACAACCGTTTCCTAGGCATGGTAAAACAGTGGCAAGACATTGTTTATCAAGGCCGTTACTCTAACTCATATATGGACTCTGTTCCTGATTTTGCTGCTATCGCTGAGGCTTATGGTCACGTTGGTATGCGCATTTCATCTCCGGATGAATTGGAATCAGGTTTGGAAAAAGCACTGGCGATGAAAGACCGTTTGGTATTTGTCGATATTAGTGTGGATGACACCGAGCACGTATACCCAATGCAGATCAAAGGCGAGGGTATGGATAACATGTGGCTAAGCAAAACGGAGAGAACATAATATGAGACACATTATTTCACTACTAATGGAAAACCAACCTGGTGCGCTTTCTCGTGTGGTTGGCTTGTTTTCTCAGCGTGGCTACAACATCGAGTCTTTGAACGTATCTCCAACCGATGATCCGACGCTGTCTCGTTTGAACGTCACTACTAACTCGAGCGAAATGCAGCTTGAGCAGATTCAGAAACAACTGCATAAGCTAATCGACGTACTTAAAGTACAAGAAGTGTCTGAACTTGAACACATTGAACGTGAGCTGTTGATGGTAAAAGTACGTGCGAGCGGCTTTGCTCGTGCGGAAGTGAAGCGCACAGCGGATATCTTCCGTGGTCAGATCGTTGATGTTACGGCTTCTCAATATACGGTTCAAATGGCGGGTACTAGCGAGAAACTGGATGCCTTCATTCAGGCGCTGTCTGAAGTGACGGAAGTGCTTGAAGTAGCTCGAAGTGGTGTTGTTGGCATCGCACGAGGCGAACGTGCGTTGAAAGCCTAGACGATAAGTCTTTAAAAAATAACTTTAAAGCCGCTTTTTTAAGCGGCTTTTATTTTGTTAATTTTTTAGAGTGCTATAATCCCGCGCTGCACTTCCATTCATCTGAGTTAGCAATGCGAAATAAAAAATCAATAATTACATTGCTGATTATCTCTATCATATTGTCTTCTGCAGTATGTCTGTATTATTTGCAGCGCTACAAAGAAGTAAAACAGCAGAGCTTTGACTACTCAGCTAAGCAAGCCGTTCATCAGTTAGTGTATGCCAAGCGAGATTATGATCTTCTCAAGACTCAGTTAGTCTCGGTCATGGAGCTACTCAGTCATAGCCAGAGCTTGGTTAACTTTGCTTCCTCTCCCTCAGACCAAACCAAACATCTACTTGAAGAGGTCTGGCAATCTGTTCTCGTGAACCAGAAGTGGTATACACAAATCCATCTGTTAGATGTCACTGGCAAAGAATTGGTGCGTGTTAACTACTCCTCTGATACCGGTAGAGTGACGTTTCCTCAACAGCTGCAAGATAGGTCGGATTCTAACTACTTCCAATACGCTCAAAAACTAGAAGCCGAACAGATTGGCGGTTGGGGTATTGAGCTTGAAACTGAGCATGGTGAAGTCACCTTCCCTTATTCGCCGGTAATCCGTGTCTTTACCCCAGTAGAAACCCCTGACGAAAGAGTAGGCTACCTCGTCATCAATCTTGATGTATGGGGCTTATCGTCGCGTCTGAGCTTTTCACCAGATAACGATCTTAGAGCAGAAGTTCTCAATGACGCGGGTTACTTCATCGCGAGTAACAACAGCGGTAAGTTGTTCGGAGACTCTATTCCTGAAAGAAAAGGCTATAACCTGAAAAATATCGCGCCGAAGACGTGGGATGCGATCTCCAATGATCAGGTGGGATACGTTTTTGAAGATGGTAATTTGTTTGCCTTTAACACGGTTATGCTCGCGAACAGTCAAAAGGTCCATTTACTGATTCAACTTAATCAAAAGCAACTGATGGATCGGGCTGAGCGTGATCTAGATGATTTGGCCCATGAAGAGATCATTGTTCTGATTACGGTGCTGATATTCGCTTTCCCGTTTGCTTACCTGGTGACGCACTGCCGACGCCGAAGCCTAGAGAGTAAATTGGCACGCGCCGCATTGAATGGTATGTCGGCAGTGATGATCTCTGACAAGCAGCACCGCACAATGATGATCAACAACGAATTTGAGAACATGACTGGGTACTGCAAAAAACAGGTGATCGGTCAAAATGCATTGCAGTTGCTGCTTGAGAATACCGACCAAGTGCTCTCAAGCTCGGCTATTTGGAGTCATTTAGAGCAAGAAGAAGTATGGGAAGGGGAGGTTCAGTGTAAGAACAAGCTGCGTATTCCTTTTACTGCGATCATGCGAGTGCATGCGGTCAAAAACAATTCAGGCAAAGTCAGTTACTACATCACCTCGTTGGTTGATATTTCCGTAAGGAAGGAGCTTGAGGTGCGTTTGAGGATCTTAAGTGAACGTGACTCTTTGAGTAACCTCTGGAACAGACGAAAGTTCGAAGAGCAGTTGGCCTACTATTCTCGCTTGGTTGAGCGTTACCCGAACGAAACGACCACTTGCTTAGCCTTAGTCGACATCGATAACTTCAAGCGAATCAATGATGAACTTGGCCACGACGAAGGTGACCGTGTGATTGCTGGTGTTGCTAAGCTTCTGCAAGACAGTCTTCGTGGGACGGATTTTGTTGCACGTGTCGGAGGGGAAGAGTTTGCACTCTTGATGCCACACACTTCACTGCCAGAAGCAAAGCGCGTATTGGATCGCTTACGAATCGAGATTGAGCTAGCGGCCGGAACTAAGGTAACAGTGAGTGTTGGCTTTACGGATTTAACCAGTAACAGCACTCGCTCATACAAGTGTGCGGATGTTGCGCTTTACGAATCTAAATCGTCTGGCCGTAATACGGTCTCTATGTGTCCTAGCTATGATGATGTCGCTTAGGGTCGCTTCTATCTAGTCCTGTCTTCTATTTCCTTCACCTCTTCAAGTCGCGGCCCGACTCACTTTATCTCTCCCCCTTTTTATAGGAATCTCACTTTTGAGCGACCTATGTCACAAAATCTATACAGTTAGACTAAAGTCTAATGCTGGTGGAAATTTGAGCTAAAATGAACAATAAGTAAACTACCTTGCTTCAGATTACATCGTGCTTAACGGTGTAATAAATAGAGTGTTTACCAGATGTAAAAGGATGACACCGTTAACTTAATTCAACTGATTAGCTAGCCTTTTCAATGGTTTGAAAGGCAGCAGTAGAATTAGGTTAGCTGGAGCAAGAGTTTGGGGATCATACAGTCTGGTTAAAAGAGGCGTGGTATGTTTGTCGATTTTTTAGTTAGGTTAACCATAGGCACATTAGCCATTCTTGGCTTTCAACTTAGTGCATTGTATTTTTTACCTATGGTTGTGCTGCTCAATACTCATCACAAAGAGTTTTTTGGGTGGTAGTTCAGTCGTAATACTGGAAACAAAAAACGGAGCCATTGGGCTCCGTTTTTATTTGGTTAGAAGCTACTTTAGCGTTATGCCGCTTCGATAACTTCTTCAATTCGTTTCATTGAACCTAGCAGGTGTTGATCAAGCAGTTCAGTCGCTTGTTCTACATTCTTAGAGAGTACTAGTTTCATGATCATTTCGTGTTCATCAATATTGAACAGATCATCTGATGCGCTTTCTGCAGACATAGCGAGGAAGCGGTAACGTTTCACTTGGTTAATTAGGTCATCAAAGAACTTAAACATGTTCTCTGAATCTGCACCTTCAAGCAGTGCGACATGGAATTGCTGGTGGCGCTCTTCCCATTCTACACAGTCAAACTCTTCAGATACGTACTGTACTCGCGATAGTTTATGGTAAGACGTTAGTACATCCAGTTCCCAGCTCTCATCACCTGCTGCAATCGCTTTTTTAAGCAGAACCGATGATACAACACGAAGGCTTTCGTATAGGTCATTCAGTTCTTTCTTTGATACAGGAGATACCCAGCAGCCTTTTTGTGGCTCTAGCTTTACGTATTTGCTCCAAGATAACTGTACCAAGGCTTCGCGAATAGGGGATGCGCCAACGTTGTAGCGTGCTTTTAGATCAGCAACAACAAGCTTTTGGCCTGGGGTTAACTCACCATTAAGAATATCTTGGCGAATCATCTTTGATACTTTGTCAGTGAGCGTAGGACTAGACATTACAAACCTCATCTATATATGATTTCTAGTCTGCTAATCCGTCTCTTAGAAAGAGTCAGTTGGAGGTTAACAGTACGTAGTTCTATTGTGATTGATAATACAGCGTACTGAAAAGTTAGGCAAGATTTTGTTTCATAAAAAAAGAGGGCCGAAGCCCTCTTTTATATTTTATGCGAATCGGTTCATTTTTATAGAACGTGAACAGATGCCGTGTTTGTAGTACCAGAAGCTACTAGAGCACCAGAAACCATAACTACGATGTCGCCTTTGTTACCTAGGCCAGATTGTAGAGCGATTTCTTTACCGTTGATGTAGAACGCGTCTGTGTTCTCGATAGAGTCAACAAGAACTGGCTTAACACCTTTAGTAAGAACTAGCTGTGCAGCTGTCTTTTCGTTAGTTGTTAGAGCTAGGATGTTTGCAGTTGGGAAGTACTTACGTACTGAACGTGCAGATTTACCGCCTTCAGTTGCAACAACGATTAGAGGAGCAGCTAGCTTCTCTGCTGTGTCTACGGCGCCTTTACATACTGCTTCAGTGATGCGTAGACGTGGGCTGTCTAGACGAGAACCTAGCTCAGCTTTAAGAGCTGAATCAGTACGGTTCGCGATTTGAGCCATGATAGTAACAGCTTCAACTGGGTACTTACCTTTAGCAGTTTCACCAGAAAGCATTACTGCATCAGTACCATCCATGATTGCGTTCGCAACGTCACCCGCTTCAGCACGAGTTGGACGTGGGTTGCTGATCATAGAGTCAAGCATTTGAGTTGCAGTGATAACCATCTTACGTGCACGGTTACACTTCTCGATCATCATCTTCTGAGCGAAGATTACTTCTTCAGCTGGGATTTCAACACCTAGGTCACCACGAGCAACCATGATGCCGTCAGAAGCTTCAAGGATTGAATCGAAGTTATCTACACCTTCTTGGTTTTCAATCTTAGAAATGATGTGGATGTTCTCGCCGCCGTTAGCGTTTAGAAGCTCACGGATTTCTTTAACGTCTTCTTCTTTACGGATGAAAGAAGCAGCAACGAAATCTACGCCTTGCTCACAACCAAACTTAAGGTCAGCTTTGTCTTTCTCAGAAAGAGCAGGAAGTTGAACAGAAACGCCAGGAAGGTTAACACCTTTGTTTTCGCCTAGAGCACCGTTGTTAAGAACTTTACACTTAACTTCAGTTTCTGTTGTTGCGATAACTTCCATTTCGATTAGGCCGTCATCAACAAGGATAGTGTTACCTGCTGTTAGGTCTTTAGCGAAACCTAGGTAAGTTACTGCTACTACGTCTTTGTTACCAACAACTGTTGCGTCAGTTGTGAAAGTGAACTCTTGACCAGCTACTAGATCTACGTCGTTACCATCTTCAAGTTTGATAGTACGGATTTCTGGACCTTTAGTATCTAGAAGGATAGCAAGTTGCTCACCTTTGTTTTCCATTACTTTACGGAAGTTCGCGATACGAGTGCCGTGCTCTGCGAAATCACCGTGAGAGAAGTTAAGACGCATAACGTTCATGCCAGCATCTACTAGTTCAGTTAGCTTCTCTACAGATTCAGTTTTAGGGCCAATCGTACATACGATTTTGGTCTTTTTCATGGAAGGTACTCTCCGGTAAGTATTGTTACAATTTGAAATTTATTTAAGTTCTGAAGATTGGTCCGCTACATCAACATTTTGTGCCTGTTGTGTAAAAGCGCGGGACTTCCAATATGTCCTTCAGAGTTGTAAGTCTTTCATCAATTTTAGTCATTTTATGACTAAAAGATTTTGATTCAATATCGGTTTTCTGTGACTTACCCCACTATATAGGGGGTAGGTTGCAAAAAAATAACAGTCAGTTTTGTAATTTTTTTTCTTTTCGGGTGCGGATTCTACCACCTAATGAGTTCAATATCACTGCTTAACAATTGTCTTAGGACAAGGTTTTATCGCTATTTATTAATTTTTTGGATCAAAATAAATGGACTAAATAGTTTCGTTGTAACTATAATATGTTTCATATCGAAACTTAATGGCCTTTTTTAAATGTCGAAACGAAATACTCAGCTTAGAAGACATGCAATTTCTAACCTAGTGAATGAAAAGGGGGAGGTTAGTGTTGATGAATTATCCGCTAAGTTTGAAACCTCAGAAGTCACTATTAGAAAGGACTTAGCGTCTTTAGAGAAAAACGGTCAGCTTTTACGCCGTTATGGTGGTGCGATTTCATTACCGAAAGAGGTTGTGAACGAAGAACTGGGTCAACAAGTTTCGACTCGAAAGATTTCATTGGCAAAAGCCGCTGCAGATTTAATTCGCGACCATAACCGCATCGTGATCGATAGTGGCAGTACGACCGGTGCTCTAATTCAGCAGCTTAATGCTAAGCGTGGCTTGGTTGTTATGACCAACTCATTGCACGTTGCTAATGCGCTTAATGAGCTTGAAAGCGAGCCGACGTTATTAATGACTGGCGGCACTTGGGATACCCATTCGGACTCTTTCCAAGGCAAAGTTGCAGAGTCGGTACTTCGTGCTTACGATTTTGACCAACTATTTATTGGGGCTGATGGTATCGACCTCGATAGAGGCACAACCACGTTTAACGAACTGGTTGGCCTGAGCAAAGTAATGGCTGAAGTGTCACGAGAAGTGATCGTGATGGTTGAGTCGGAAAAGGTGGGACGAAAGATCCCGAACTTAGAGCTGGCATGGGAACACATTGACATCTTAATTACCGATACAGACTTAGGCGAAGAATCCAAAGCAAGTATCGAATCACATGATGTTCGAGTGATCCTGACCGATCCAGCGTAAAAACAAATTTAAGTATTATGCATTTACCTTCCTATAATTGATCTTAATGAAGATTTGGCCTTTGCTTGCTGCCAATAGGAATAAAACAAAATTGATGGAGTGAAACTATGTGTGGAATTGTTGGTGCAGTAGCACAGCGTGATGTAGCTGAAATTTTAGTAGAAGGCCTTCGTCGTCTAGAATACCGTGGCTACGATTCAGCTGGTGTCGCTGTCGTCGATACTGAATCTAACCTAACTCGTGTACGCCGCCTAGGTAAAGTACAAGAGCTAGCTGACGCAGTAGAAGAGCAACAAGTGATTGGTGGTACAGGTATCGCTCATACACGTTGGGCGACACACGGTGAGCCGTCTGAAGCGAACGCACACCCACACATGTCTGGTGATATTGCCGTTGTACACAATGGCATTATCGAAAACCACGAAGCACTGCGCGCTATGCTGCAAGAGCGTGGTTACGTATTTACTTCACAAACGGATACAGAAGTTATTGCTCACTTAGTTGAGTGGGAACTTCGCACTTCAGCTTCTTTGGTTGAAGCGCTACAGAAAACAGCAAAACAATTAGACGGTGCGTACGGCACGGTTGCGGTTGATCGTAAAGATCCTAGCCGTATCGTTGTAGCTCGTTCTGGTAGCCCGATCGTTATCGGTTTTGGTGTCGGCGAGAACTTCCTTGCTTCTGATCAACTGGCGCTACTGAGCGTAACTCGTCGCTTCATGTACCTAGAAGAAGGTGATGTTGCTGAGGTAACTCGTCGTGATGTTACGGTATTTGATGTAGCGGGTGAGCGTGTTGAGCGTGAAATCGTTGAGTCAAACGCTGAACACGACGCAGGTGACAAAGGTCAATACCGCCACTTCATGCAGAAAGAGATCTTTGAACAGCCAACAGCGCTGATCAATACAATGGAAGGCCGTATCTCTGACACTTCGGTTATCACTAACGCGATCGGCGTTAAAGCTGAAGAGATCCTAAGCAAGGTTGAACACGTGCAGATCATCGCATGTGGTACGTCTTACAACTCAGGCATGGCAGCGCGTTACTGGTTTGAATCTCTAGCTGGCGTAAGCTGTGACGTAGAGATTGCTTCTGAATTCCGTTACCGTGATTTCGTTGTTCGTCCGAACAGCCTATTGGTGACTCTGTCTCAATCTGGTGAAACGGCGGATACGCTTGCTGCACTTCGTCTTGCAAAAGAGAAGGGTTATATGTCTGCAATGACTATCTGTAACGTTGCAGGTTCTTCGTTAGTTCGTGAATCTGATTTTGCCTTCATGACTCGCGCAGGAACAGAGATCGGTGTTGCTTCTACTAAAGCTTTCACAACTCAACTAGCTGCAATGCTGATGATGGTAACTTCAATTGGTCGCCTGCAAGGTCGCATCAATGAAGAGAAAGAAGCAGAGATCGTTCAAGCACTGCATCAACTGCCTGCTGATATCGAGAAAGCATTAGCGTTTGATAAAGAGATCGAAGCGCTAGCACCTGATTTTGCAGATAAGCACCACACACTGTTCTTGGGTCGTGGTGAGTTCTACCCAATCGCGATGGAAGCGTCTCTTAAGCTGAAAGAGATCTCTTACATTCACGCAGAAGCCTACGCGGCTGGTGAGCTTAAGCACGGTCCTTTGGCTCTTATCGATGCAGATATGCCTGTTGTGGTTATTGCACCAAGCAACGACTTGCTAGAGAAGCTGAAATCAAACGTTGAAGAAGTACGTGCTCGTGGCGGTCTACTTTACGTATTCGCAGATGAAGATGCAGGCTTTGAAAGCGATGAGAACATGAAGATCATCAAGATGCCTCACGTAAGTGAAGTAACAGCACCTATCTACTACACTGTACCAATGCAGCTGTTGTCTTACCACGTAGCGCTAATCAAGGGTACCGATGTTGACCAACCTCGTAACCTTGCGAAAGCAGTAACGGTTGAGTAATCGTTAGCCCATCTAAGAAAATTAGATAATAAGAAGCCCATCCTGTGATGGGCTTTTTTTGTGTCTGTTAATTAACGATCAGTGTTAGAGCTAACGGTAGCGTCATTAAGCGCTAAGTGCTTGCTCTAGGTCAGCCAAGATATCGTCAATATGCTCAATGCCTACTGAGAGGCGAATCATCTCTGGTGATACACCAGCTTGCTTTTGTTCCGCTTCGCTTAATTGACGGTGTGTTGTAGAGGCAGGGTGACAAGCGAGAGATTTTGCATCGCCGATGTTCACCAAGCGCTTGAAGATTTGTAGAGCATCATAGAAACGAACACCTGCTTCATAACCATCTTTCAAGCCAAAAGATAAAATGGCAGACGGCTTACCTTGCATGTATTTCTCAGCCAGCGGATAGAACTCAGACGTTGGTAAACCCGCGTAGCTCACCCAACTCACTTTCTCATGTTGCTGAAGGTACTCAGCTACTTTCAGTGCATTCTCTGTGTGTCGCTCCATGCGTAGCGATAAAGTTTCTAGACCTTGCATTAGCATGAAGGCATTCATTGGCGACAGCGCAGCACCCGTATTACGCAGTGGAACCGTTCGAGCACGACCAATAAACGCGGCTTCGCCAAAAGCCTCGGTATAAACCACACTGTGGTAAGAAGGTTCTGGCTGATTAAACACGGGGAAGCGATCTTTGTGTTCTGCCCATGGGAATTTACCTGAATCGACAATAACACCACCCAACGTTGTTCCGTGACCACCAACGTATTTGGTGAGTGAGTGAACCACGATATCGGCACCAAAGTCGATAGGTTTGCATAGCACTGGTGTCGCCACCGTATTATCAACAATCACAGGTACACCTTGTGCGTGAGCAAGCTCTGCCACACGTTCTAAGTCGATGATATTGCCTGCTGGGTTACCGATACTCTCACAGTAAACCGCTTTGGTTTTTTCATCGATCAGCGCGGCTAAGCTCTCAGGCTTGTCGTCTTTTGCAAAGCGAACTTCAATCCCTTGGTTTGGTAACATATGAGCAAATAGGGTGTAAGTACCGCCGTAAAGCTGAGGAGTTGAAACGATGTTGTCGCCGATTTGGGCCAACGTTTGAATCGCGTAGTTGATCGCAGCGCTGCCAGCACTCACCACTAATCCGGCAATACCACCTTCTAAGGCTGCCATGCGCTTTTCCAACACATCATTGGTTGGGTTCATAATACGAGTGTAGATATTACCTGGTACTGCAAGGTTAAACAGGTCGGCACCATGTTGTGCATCATCGAATTCATAAGCAACGGTTTGGTAAATAGGAGTAGCAACCGATTTGGTTGTTGGATCGGTTTCGTAGCCGAAGTGAATCGAGAGCGTTTCGTCTTTCATGAGTCTTCCCTGAACTATTGAATGATTTGTGTACTCTCATATTGCCGATTTTTTTATAAAAGAAAAGTAAGCTCAGTCACAGAGAGGCAATTGGAATTGTGTTCGGGACGATTCGCTATTTGTAGGAAATATAGCTATTGAGTTGTACTGCTTCAGAAAAGCAAAAAGCCAGAGCAGTATAAACTGTTCTGGCTTTTCTAATTTGGTGGCCCCTCCCAGATTTGAACTGGGGACCGAACGATTATGAGTCGTGCGCTCTAACCACTGAGCTAAGGGGCCGTAGGGCATAGATTATAGGGGAAGCGCTCAATGGTGTCTAGACACTATAGGGGCCAATTCCGCTTACATCTTAGCCACTTAAATCATGTAGGCACAAAAAAGGTGAGCCAACGCTCACCTTTTCTATTTTAAGCTTAAAAGCTAATCACATTAAAGCGTGTGATTACTCGTCTAGGAAGCTGCGCAGAGTTTCTGAACGGCTTGGGTGACGAAGTTTACGTAGTGCTTTTGCTTCGATTTGACGGATACGCTCACGAGTTACGTCGAACTGCTTACCCACTTCTTCAAGAGTGTGGTCTGTGTTCATGTCGATACCGAAACGCATACGTAGTACTTTAGCTTCACGAGGAGTTAGGCCCGCAAGAACGTCTTTAGTTGCACCGCGTAGGCTGGTTGCCGTTGCTGAGTCTAAAGGAAGCTCAAGAGTTGTATCCTCGATGAAATCACCTAGGTGCGAATCTTCGTCGTCACCGATTGGTGTCTCCATTGAGATAGGCTCTTTAGCGATTTTCAGTACTTTGCGGATCTTGTCTTCAGGCATTTGCATGCGTTCAGCCAATTCTTCCGGAAGTGGTTCACGACCCATCTCTTGTAGCATTTGACGAGAGATACGGTTTAGTTTGTTGATCGTTTCGATCATGTGAACCGGAATACGGATAGTACGAGCTTGGTCGGCAATCGAACGAGTGATTGCTTGACGGATCCACCACGTAGCGTAAGTAGAGAACTTGTAACCACGACGGTATTCAAACTTATCTACGGCTTTCATCAGACCGATGTTACCTTCTTGGATTAGATCCAGGAATTGTAGACCACGGTTTGTGTACTTCTTAGCAATCGAGATTACTAGACGTAAGTTCGCCTCAACCATCTCTTTCTTCGCACGACGAGCTTTCGCTTCACCGATAGACATACGACGGCTGATGTCTTTAATGCTTTGAACAGTAAGAGAGGTTTCGCGTTCGATCATATCCAGTTTTTGGATAGAACGACGAATGTCGTGCTCGTTACGTTTAATTTTTTCTGCGTATGGCTTATCTGAAGCAAGAACTTCATCCAACCATGCTTCGCTAGATTCGTTGCCAGTAAATAAGGCAATGAATGATTTCTTCGGCATTTTGCCGTACTCAACCGTTTGACGCATGATTAGGCGTTCTTGAGTACGTACACGATCCATTGAAGTGCGAAGTTCATTTACTAGGTAGTCAAACTGTTTTGGTGTCAGACGGAATTCTTTGAATACGTCTTGCATCATTGTTGTTGCAATCGTTGCTTTCGGGCTTTCGTGGCCGTATTCATTGATTGCTAGCTGACGGTTTTGGTAGCTAGTACGAAGCGCTGTAAACTTCTCAAGAGCAAGCTCAGGATCAATACCTGTATCTTCTTCTTCCTCTTCCTCGTCGTCTTCAGCTTCTTCTTTGTCTTCGTCTTCCAGATCAGTTTCAGCAAGTTCTGAACCGATGTGTGTTGCCGTTGGCGCAGCTGTGCCATCGTCGTCTGGGTCAACAAAGCCATTGATTAGGTCTGTTAAGCGAATCTCTTCTGCTTGTACGCGGTCAAACTGTTCCAAGATATATGGAATGGTGCCTGGGTACTCAGCAACGGATAGTTGAACGGTATTAATACCGTCTTCAATACGCTTAGCAATGTCGATCTCGCCTTCACGAGTCAGTAGCTCAACTGTACCCATTTCACGCATGTACATACGAACAGGGTCAGTAGTACGGCCAATCTCGCTCTCTACGCTTGAAAGCGCAGCAGCAGCAGCTTCAGCTGCATCTTCATCTATATTGGCATCGTCATCATTAAGAGCTAGATCATCAGCATCAGGTGCAGTTTCTACTACCTTGATACCCATGTCGTTAATCATTTGAATGATGTCTTCTACCTGTTCAGAATCCACGATTTCTGCAGGTAGGTGGTCGTTTACTTCGGCGTAGGTCAGATAGCCTTGTTCCTTGCCTTTAATAACAAGTAATTTTAGCTGTGACTGCGGATTTTGATCCATAGATGATATCCAACTTCAGGTCTGGTGAAGGACGTTGCATTCTCAAATGCAAACCAATTATGTTAACAAATTTATTAAATGCTGACTAATCAAACAGGGTTACGCTTTTAGATCTAGCATTAAAGCTAGTAGCTCCCTTTTTTCTTCGGCTGATAAACCGACACTTCTTGCTTTGGCCTGCAGGTTTTCAATTTGTTTTTCAACGCACTGGGCAAGGATATTGTCCAATGAATCTAAAAATATGTCTTCTTGATTGTCTTCGTCGAGGGGGATTTCCCAGCTCGCGAGACGAGACAGAAGTGCCTCATGTTTATTATGTCGCCAATGCTCTAATAATTGGCCTGTGTTGATATGGGGATGCGCGTGGCATTTATCAAGTACTTCAACGAATAAACTTAGTCCAGGCAACTGTAAGCCTTTGACGCTTGATAAGTCCGGTACCATATCAGCATAGCTCGGATTTTGGATAAGCAAAGCGATAACTTCACGCATTGGAGTGCGCTTGAGCTCTTTATGCGGTTGAGGTGTCGGGTTCTGTGTATGAACACGCGCACGTCGCAATTGATTATCAAATCCAGTTCGCTCATCGAGCAGTTTTTCGAGTAATTCTTGGAAGTAACTGTCTGGAATTTTGTTAATCAAGGCGCTGGCGTGTGCACGCAGTGCTGATTTCCCTTCGGTTGTTCCCAAGTTTAACTTGTGTATTTCAATCAGGTTATCGAACAAATAGGTCGAAAGCGGCGTCGCATTGTGGACCAGTTGTTCAAAAGCGGCTTTGCCATGCTCTCTAATATAGCTGTCTGGGTCTTCACCGTCGGGCAAGAACAGAAACTTAAGCGTGTTACCGGTTTTGAGATACTCAAGTGCGTTTTCTAGTGCGCGCCATGCGGCCTCTTTACCTGCTCGGTCACCATCGTAACAACAAACCACAGTGCTGGTTTGACGGAACAACATTTGAACATGGTCGCCGGTTGTCGAGGTGCCCAGTGATGCTACTGAGTAATCGACACCATATTGCGCGAGTGCCACGACATCCATGTAACCTTCAACCACAAGTATTTGCGGCGGTTCACGGTAGGCTTGCAGCACTTCATAAAGGCCGTAAAGCTCTTTACCTTTATGGAAGATAGGCGTTTCTGGTGAGTTGAGGTATTTTGGTGTGCCGTCTTCTAATACACGACCACCAAAACCAATCACACGGCCACGACGATCACGAATTGGGAACATTACGCGTCCACGGAATCGGTCGTATCGGTTACCTTTATCGTTCTCAATTAGCATGCCGCCAGTCACGAGCATGTCTTGGGCTTCTTTCTGTTGGCCAAAGTTCTTACGAACTAAGTCCCACTCATCGGCCACATAACCAATACCAAACTTCTGGACGATCTCGCCCGAAAGGCCACGATTCTTTAGGTAATCAATCGCAGGTTTGTTGGCTGATATTTTCAGTTGAGAGCGGTAAAAATTACTGATGCCGCCCATCAAATCGTAGAGGTTACGTTTTTGTTCGCTGTTGGCTCTTGGTGCTGTTGATATCTCGCCGCTGCGCTGTTCTCTAGGAACGTCGAGGCCTAAGAAAGAGGCTAGCTCTTCAATAGCTTCAACAAAATCGAGGCGTTCGAACTCCATAATGAAGTCGATAGCATTACCGTGTACGCCACAACCAAAGCAGTGATAAAACTGTTTTTCTTGGCTTACGCTAAAAGAAGGGGTCTTTTCGTTGTGGAATGGGCAACAAGCACCATAGTTTTTGCCTTTTTTCTTAAGTTTCACGCGTGCGTCCACAATGTCGACAATGTCGAGACGCGCTAGGAGATCATCGATGAAACTACGCGGGATGTGTCCTGCCATAAAACCTTAGAAAAATGCACTAACTGAGAGTGTGGATAATAATAGTTTGAATAGGTTACAGATACAAACAAGCCGTGCGTTCCGAAGGATTGCACGGCTTGTTGCAATTTGATTTGGGATTAAGCGAGTTTAGAACGAACTAAACCACTAACTTTCCCCATATCTGCACGCCCTTGAATTTGTGGTTTCAAGATAGCCATTACTTTACCCATGTCTTGCATGCCCGCTGGTTGAGCTTCGGCGATTGCGCTATCAAGTAGTGCAATAACTTCTTCATCAGTTAGCGGTTGAGGCATAAAGCCTTCAAGTACCGTAATTTCTGCTTTTTCCACGTCAGCAAGATCTTGACGATTTGCTGATTCATATTGAGCAACAGAATCGCGACGTTGCTTAACCATTTTAACTAATACAGCAAGAATGTCGTCGTCGTTCAGAGTGATCCGTTCGTCAACTTCACGTTGCTTAATTGCTGAAAGAGCTAAGCGGATAGTGCCAAGGCGCGGTTTGTCCTTGGCTTTCATCGCTAATTTTTGCTCTTCTTTGAGTTGTTCAATAAGAGCCATAACTCAGTCCTTATGGATTAAGTTATTAGTACAGGCGAACGCGACGTGCGTTTTCGCGAGCTAGCTTCTTAGCGTGACGCTTTTGAGCTGCTGCTTTAGCGCGTTTGCGAACTGTAGTTGGCTTTTCGTAGTGCTCGCGACGGCGAACTTCAGAAAGGATACCTGCTTTTTCACAAGAGCGCTTGAAACGACGTAGTGCAACGTCGAACGGTTCGTTTTCACGTACTTTAACTATTGGCATATGCCTTTCACCTCAGGGGTTATTCATTATCGCTGGCTACTCAGTACCAAATCAGAGAAGTTACCCATCGAGCTAACTCTCTATTCGCGTTTGGCCATTAACCAGCTTGATCAAAAATGGTGCGGAATTTTAATCCGATCACAGTGGCTTTGTAAAGCACTTTGTCGATTATAGTCTGTACAATATTTGTTTGAAGAGCTTAGGCAGGGTAATATTGCGCTAATTTCCCATTTTAGACGAAAGCGTGCCGAGAAAATTATGCGCATTATTGGTATTGAAACCTCTTGTGATGAAACAGGAATCGCGATTTATGATGATGAGCAAGGGCTGCTTTCTCATCAATTATATAGCCAAGTAAAGCTGCACGCCGATTACGGTGGTGTGGTACCTGAGCTAGCTTCACGTGACCACGTGAAAAAAACAATTCCTCTTATTAAAGCGGCATTAGCTGAAGCGAACCTAACGTCGAAAGACATTGATGGTGTGGCTTACACGGCTGGCCCTGGTTTAGTGGGTGCACTGCTGGTTGGTGCAACGATTGGTCGCAGTATTGCTTATGCGTGGGGAGTGCCTGCAGTGCCTGTTCACCATATGGAAGGTCACCTTCTTGCGCCAATGCTAGAAGATAACCCACCACCATTCCCATTTGTGGCTCTGCTGGTTTCTGGCGGCCATACCATGATGGTAGAAGTGAAAGGTATTGGTGAATACCGAATCCTTGGTGAATCGATTGATGATGCAGCGGGTGAAGCGTTTGATAAAACCGCGAAACTGATGGGCTTAGATTACCCTGGTGGTCCACTGTTATCTCGTTTGGCGGAAAAAGGCACTCCGGGTCGTTTTAAGTTCCCGCGTCCAATGACCGATCGTCCGGGTCTAGATATGAGCTTTTCTGGTTTGAAGACGTTCGCAGCGAATACCATTCGCGATAACGATAATGATGACCAAACTCGCGCTGATATCGCTTATGCATTCCAAGAAGCTGTTTGTGCAACCTTAGTAATCAAGTGTAAGCGAGCCTTGGTTGAAACGGGCATGAAACGTATAGTGATTGCTGGCGGTGTAAGTGCCAACAAACAACTGCGTGTTGAGCTTGAAGCTCTTGCTAAGAAAGTCGGTGGTGAGGTGTACTACCCACGCACAGAATTCTGTACAGATAATGGTGCGATGATCGCTTATGCGGGTATGCAGCGCCTAAAGAATGGCGAAACGGCTGATTTGTCTGTTCATGCCACACCGCGTTGGCCTATTGACCAGCTAGAGCCAATTGCGTAATTGACTATAGTGTTTCGATAAACGGTCGCCTTGTGCGGCCGTTTTTATATCCTAGCTTACCGACTGTATGTCGATAAATAATTGCTGATAGAGATTAGGGAAGAAAATGAACAAGTTCACAGTAGACAATCAATCGATGGCGTACCTAGATGAAGGTCAAGGCCCTGTTGTTGTACTCGGCCACAGCTACCTTTGGGATAGTGCAATGTGGAAGCCGCAGATCGAAGCGTTAAAAACTCAGTATCGCTGTATTGTTCCAGAGCTTTGGTCTCATGGTGAATCTCAAGCAGCACCCACTTCGATGCGTAACTTGAAAGATTACGCTCAGCACGTTTTGGCTCTGCTTGATCATTTAGAGATCGAAGAATTCTCAGTGGTTGGCTTATCGGTTGGCGGTATGTGGGGGACTGAGTTAGCGGAACTTGCACCTGCACGTATTAAGTCTTTGGTTCTAATGGATACTTTTGTGGGTTTAGAACCAGAGGTTGCTCACGCTAAGTACTTCAGCATGTTAGATACCATCACTCAAACCAAGACGGTTCCTCAGCCAATTGTTGAAGCGGTTGTTCCACTGTTCTTCGCTAATGATGCTCAAACCAACACGCCAACTTTAGTGGAAGGGTTTACTCAGCAGTTATCAGCTCTTGAGGGTGACAACGCTGAAGAAGTGGCACGAATTGGTCGAATGGTGTTTGGACGTCGTGACATGATTGAATCGGTAGAGAACTTTGCTCTGCCTGTTTTGATTGCTGTAGGACAAGAAGATAAACCACGTCCGGTACTTGAGTCGTACTTAATGCACGATTGCATTACGGGCAGTGAATTAGTGGTGATTCCTGGCGCTGGTCATATTAGCTCGTTAGAGCAACCAGAGTTTGTGAACACAATGCTGAAGACGTTTTTAGATAAACATCTGCTGTAAGCTTTAAATACTGAATATTATGGTTCGGCTTAGACGTGACAGTTTAAGCCGATTTTTTTTGTCCGAGTTTTGGTTCGCTGCCATCGAGTAGGCGGCGGATATTCTGATGGTGACGCAACACGATCAAACAACACAACATGGCTACAGGCAGTGTGTATTGAGGTTTGACTAACCAAGCGTAGAAAGGGGCAAGTAGCACAGTAACCAGTGCAGCTAAAGAAGAGTAACGAAACAAAAACGCGACCACTAACCAAGTCGCCATGATCATTCCGGTTAGATCGAACCCTATTGGGGCGATAGCGCCGAGTGCGGTTGCCACGCCTTTACCACCTTTGAAGTGGAAGAAGATCGGATACATATGGCCAAGACACGCCGCAATTGCCACAACCCCAAGAATGATTGGGTCGATCTTGAGGTAGTAGCCAAGCCAGACAGGGATAGTGCCTTTCAGCATGTCACACAAAAGGACGGCAGCTGCTGCGCCTTTACCGCCAACACGCAGGACATTGGTTGCTCCTGGGTTGTTAGAACCTACTGTTCGAGGATCTGGGAGCCTCAAAACTCGGCATATCAAGACCGCACTAGAGATTGAACCTAGTAAGTAGGCAGCAATGATCATGATAAGTGCCAATGGGGTCATGTCTGTCCTTTAACGGTTATACGCCTAACGATGGGAAAATAATGCTCAATCCAAGAGTAATTGATATCATATCTCGAATTACGCAAATAATACGTTTTTTTCCCCAATTTGGGTATCCGACCTCTAAAAGGACAAGTCATGGCACTGGATAAAGTTTTCATTGAGCAGCTAGAAGTAATTACAACGATCGGTGTTTACGATTGGGAGCAAGAGATCAAACAGAAACTGGTGCTTGATATTGAAATGGCTCATGACAACCGCCCAGCAGGCAAGAGTGATGATGTGGTTGATGCTTTGGATTATTCGAAAGTGAGCACTGCAGTACTTGAGCACATTGCAAATGGCCGTTTTCTACTCGTAGAACGTGTTGCTGAAGAAGTCGCAGAGCTTATTATGACTCAGTTCTCTGTGCCGTGGATTAAAATCCGATTGGCTAAACCTGGCGCAGTGCCACAAGCAAAAGCCGTTGGTGTGATCATCGAACGAGGTCAAGCATGACAGTAGCCTATGTTGGTGTTGGCACGAACATAGACCGCGACAAGCATGCAAGGGTGGCATGGACAGAGCTTCAATCGTTAGGGACTAACCTTAAATGCTCTAAAATCTATCACTGTGAGCCCGTCGGTTTTAATAGCCATCCGTTTTATAACTTTGTGATAGAGCTCGACACGTCACTCTCATTGACTGAATTTTCACAGCAGCTGCGTAAAATTGAGTTTAAATGGGGTCGCTCTCAAGATGCGCACAAACTACAAGATCGAAAACTCGATCTTGATATTGTGCTGTTTGGAGAGGAGGTTTCTGAGTGTGAACCAGAATTACCACGCAGTGATATCTACAAATATCCTTTTGTAACACAGCCGCTTTATGATCTTTGTCCTGCGCGAGTGATCCCGCAAGACGGAAGAACCGTCAGTGAAATATGGCAGAAGATGCAGCAATTAGACTCGCTCTCTGTCGTAGATATAAAACTATAATTTTTAAGGTAAGTAATGAGTTATTTTGAAGCGTTTATATTGGCGTTGGTGCAAGGCTTTACAGAGTTTTTACCTATTTCCAGTTCTGCACACCTAATCCTTCCTTCAGCTGTTTTAGGCTGGGAAGATCAAGGTTTGGCTTTTGATGTCGCTGTCCACGTTGGTACTTTGGCAGCTGTTGTTATCTATTTCCGTAAAGAAGTGGTCTCTCTGTTGAGCGCATTCTTTGGTTCAGTGTTTAAAGGTGATCGTAGTAAAGAAGCGAAGTTAGCGTGGATGATCATTCTCGCGACGATTCCTGCGTGTATCTTTGGCTTGTTGATGAAAGATATTGTTGAGCTTTACTTACGCAGTGCGTGGGTGATCGCGACGACAACGATTATCTTTGGTCTATTGCTATGGTGGGTGGACAAGAACTCAAGCCTGCGCGATGACGAATACCAAGCGGGTTGGAAAAAGGCGCTGTTTATTGGTCTTGCTCAAGCAATGGCGATCATTCCGGGCACGTCTCGTTCTGGCGCAACCATTACCGCGGCGCTTTACCTTGGTTTCACACGTGAAGCGGCGGCTCGATTCTCTTTCTTGATGTCTATCCCAATCATCACTCTGGCTGGTGGTTATTTAGGTCTTAAGTTGGTGACAAGCGGTGATCCAATCCATGTTGGCACTTTGCTAACGGGCGTTGCGGTGTCTTTCATCAGTGCTTACATCTGTATCCACTTTTTCTTGAAGCTTATCTCTCGTATGGGCATGACACCGTTCGTTATCTACCGCCTGATTCTAGGTTGTGGTCTGTTTGCTTTCTTAATGATGCAGTAACAGACACAGGCAACGGTCTCGCTGTAAGAATTGAAACAAAAGGCCCGCTTAACTGCGGGCTTTTTATACGTTTTAGGTAGAGCGGCGACGATTAACTGCTAGCGAGTTCTGATAGGGCGTTTTCAATTGCGATGGCTCTGCGTTTCTCTTGTTCTTCTCGAATATCTTTGCCTTTAAAACCATCGGTAATGATCGCTTTTACTTCGACTTGAAGCGCCGCTTGGTAGGCGACTTCAAAGCGCGCTTTTTGAGGATAAGGCTGATCTTCTAATCCTTTTCGGCCTGCGTGGTCGGCCTGGCAGCAAAGTAGTATATCGTCGAGCCTATCTGGCTTACGCCAAACATCGAACTTGTTGAGAACCTTGAGAAAGGTGGTTGGTTTGAGCTCGCCTGCGCGGTGGATATTAGAATGTTGCTCGCACACTAACAACGCAAGGTCTCTGAATTCATTGGGCACTCTGACTCTTTCACACAGCTTCTTAATGATTTTTAAGCCTGTATGGCAATGCATTTTGTGGCTTGGCCACTCGCTTTCTGGCGTGACGCCTTTACCTAAATCATGTACTTGAGCGGCAAAACGCACGGGTAACGATGAGCTTAATCGCGCAGCTTGCTGAGCAACCATCAGAGTGTGAATGCCCGTGTCGATCTCAGGGTGCCACTTTTCCGGTTGAGGTACACCAAACAGCGCGTCAATTTCAGGCAACACAACAGCCAATGCACCACACTCTTTAAGTATCGAAAGGAATACTTCAGGGTGCGGAGTACTAAGGGATTTATGCCACTCTTGCCAAACTCGTTCGGCAGTGAGATGTGCCAGTTCACCGGATTGAACTATCTCGCTCATCATCACCATGGTTTCTGGTGCAACCGTAAAGTTGAGGTGATGGAGTTTGGCGGCGAAGCGAGCCACACGCAGCACACGAAGAGGATCTTCAACAAAAGCGTCTGAAACGTGTCTTAAGATACGATCCGAGAGATCTTTCTGGCCATGATAAGGATCGTGAAGTTGGCCTTTATCATCTTGAGCTATAGCGTTGATGGTCAGATCTCGACGCATCAGGTCTTCTTCCAAACTCACGTCTGGCGCGAAGTAACATTCGAAGCCTGTGTAACCAGAGCCTGATTTTCTCTCAGTGCGAGCCAGTGCGTGCTCTTCTTTGGTTTTTGGGTGCAAGAATACCGGGAAATCTTTTCCCACAGCAGTAAAGCCAAGGTTTTCCATCTCTTGAGGGGTACTCCCTACCACGACCCAATCTCTATCATAACTATCAATATTGAGCAGCTTATCGCGCACTGCTCCACCGACTAGATAGCGTTGTAGCCCGTTGTCTTTTGGTAGGCTATCGTAAATTTGCAACTTATCACCTCGAAATGTTTTATCACTGCTGGACTTTACTGCAAGCAATGGTACTTTCCATTAATCGTAATTATAGGGCAGCACATGTATAAGGAATATTTTGGCTTCGTTGAGATGCCATTTTCGATTGTACCAAATTCTCGCTACTTGTTTTTGAGTCAGCGCCATCAAGAAGCGATGCAGAACCTACAAGCCGGTTTAGGCGAGGGTGGGGGCTTTGCGATGCTTACTGGTGAGGTTGGTACAGGGAAAACAACGGTCGCTAAGGCGATGTTGTCTTCATTGGATAGTCATACTCAGGCTGGCCTTATACTTAACCCTACGTTTTCAAATACGGATTTACTAGAAGCTATCTGCGATGAGTTTGAGGTCGAGTACCCAGAACAAGCATCGTTGAAACAGCTCAGTCAGGCTATTCATTATTTTCTACTTGATAGCCATGCCGAAGGCATTCAAACCCTATTGGTGATCGATGAAGCCCAACACCTCGCTGCCGATGTGTTGGAGCAGTTACGCCTTCTAACAAACTTGGAAACCGACAATCGTAAGCTGTTAAAAGTACTGTTGGTCGGCCAGCCGGAATTACAACAGCACTTACAAACCACGCAGCTACGTCAGCTAGCACAGCGCATTACTGGTCGTTATCACTTACTGCCTCTTAATACCGAAGAAACGGGCAAGTACATCGCGTTTCGTTTGGAGACGGCGGGTGGCGAGCAGATGTTGTTTTCGAACCGTTCTATCAAGCTGATTGCTCAATATACGCATGGTATTCCAAGGCTCATTAACTTGGTGTGTGATAAAGCACTGCAGTTGGCTTTTCATGACGGTGAGCAGCTACCGAGCAATGAAACGGTTAACCGAGCGTGTCAGCAGGTTATGTCCTTTCAGGCCGATGTGTATCACGTCGAGAAAGCTCTAACTTCTCGTGTCGCGCCTAAGTTATTCCAATACGCAGGGATTGCGACGTTAAGCGTTGGTCTTGCAATAGCGACCTTTAACTTCGCTCCAAGCTATATCAATGCTTGGTTGCCTACGGATGCATCAAATGAAGCAAAGACGGAAGTGTTAGCACGTACTCAGCGTTCTTTGGTATCAGATGTTCCTAAGTTGGTTGCTGAGCCAAAACCTGCCAAGTTTGAATTGCCACAACACATTCAACAACATTTGATGCAGGGGACCAATCGTTCTCTCGCTATCAAAGACTTGTATACGCTGTGGGGATATCAATCTTCACTGCGTGATGGATTGTGCTTAAGTGAGCCACAAAGTGTTTTTGTGTGTGAGCAGCAGCAGGCCAATTTGGATACATTGTTAGAACTAGGTGTGCCTGTGGTACTTAATCTCGACATAGACCAAAAGCCAGTGTTTGCTGTGCTGTATGGCGTGTCTAAGGATTCTGTCGAGTTGCTGGTTAATGAAAAGCTGTTGGTGATGCCGAAGCAATCCTTAGAGCAAATCTGGCAAGGCGATTACGTCGCTATTTGGAAGCAGCCGCTGCGAGAGACCCTTAAAGAGGGCTATCAAGGTGAAGCGGTTGCTTTGCTTGATCTACTGCTTTCTGAAGTATTAGGAGAGGTTGTTTCCGGTAGTGATGTATTTGATTATGAGTTAAAAATGAAAATCGAAGCATTTCAAACGTGGCAAGGTATGTCTGTTGATGGCATTGCAGGTAAGCGCACCTTAGCAAGATTGCAGAGATTAGCTCAACTCGATTCGCCTAAGCTGATGTCACTAGAAGGGGGCGAAAGCTAATGTCACGTATTATGCACGAACTTAAACAGCCGTCTCACAAGCCATCTTCTATTAATCAGCACTCTCTTAGCAAACCAAGCTTCAAAGGCTACCAGAATCATCATGTTCCTAATTCTGCAAAAGGGATGAGCAACAAGCGAGGTTCATCGTTAGCGATGGGGCTACTCTTAATCTTGGTTCCTTCTTTGTTGGTGGGTGGCGTCTTGGCTTATCAATCGTATATCCAACAACAAGAAGCCGTGAACCAAGCTGCCAATGTCGCTCTGCCAGAATTTAAAACTGAATCAGACATTGAGCCTGAAATTGCGGATGCTGATATAGCAAGCATGGATGCCGTGTCTGAGGAAGAAGATGCCTTGTTCACCGTTCGCCCTGCACCGGCGAGCCAACCGTTGAAAGCATTGCCACGCCAAGAGATGTATGCACAGATTGATTCTGGCGCTAATCGTGCAAACACCGCTGGTGGCTCAGCAGTGATCTTCGCTAATGCTGATAACAACACTCAAATGACAGCCAGTTCTGAATCGTCATCCGTTCAGCCAGGCGCGAGTGATGAAACGACTGCTCTGCAATCAAGCACTGATCAGCAATCAAATAGTGACTTACAATCGGACAGTGATCTGCTGCAAGGGCTAGACCTCAGTGAGTTGCCACCTGATTTGGCATTGAAGCTTGAATCCATTATGGGGGAGCAACAAAGCGCTCCTGAGCCGATGGATTCTAGACCCTCAGGGCAAAGGGGTTCTCAGGTCATTGAGTTGGAAACGCACACCAATAGCTTATCAGGCGTCCTTCCTAAGTTAGACCTACAAACCCATATGTACTCGAGCAGCGAAACCAAGCGTTGGGTAAAAGTGAACGGTCAAGAAGTGGCGCAAGGAGATTGGATTGGACAAGACATTCAATTACTAGAGATTAAGCCACAATCGGTGATCATAGAGTTCAATCAGCAGAAGATAGAAATCCCAGCTCTGTACGAGTGGAAAGGCTAGCGAGCTCTAAAGGTATCTAGATAACAGACAAATAAAAAGGAGCACCGAGGTGCTCCTTTTTGATCTTCGATACTGAATTTACTGTACCTAATACAAGCGTTACGTCTACGCCCAACCGTTTGGTGATTTTCTGCGACGAGGCATGATGTGTGGCAGAACAAGGCCTAGAAGTAGACCAATACCCGCAACACCACCACCGTACATGAAGTACTTCAATAGTAGGTCGTCTTTTTGAGTGTCTAGCTTAGCGCGCAGTTCACGGTTCTCTGTTTGAGAACTCGTTAGCTGTTGGCTAATTTCACTGTAGTTCTGTTCTAGTTCAGCAATCTGCTTGTTACGAGAATCTAGAGAGCTTGCTAGGCCAGCTTTTTCGCTGTCAGCACTCTGACGAGCATTCGCTAGCTTGCCTTTAACTTCCGTCAGCTCTTTCTCTAGCTTAGGCATACGCAGTGCCATGCTTTCTTGAGTGCTTACAAACTTGCTTTCAACCCAACCTTTACGGCCACGGTTGTCTTGAATTTGGGTGTAACCCGTACTCTTGTTAGTTTGTAGGAATGTAATCTTTTCACCAGCATCAACACTACCGATGATACGGAATGTGTTGTTTGGGCCAGAATGCATATAAGTAAATAGTTTGTCAGCAATATAACGGTCTTGTGCAAAGGCAGCTGGAGCCGCAAGCATTGCGAACAAAACTAAGCTAATCAGTTTTTTCACAGTAAATCCCTTAACGATTCAAATTGGGTAGGCGTATGAGTCAGCCTCAATCAGCAAATAATATTTAGTTTCTTTATGCGGTGCAACAAAGAAGGGAGGCAAAGCCTCCCTTTCTGTGCGTTTGAGTCAATAATGACATGGCATTTACATATCGTTACTGAAGCTCACACTGTTCTGACGCTAGTATTCACTAACGCAGTCGCGATTACATAGTAAACGCAGCTTGAATTCCGTAGAAGAACACAACAGCAAGTAGAGCACCTGCAGGTAGTGTCACAATCCAAGAAGCCACGATATTACGTACAACGCCTAAGTTTAGTGCTGCGATACCACGAGCAAAACCAACACCTAAAACAGCACCAACGAGTGTTTGTGTAGTAGAGATTGGAAGGCCAGTACCTGAAGCTAGTACAACCGTACATGCAGTTGCAAGTTGTGCAGCAAAGCCACGGCTTGGTGTTAGTTCTGTAATACCAGTACCAACGGTTGCCATTACTTTATGACCCATTGTTGCAAGACCAACAACGATACCGAATCCACCTAGAGGAAGAATCCACCATGCGATAGTACTCTTACCTGTGATTTCACCCATGTGCTCAACGGTTGATACAACAGCAGACAGTGGACCAATCGCGTTCGCAACGTCGTTTGAACCGTGTGCAAATGCCATCGCACAAGCTGTGATAACCATGAGTACAGAGAAGATGCCTTCAACACCTGCAAAGCCGTGGTCTTCTTCGCGGTTAGCGAATTTCTTCTGGATGTATAGGTAACCGCCGATCATTACAAGCGCAGAAACGCCAGCAGCCCAAACCCATGCTTCAGTGTTGCTTAGGTGAAGACCAACGTGCTTAAGGCCTTTCTTGATGGTTACAAGTGCAATTACCATTGTTGTAATGAACATGTATACCGGTACAAAGCGTTTCGCGTTAAATAGCGGGTTCTCTGTATCAAAAATCAGTCGTTGAGCACTTACAAATATGACGTAAGCGAAGAAACCGGAAATAACCGGTGTGATAATCCAACTGCCCACAATGCCTTGAACGCTGTTCCAGTCTACCGCTTCAGTACCTACAGACACACAAGCGAAGCCGATGATTGCACCGATGATTGAGTGAGTCGTAGAAACCGGCCAGCCCATGTAAGAAGCGAGAAGTAGCCATGTACCCGCAGCAAGAAGTGCTGACATCATGCCGTACACAAGTACATCTGGTTGATGAGCGAATAGAGACGTTTCGATAACACCTTTACGGATCGTGTCTGTTACTTCGCCGCCCGCAAGGTAAGCACCTGCGAATTCAAAGATCATTGCGATAATGATCGCTTGTTTAACGGTTAAAGCTTTAGAGCCTACTGAGGTGCCCATTGCGTTCGCAACGTCATTTGCACCAATACCAATAGCCATCAAGAAACCGAAAGCTGCTGCAACAATAATCAGGACAGTGCCGTAGTTAGCAAGGATATCCATCGTAATACCTAGTTGTTTGATAACAAGCGGAACAAATTTAGACGCAAAAAACCGCTCAGCGAGAGGAATACTCAGCGCATAAGTGGTTTGTTCAAAAAATGCTCTTCGTTATATGGTTAACGTATGATTTAAGATCGAGAAAGCATTACTTCAAGACGAGCGCCTACACGCTGTGCTTGATCTGCAATACCACCAACCCATTCAAGAATTTTGTATAAGAACATGATATCAACTGGATTCAGATCGCCTTCAATTGCCATTAGTTGTTGGCGTAGTTCGATCTGCATCGCATCCGTGTCATCTTCAATTACATCTAATTGATGAATCATTTCGGCAACGAGTGTTACTTCACGGCCTTTAAAGCCAGTCTCAAGTAATTCGTCTAATTCATTGATTACGTTTTGTGCTTGGTTCGCTGCATCTAGACAACGTTTAACGTAAGCGATGAAGTTTTCTTGCATAGGAGCAGGAATGACAAGTTGACGACCATATACACGGCCAGCAATGTCTTTCGCTAGGTTTGCGAGTTTGTCTTGTTGCGTTAATAGCTCCAACATATCGGTGCGATCAACTGGCATAAACAAACCACGAGGAAGTTTAAGGCGAATTTCACGTTTTAGTACGTCAGCTTCTTTCTCAAGGTGAGAAATTTGAGCTCGAATTTCTGATGCTTTTTCCCAGTCACCTTTTGAAGAAACTTCAAAGAAATTAACTAGGTGAGAACAACATTCGTTCACGCATACTACGTGACGCTGCAAAGGTTTAATTGGGGACTTTGCAAATAACCCCATAATTGTATTTACTGGCATGGTCATCCAACCTAATAAATAATAACCTTAAAACAACATACACCATATTCATGGTGAAATGTTAAGCGATGGCTACAAAGTCGCGCATGTTAACCTAATCAATCTCTCATTAAAACTGTTTTAGATCATCATAAGGGCGATATTTCTGACTTGCCGACTTTTCAAATTGGCAATATCCTGTCCCTATCTTCACAGAAAGGTATAACTATGGAAACCGAGATAGAACTGAAGTTTTTTGTTTCTCCTGAATTTTCAGAGACTTTACGCAATAAAATTGCTGAAACTAAAGTACTTCAGCACAGTTGTCGTGAGCTAGGTAACATCTACTTTGACACCGCTGACAACTGGCTACGTAAGCACGATATCGGCTTACGCATTCGACGCTTTGATGACGTATTTGTACAAACCGTAAAGACAGCGGGTCGTGTGGTTGCTGGCCTGCATCAAAGGCCTGAATACAATGCAGAACACGACAGTAACGAACCCAAGCTAGCCCTGCACCCAGAGGATATCTGGCCAGCAGGTAAAGACATCGAAACGTTGCAAGCTGAGCTGACTCCTCTGTTCTCTACCAACTTCACGCGTGAGCAGTGGCTGATTGGCATGCCTGATGGCAGTCAAGTCGAGGTCGCATTCGACCAAGGCTTCGTTGAATCAGGCGACCTGCAAGAACCGATTTGCGAAGTCGAATTAGAACTTAAATCCGGTCAAACGGATGCGCTATTTACATTGTCTCGCCAATTCTGCGAACAAGGTGGCATGCGTTTGGGCAATCTAAGCAAAGCTGCTAAGGGTTACCGCCTTGCTCAAGGTTATCAAGGAGATGAAGTTACTCCTTTGACTTTAGTTGATACTGATAAAAGTGATACCGTTGAATCGTGTTTCATTCAATCTTTAGAGCACGCTCTCGCTCATTGGCACTATCATGAGCAGATCTTCACCGAGCGCCAATCTATTGAAGCGTTACATGAGATCAGCCACTCGCTCAGTTTTATTCGTCAAACCTTCACTATCTACGGTGGTATTGTCCCAAGACGTGCGAGTGCTATTTTACGTCAAGAGTTGAAGTGGCTTGAGCAAGAGCTCGACTGGCTGAAAAGCTATGACCATTTCGAAGACTTGCTGGAAGATAAAGGACACGTACTACGTAAACTCGATGCGCGTAAGTTTTTAGTGGCTGAGCTTAAAGAGATGCAAGAGCAACTGCCAGATCGTGAAGAGCTGCTTACCTTGTTGAGCTCTGCTCGTTACACTGGTTTATTGTTAGATCTGAGCCGCTGGATCTTGTCTCGTGGCTGGCAACCTTTCTTAGATGAGAAAGCGCGTGAACAAATGGGTCGTGGTATCGAATGGTTTTCCGTGCAGCAACTCGATCGCACATGGGCAGACTTGATGGAAGCTTTCCCGCCAGAGCGAGTGATGACCAGCCAAGCGTATATTGAACAGCAATACCGTTTGATGCGTAATCTGTATTCTGGTGTTGGTTTCGCGAGTTTATATGATGACGCTGAGCGAAACAGCTTCCGCTTGCCATGGGCTGATATGGTGCAAGGCATTGATGACCTACTGGCACTTAAAACATTAGAGCCTTTGACTGAGAAGTTGGAAGGCGACGAGAAGGTTCAGCTAGAGCGTTGGTTAGCTCGTCAAGAAGTGTCTATTCTGCATGCGATGGAACAAACACGCCAAATCAGTGTTGAGGTTGAGCCATACTGGCAAGACTAAACTCAACACCTGTATCAATATAAGTATGAATTTGAAAATAGGGCTTCGGCCCTATTTTTTTGCTTGTTGCTCGAGCTTTTCTAGTCGTTCGAGGATTTTCTGTTGTTGCTCAATGATCTTCTCAAGGTGCTTCTCTTTGTTTTCCGCGCGTTGATTCTCATGATGAGTTGGAGAGGTGATCAAAGAAGTAATCAAGCCTGAAATCATACCAAACACACCCACACCGCAAATGATCACCAGAGAGGCAACTAATTTTCCTGAGCTCGTGACGGGATAATGATCGCCATATCCCACGGTACTGATGGTCACGAAAGCCCACCATAACGCATCTTGTCCAGTGGTGATGTTGGCGTTGGGATCTTTGTGCTCTAACAGCAGTATTGTCCCAGCTCCTATGGTCAGGAGAATGATCAGCAGCAATATAATCGAGGCGAGGGTGGTCTCTTTACGATTGCGAAATAGCTCTCTTAACACTCGTTTACCCGAACGAAGAACAAGAATTACACGTAAGATCTGAAAAATGCGAGCGAAACGAAGTGGTTCGATCATTGGGATGCTTGCTAAGAAATCGATCCAGTGTACTTTTAGATATTCTTTTTTGTTTTGTGATCTGAATAGATCAATTGTGAGCTGAAAAAGAAAAACACTACAGATTATAAAATCGAGGCCGATAAGGACTTGTTTCGATTCTTTGTCGATCGGTACGAACAATAAGCCTGAGATCACAAATAACGCTAAGAAAGAGAGAATCAGTGACAATAAGCTCATCGGCTTGGTGGCGTCTTTGGTATTATTCAACATTCATACGAGGCTCAAAATAAATCGCGAACTTTGACTGACATAGCCACCTCGCGGATATAGAAGCCATCAATATATAAGAATTAATGGAGAACTGACAATGACTAAACTGTCATTCAAGCCGTGGGAAAGGATAATCTCTGACGTTCGTCTCGTTCCAAAAATGGTCATGCTGATGATATTCAGTACGATCTTGATCATTTCAAAGCAGCTTTGGGACGCAAGTACGTTTTACGATTCACTGCTTGCTGTAACCAATAACGCGCAAGTCGCACAACAGCATTACGAGACTTACCTAGTTCAAGTGGCTTGGCAAACAGCCTTAATGATCATTGTGTTTGTGGTTCTTCTATTAGCAGCGGCGCGCGTTATGCTGCGTCAGACTCAATACCTTAATGACGCCATTAAAACCATGGCCGACAAGAACTTATCAGTGCCGATTCAAATGGACTGTAAAGATGAATACGGCGATGTGGCACGTGAACTCGAAAAAACTCGCGTTCAACTGAACGACATGATCAAAACTCAGGTGGCCTCTTCTGATGAACTGTTTGCTCTGACGGAAGTGATGACCATCAGCATGTCTGAAACCAAAGAATCAGCTCAAGAAGAGTTCAATGAGATCGATCAGCTGGCAACAGCAATGAGTGAGATGACCTCTACAGTGCAAACTGTAGCCGAACATGCGCAAAGCGCTTCTTCATTGACGGAACAGGCATCTGGCCAAGCATTGACGGGACAGAAGTTCGTTCAAGGGTCTGTTTCTAAGATGAGTGAGCTATCTTCAGATATCGCAGCATCTGCAGCAGCGGTAAACCAAGTAGAAGAGCGCGTTGACTCAATTGGCAGTGTGGTTGGTACTATCCAAGGCATTTCAGAACAAACAAACCTATTAGCATTGAACGCTGCGATTGAAGCGGCGCGTGCAGGTGAAGCAGGTCGTGGTTTTGCGGTTGTTGCTGATGAGGTTCGTAACCTTGCACAGCGCACTCAGCAAGCGACGGTAGAGATTCAAGACATGATCAGTCATCTACAAAGCAGCGCTAACTCTGCGGTAGAACTGATGGAGAAGAGTGTTGTTGAAGCGGCTGAAGGTGTTGATCTGGTGACTAACGCGGGAAGTGAGCTTGACGGCATTGTAAGCCAAGTCAATCAAATCAATGATATGAACTTCCAGATCGCGACCGCTGCAGGCCAACAGAGCAGTGTTGCTGAAGAGATGAGCGTCAACCTGACCAATGTACGCGAGCTTGTTGAAGCTTCAGTTGTGGTGGTTGGTGAACTGCTCGAGACCTCTCAGCTTATGGAAAGTAACGCGCAAGAACTCGACGGTAAGATTAAGCAATTTAAGGTTTAGTCCTCAGCACCCAATCTTCATCCGTCAAAGGCTAATTCCCAGAGACTGTTTCTCGGTTGTAAGCTCAACCAGATAAGTTAATCGATAAAACGCCCACATTGCTAATGTGGGCGTTTTTTATTGGCGTAACTTTGGTATAACTTATCTTTAGTTATGAAAACTCGTTATTGAAGAACTGAATCGATAAACCGATTGTTCGGCGCGCAGCTTATACAAGGAAGAAACATGCCATTGCCTTCTCAACTCATCACTCACTCCCAGTCTGCTTTTGAGCAATTATTAGAGCATCAAAGTGAAGCCATCAATACTTGGTCTGAGCCACTGACTGAAGATCTTAAACGTGTACTCGGTTTAAGCTGTTTTATTGGTGATTGCCTGCAGCGTGATACGGTTTTATGTGGTGACTTACCTAATATGTTGGCATGCGAAGAACGCGCTGAAGGATACCGAGAACGCTTGGCTGAATTACTTTCTAGTTGCACCGATGAAATGAGCGGTCAGCGCGTGCTGCGTCAATTCCGAAATCGAGAAATGACCTACATTGCTTGGCGTGATTTTATGGGTTCGTGGGAGCTAGAGCAGAGCCTAAATCATCTATCGATGTTGGCTGAGGCGATGATCTTCGAAACCTACCAATGGCAGTACGATATTTGTTGTAAAGAGTGGGGCACACCTTGTAATGAACAAGGCGAAGCACAGCCGATGTTGATCATTGGTATGGGCAAGCTAGGGGGCGGTGAGCTTAACTTCTCTTCCGATATCGATCTGATCTTCACCTACCCAGAGAATGGTGAAACCCAAGGTGCAAGACGCAGCATTGCCAATGCGCAGTTCTTTACACGTCTCGGGCAACGTATTATTAAGGCGCTTGATCAGCAAACCTTCGATGGATTCTGTTATCGAGTAGACATGCGCCTGCGTCCATTCGGTGAGAGTGGTCCACTGGTCATGAGTTACGCTGCGCTAGAAGATTACTATCAAGAACAAGGTCGCGATTGGGAACGCTACGCTATGGTCAAAGCGCGTGTGATGGGCAGTGAGATGTACCCTGAGTATCAAGAGCTTCGCCAAATGCTACGCCCGTTTGTGTTCCGCCGTTATATTGATTTTAGTGCGATTCAATCTCTGCGCCGAATGAAGTCTATGATCAGCAGCGAAGTGCGTCGTCGTGGTCTCTCGAACAACATCAAGCTTGGCTCTGGTGGTATTCGTGAAGTTGAGTTTATCGCACAAGTCTTCCAATTGATTCGTGGTGGACGCGAGCCTAGCTTACGCGGTCGAGGGTTACTCGAAACCTTAAGTGCGATTGAATCCCTTCATCTGCTAGAGTCTGAAGAGGTGGGGCACCTACGTGAAGCTTATCTGTTTTTGCGTCGCCTTGAGAACCTGTTACAAGCCATGGCTGATAAGCAAACTCAAACCTTACCTGACTGTGAATTCGAACAACTGCAGCTTGCGGTTGCCATGCAATTTTCCGATTGGGATAGCTTGATTGTGGCAACTCGCGCCCATATGGCGAATGTACATACCGTGTTCGAAGACCTAATTGGCGTTGATGAAGATGACGCTAATCCGATCGCGAGCCACTTTAGCGAGTTGTGGGATATGGCCCATAAACCCGATGTAATTGAGCACGTGTTGGAACACGACATTGCGGTCGCGAGCCCGCCTGATGCGGCGAAAACGATCATTCAGTTTAAAGCCGATTTGGCTAAAAAGACTCTTGGCCCTCGTGGGCGGGAAGTCCTCAATCGACTGATGCCGAAAGTGTTTCAAGCGCTGTACACCGCTAAGGATGCCGAGTTTGGTTTGTCGCGAGTACTGCATCTGCTGCATAAAATCGTTACGCGTACCACTTACCTTGAACTACTAGATGAACACCCTGCCGCGTTGACTCAGCTAGTTCGCCTGTGTACGGCAAGCCCGATGATTTCGGAGCAGTTGGGTCGTTATCCAATTCTGTTAGATGAACTTATCGACCCTCAGCAACTCTACAATCCCGTGCCTTTAGAGTCTTACAAGACCGAGTTGCGTGATTATCTAGCCCGTATCCCTGAAGATGATATGGAGCAACAGATGGAAGGTCTGCGTCAGTTTAAGCAGACCTGTATATTGAGAATTGCAGCCGCGGATATTGCGGGTGCTCTACCTGTCATGAAGGTCAGTGATCACCTGACCTACTTAGCAGAAGCCATTGTGGAGGCGGGGGTCAATCAAGCTTGGTTACAAGTATCCGCCAAGTTTGGTGAACCGACCCATGTTAAAGATCGCGAAGGTCGCGGTTTTGCTGTCGTTGGTTATGGCAAAGTCGGTGGTTGGGAGCTTGGTTATAACTCCGATCTTGATATCGTGTTCATGCACGACTGCCCGGTACACATCTATACTGATGGAAAGAAAGAGATCGATGGACGCCAATTCTACTTAAGATTAGCGCAGCGTATTATTCATATTTTCTCGACCAGAACTGCTTCTGGCATTTTGTACGAAGTCGATACTCGCCTACGCCCTTCTGGTGCATCTGGTCTATTGGTGAGTCCAACCGATGCCTTTGACGAGTATCAGCACAATGACGCGTGGACATGGGAGCACCAGGCCCTCACTCGTGCTCGTATGATTTACGGTGATGACTTATTGGTATCTGCGTTTAACAAAACTAGGCATGAGGTTTTGTGCTTGCCACGAGATGAGGCAACACTCAAAAAGTCAGTTGTGGATATGCGTGAAAAAATGCGTGGCCATTTAGGCGGTAAAAAAGCCGATCGATTCATGCTTAAACAAGATGCGGGCGGTATTACTGATATTGAGTTCTTGGCGCAATACTTAGTGCTGAGATACAGCAACGAGAAACCTAAGCTTACTCGTTGGTGTGACAATGTGAGAATCTTTGAAAGCTTGTTGTCGCAAGGGATAATGGACGAGCAACAAGGTATGGCATTGACCAATGCGTACACCACATTAAGGGATGAAATCCACCACCGTAATCTACTTAACCTTGATGCGGATGTGGCGATTGAAAAGTTCGAAATGGAAAGAGAACATGTTGTTCAGGCATGGAAGCAGTGGATGGAAGCATAATTCAGTCATAGCGTAGCGAGTGCTATGTTTATCTTGATAGGCTTTTACTCATTTATCTGTAGTTTAGCCACTGTAATCAGTGTGCTAGACTCTAGCCAGATTCGATTTTTGGAGCTCAACAATGAAACCAATTCTACCTGACTACAGCCAATCAGGTGTTCTTATTGTCGGTGACGTAATGCTTGACCGTTACTGGTATGGCCCAACTGGCCGTATTTCACCAGAAGCACCAGTCCCCGTTGTGAAAGTAGAAAATAACGAAGAGCGTCCTGGTGGTGCTGCCAACGTAGCAATGAACATTGCCTCTCTTGGTGGGCATGCTCATGTTGTTGGTTTGACTGGTAAAGATGAGCCTGCTGAGGTGTTGAAAAGCACTTTAGGTGCTCTGAAGGTTAAGTGTGATTTCGTTGAGTTAGAAGACTATCCAACCATCACCAAACTACGAGTGATGAGCCGTGGTCAGCAGTTGATTCGCTTGGATTTTGAAGACAAATTCGAAAACACCAACCCAGAGCTTATTCTGTCTCGCATGGAGCAAGCCCTACCAAATGTACGTTCGGTTATCTTGTCAGATTACGCGAAAGGTGCATTAGAGCATGTACAGAGCTTCATTCAAAAAGCACGCGCAGCCAATGTTCCTGTATTCATCGATCCCAAAGGCGCGGATTTAGAGCGCTACCGTGGTGCGACATTACTTACACCAAACATGGCAGAGTTTGAGCTGGTTGCAGGTAAAGTGAAATCAGAAGAAGATCTTATCGAGAAAGGTATTGCCTTGATCGAGAAGTATGACTTTGAAGCTCTATTGGTGACTCGCAGTGAAAATGGTATGACTTTATTACGTAAAGGTCAGGCACCATTCCACTTGCCAACCCAAGCGAAAGAAGTGTACGACGTAACTGGTGCTGGCGATACGGTTATCTCAGTACTGGCTGCGTCTGTTGCAGCTGGTAAGCCATTGGATGAGGCGTGTGCATTAGCGAACGCTGCAGCTGGTGTCGTTGTTGGTAAGCTAGGTACGTCAACGTTATCCACGATAGAGCTAGCTGAAGCGATTCACGGCAGTCAAGACACAGACTACGGTGTGATCTCAGAAGCGGCACTGGTTGAAGCGGTGAAGCGTGCTCGTGCGAAAGGCGAGAAGGTAGTTATGACCAATGGCTGCTTTGATATTCTACATGCTGGTCATGTTTCTTACATGAATCACGCGGCTGAGCTGGGCGATCGTTTGATCGTTGCGGTAAATACCGATGAATCAGTGAAACGCTTGAAAGGCCCTGGTCGCCCTGTGAACCCAACTGATCGTCGTATGGCGGTATTGGCTGGCTTAGGTGCAGTTGATTGGGTTGTGCCGTTTTCTGAAGATACGCCTCAACGTTTGATCTCTGAAGTATTGCCAAGCATTTTGGTGAAAGGCGGGGATTATAAACCTGAAGATATCGCTGGCGGTGCGGAAGTGATTGCGGCTGGTGGCGAAGTTAAAGTACTTAACTTTGAAGATGGTTGCTCTACAACTGAAATTATCAAAGCGATTAAAGGTGGTCGAGGTTAACCCTTCGCCTTCGAGTATAAAACCTTTAGCCTCAAGCTCATAGTCAGATTGTAAATCTAACTTTTGATAGATAATAAAAATGCCGCTCAATGAGCGGCATTTTTGTAACGGTAATCTAGTCGCTTTATTAAAGACTTTGATTAGAGCCTTTAACTAGGATTTAAGAATTACTTGCTTGCTACTTTTAGACCTGCGTTTACATCAACGATGTCTTGTTCGCTTAGTGTACCAACCGCTTGACGAAGCTGAAGAACACTTAGGATGTAGTTGTAACGAGCATCTGAAAGGTTTTTGTTCGCATCATATAGACGACGAGTCGAATCTAGTACGTCAACGATAGTACGAGTACCTACATCAAAACCAGCTTCTGTTGCTTCTAGAGCAGACTGAGCAGAAACTACAGACTGTTCGTAAGCGCGTAGAGCACCGATCGAAGCGCTGATGTTGTTGTTGAATGCACGTACGTCTTTTACAACGCTACGGTAAGTTGCTTCTAGATCTTCACTTGCTGCAACGTAGTTGTATTCAGCCTGTTTAGTCAATGAAGTTGTGTTACCACCCGTGTATAGAGGTACATTTAAGTTAACGCCAACATTGAAGTTGTTTGTGGTACCGTCAGAAGTAGCACTTGAACCAATATCAGTATAGTCGTATCCACCATCAAGAGTTAGAGATGGTAGATGACCTGAGCTCTGTAGTGAAATGTTGTCTTTAGCTATGTCTTGCGAGATTCGCGCAGCAAGTAGACTAAGGTTTTTTTGCTCAGCTTGTTCAACCAGTGCAATCGCAGACTCAGAAGATTTGCTTGCTGAGAAACGGTCAGTGTCTAGGATGCTTAGGTTAGAGTGTTCTTGACCTGTAATCTCACGTAGACCTTCGTAGTTATTAATCAGAGTGTTCTCTGCTAAAACTTCATCAGCTAAAACGGCATCGTATTGAGCTTGCGCATCATGTACATCGGTGATTGCTGAAAGACCTACTTCAAAGCGCTGTTTTGTTTGTTCTAGTTGGCGCGCAACCGCTGCTTTTTCTGCACGAACGAACTCTAGGTTATCTTGAGCACGCAGTACTTCGAAGTATGCTGTTGCTACACGCAGGATCAAAGCTTGTTGCTCTGCTGCATACGCTGAATCAGATTGACGAGCTGTTTTTTCTGCTGTATCTAGCGTGATCCAAGAAGAACGTTGGTATAGTTCTTGAGAAAAGCTAATACCAGCTGTTAGAGCATTCTGGTCATTATCGCGAGTCGATGCTGAATCGAAATCTGTATCACCACGAGTAAGGTTGTACCCAGCTGTCAAATTGATTTGCGGTAATAAAGAGCTACGGCTTGACGTTACTGCTTCAAAAGCGGCATCGCGCTGCGCTGCTGAACGAAGAAGTTGTGGATCGTTCTGTTTTGCTTGGTCGTAAACTTCAGCTAGCGTATCAGCGAAAGCTGACGAACTCAGGCTGCCAATTGCTGCACTGATAAATAGTGGAAGCAGTTTTTTCATTTTCCTATTCCTGCCTTTAATAGAATTTTCTCTGAAAGAGTTTAACCCAGTTTGATGGTAATTTACTCGAAACTTTGCACTTTTTTACATTTAACTGTCCACTTGTGCAATATTTATTTTTTAAAACTTAACTTTAATTATAAAATTTATACAAAAAGTTGAACCTTATCCTTGGTAGTTAACTCGGACAATGAGTAAACTATAAAGATCACTTAGTGAGGTACCAAATGCAACAGTATGATAATCAACGACACGAGTTTACTCCTCAAGATGTGGAAATAGTCTCAAAAGAGACGCTGTTTCGTGGTTTTTTCAAAATGGTCAAGTACACATTTAAACATAGACTATTTGAGGGAGGCTGGAGCCAACCAATAGAGCGTGAGATGTTTGAGCGTGGACATGCTGCCGCTTTGCTACCTTATGATCCTGTGCGTGATGAAGTGGTGATCGTCGAACAGATCCGTGTCGGAGCCCTAGAGCATGAGAACCCATGGCAATACGAAATTGTTGCTGGGATCATTGATACGGACGAATCGCCACAAGACGTCGCTCGTCGTGAAGCAATGGAAGAAGCCGGAGTCGAAGTCGGATCTGTATTGCCTATTACTTCGTATTATCCTTCATCTGGTGGTTGCTCTGAAAAGCTCGACGTCTTTGTTGGCTGTGTTGATGCAACGACAGCCAAAGGGGTACACGGATTGGACTACGAAGGTGAAGACATTCGTGTACAAGTGATGAGTCGCGAAGCTGCTTATCAGTTGGTAAAAGATGGTGTATTTGAAAATGGAGCCACGATCATTGCGCTACAGTGGCTACAATTGAACTACCAAGAATTACAGTCAGAGTGGATAGATTAACGTCATGCCAAATATCGCGGTCAAAAAACCGTATCATGTTGATCTTGCTGAATTGATGCGAGTTTACGAGACTAACTATGCCAAACTGAACGCTTTGTTACCGGTTGGGCATGAGGTTGGTGACGTTCGCTGTTACCAAGCCGTTAATATGGTGTATCAATTGACAGTGAATGAGGTCACAAAATACACCACATTAATAGATATATGTCAGAGTGATGCGATGCCAGTGTTTCCTTTGCCAAAAATGTCTGTCAGGCTATATCACGACGCTCGAGTTGCAGAAGTGTGCGCTAGCGGGGATTTTTCGCGAGTCAAAGCGAAATATGACTACCCCAACACTAAGCTTCTGCAAAAGGACGAGAAATTTCAATTGAATAAATTTCTTGGGGAATGGTTAACGTTTTGTTTAAAAACGGGTATCAGCCGAACCCCAATTGCCTTTTAATTGAGCCTATTTATCAACACTTTTAAAGTCTAAACAGTAACGTATCTGGATTTGTTATTTTGGAATTATCACACACTTCAAAATTTGATGAGAGCACTATTAAGCTTGTGCAGCTAACGGACACGCATTTATTTGCGCCGAGCAATGGCAGCTTATTAAGCATCAACACTCAAGATAGCTTTCGTGCTGTAGTCGATGGCATTGTTAGTCAGGGCTTTGACTATCAAGCGATTTTAGCAACCGGTGATATATCTCAAGATCACAGTGCTGAGTCGTACCAGAAATTTGAGTCAGGGATTCAGCCTTTGGAAAAGCCATGCTATTGGCTGCCAGGGAACCATGACTTTAAGCCTAATATGGGCAGTGTTTTACCATCACCACAAATACAGTGTGTTGAGCATGTCTTGCTAGGCCATAACTGGCAGATGGTGATGCTAGACTCGCAGGTGGTTGGTGTGCCTCATGGTCGCCTCAGCGATCAACAGCTTGACCTATTAGAACAGAAGCTGACGGAGTTCCCTGAACGTAATACCTTGGTTCTATTGCACCACCATCCATTGTTGGTTGGCAGCGCATGGTTAGATCAACATAACCTAAAAGACGCCGATCAATTTTGGGATGTGGTTCAACAGCACACCAATGTTAAAGCCGTACTGTGTGGTCACGTTCATCAAGACATGAACCGAGATCATCATGGTGTACAAGTCATGGCAACACCGTCGACTTGTGTGCAATTCAAACCTAACTCAGATGACTTCGCGGTTGATACTTTGTCTCCGGGCTGGAGAGAGATTGAATTACATCAAGACGGTACCGTTAGCACGCAAGTTCGTCGTCTGCCTCATGGGCAGTTCTTGCCTGATTTTAAGGCTGCTGGTTACTAATGAAGGCGGTTATTGATGCCAGGCTCTAATCAACAAGCTAATAAGCCATCGCTGCTTCTCTATATTCACGGATTTAACAGCTCATCACGTTCTCATAAAGCGAATGTGATGGCAGATTACTGTGCGGAGCATCGCGCTGATATTAAAGTCGTAACCCCTCAACTGCCGAGTTTCCCTCAACAAGCGGCACTTCATTTACAGCAGCTGGTGGAGCAATACAAAGAGCAATATCAAATAGCGTTGGTCGGTAGCTCGCTGGGTGGCTATCTTTCAACATGGCTGAATAGCCACTATGGTTTTAAAGCGGTGGTTGTAAACCCAGCAGTGAAGCCGTATGAGCTTCTTGCTGACTATTTAGGTGAACAAGTAAACCCATACACAGATGAACGATATGTACTGGAAACAAAACATATTGATGAACTGAAGGCGTTAGAGGTTTCGGCTATCGCTAAGCCGAGCGACTTCTGGTTACTTCAGCAAACGGAAGACGAAGTTCTGGATTACCGACAAGCGGTAGAGAAGTACCAAGGTGCAACACAGACAGTAGAAGAGGGCGGGGATCATAGCTTTGTTGATTTTGAACGCTACCCACAACAAATCATCACCTTTCTAAATCTTTAATCTGTTCCACCAACCAAGTGATTTTCTCTTGTTTGCCTGTTATTTCATCTATCAATGGTGAAATATCATAGTTTGATGTCTTAGTTTTTGAACTAGCTTGACATCATTACTCAGCTTCCAGACTATATTCCCCAATACTTCGCTCGTTCGCTCTACTATGACGGTTCATAGTAATGATTCTGCTTTAGTGAAACTGGAGCCAGCGAACTGACGCAAACTTTTTGAGTAAACTCCGTATTATGACTGAACAATATAATGCAAAAGACCTCGAGGTACTTGAAGGTCTCGACCCTGTGCGACACCGCCCGGGAATGTATACCGAGACAGAAAGACCTAACCACCTTGCCCAAGAAGTCATTGATAACTCGGTCGATGAAGCACTAGCGGGACACGCTAAGAAGATCAAAGTGGTACTTCATGCAGACCAATCGTTAGAAGTTACCGATGACGGCCGTGGTATGCCTGTCGATATCCACCCTGAAAAAGGGATCTCAGGTGTTGAGCTGATTTTAACTAAGCTCCACTCTGGCGGTAAATTCTCGAATAACAACTATAAGTTCTCTGGTGGTCTGCACGGTGTAGGTATCTCGGTTGTAAACGCGCTGTCAAAACGTGTTGAAGTGACCGTACGCCGAGAAGGTCAGGTTCACGAGATCGCACTTGAAGGCGGTCATGCAGTAACAGAGCTTACTGTGACGGGCACTTGTGGTCATCGTAACAGTGGTACATCAGTACATTTCTGGCCTGATCCTAAGTACTTCGATAGCCCTAAATTCTCGACACTTCGTCTGATTAACAACCTACGTGCAAAAGCAGTGCTTTGCCCAGGTTTAGAAATTACCTTTATCGACAAAGTCGGTGGTGAAGAGCATAAATGGTTCTATGAAGATGGTCTAAAAGACTACCTTGCCGAAGGCGTGAAAGGTTACACCTTGCTGCCTGAAGAACCGTATGTTGGCGAATTCGTTGCTGAAACAGAAATGGCAAACTGGGCGATCATCTGGCAGCCAGAAGGCGGCGACATGATCACCGAAAGTTACGTGAACTTAGTACCGACTAAACAAGGTGGTACACACGTAAACGGTCTTCGCCAAGGTCTTCTTGATGCAATGCGTGAGTTCTGTGAATTCCGTAATTTGCTGCCGCGTGGCGTTAAGCTAACGGGCGACGATATCTTCGATCGCTGTTCGTACGTACTGTCGGTGAAGATGCAAGATCCGCAGTTTGCTGGTCAAACAAAAGAGCGCTTGTCTTCACGTCAAACTGCTGCGTTTGTGTCTGGTGTGGTAAAAGATGCGTTTAGCCTGTGGTTGAACGAAAAGCCACAACTGGCAGAACAGCTAGCAGAAGCTTGTATTGCGAATGCCCACCGCCGTATGCGCGCAAGCAAAAAGGTTGTGCGTAAGAAAATCGCTTCAGGCCCAGCACTGCCGGGTAAGCTAACTGACTGTTCAGTTCAAGACTTAAGCCGTACCGAAATCTTCTTCGTGGAAGGGGACTCGGCGGGTGGTTCTGCTAAACAAGCACGTGATCGTGAGTTCCAAGCAGTTATGCCACTTCGCGGTAAGATCCTAAATACATGGGAAGTGTCAGCAGACCAAGTATTGGCTTCGCAAGAAGTGCACGACATCTCGGTGGCTCTAGGCATCGACCCGGACAACGATGATTTATCCGGCCTGCGTTACGGTAAGATCTGTATCCTTGCCGATGCGGACTCGGATGGTCTTCATATCGCGACACTGCTGTGTGCTTTGTTTACTCGCCATTTCCATGCATTAGTTGAAGCGGGTCATATCTATGTGGCAATGCCTCCTCTGTATCGTATCGATTGCGGTAAAGAAGTGTTCTACGCACTTGATGACGCAGAGAAAGACGGTGTGCTTGAGCGACTATCGCAGAAGAAAGCCAAGATCAACGTGCAACGATTCAAAGGTCTGGGTGAAATGAACCCACTTCAGTTGCGTGAAACCACCATGGATCCAAACACTCGTCGCCTTGTGCAGTTAACGATTGATGACAGCGAAGCAACCAACGAGATGATGGACATGCTGCTTGGTAAGAAACGTGCAGATGATCGCCGTACATGGCTACAGACTAACGGTGATATGGCCGAGGTATAATGGATGTCTAACGAAATTACATATGATGGCGTTGAACAGCTGCCAATGCGCAAGTTCACCGAAGATGCCTACTTAAATTACTCAATGTACGTGATCATGGATCGTGCATTGCCGTATATCGGTGATGGCTTGAAGCCAGTACAGCGTCGTATTATCTACGCGATGTCTGAGCTAGGCTTATCGGCTGCATCGAAATACAAAAAATCAGCACGTACCGTTGGTGACGTATTAGGTAAGTATCACCCACATGGTGACTCTGCTTGTTACGAAGCGATGGTATTGATGGCGCAGCCTTTCTCTTACCGCTACCCATTGGTAGATGGTCAAGGTAACTGGGGTGCTCCTGATGATCCGAAATCGTTCGCTGCGATGCGTTATACCGAAGCCAAATTATCTAAGTTTGCTGAGGTTCTTCTAGGTGAACTAGGTCAAGGCACTGTTGACTGGCAACCAAACTTTGATGGCACGATGAAAGAGCCTCAAATGTTGCCTGCTCGCCTACCTCACATCCTACTTAACGGTATTACAGGTATCGCGGTAGGTATGGCGACCGATATTCCACCACACAACGTGCGTGAAGTCGCTAATGCAGCCATTCACCTAATTGATACGCCTAAGTCTGAGCTTTCAGACGTGATGGGTTTCATTCAAGGTCCAGATTACCCGACTGAAGCTGAGATTATCTCCCCGAAATCGGACATCGAAAAGATCTACCGTACTGGACGTGGCAGCATCAAGATGCGCGCGGTTTGGCACAAGGAAGGCTCTGATATTGTTATCACGGCTTTACCTCATCAAGTGTCAGGTGCGAAGTTACTTGAGCAAATCGCTAACCAGATGCGCGCTAAGAAGCTGCCAATGGTTGACGACTTGCGAGATGAATCGGATCACGAGAACCCAACGCGTATCGTTGTCGTTCCTCGTTCGAATCGTATCGACTGTGACCAATTGATGAGTCACCTGTTCGCGTCGACGGATCTAGAGAAAAACTTCCGCGTTAACTTGAACATGATTGGTTTAGATAATCGTCCTCAAGTTAAAGGCTTAGTTCAAATCCTGAAAGAGTGGATCGAGTTCCGTCGCACAACGGTTCGCCGTCGTTTGCAGTACCGTTTAGATAAAGTACTGGCACGCTTGCACATCTTAGAAGGTTTGCTTGCTGCTTATCTTAATATCGATGAAGTGATTGAGATCATTCGTACAGAAGACGAACCATGTCCTGTCCTAATGAGCCGTTTCAACATTTCTGAAATTCAAGCCAATGCGATTCTTGATATTAAACTTCGTAACTTAGCTAAGTTAGAAGAGTTTAAAATCCGAGCGGAACAAGAAGAGCTTGAAGCTGAACGTGAGAAGCTTGAAAAGCTACTCGGTTCAGAGCGTCGCTTGAATACGCTGATCAAGAAAGAAATCCAAGCAGATGCGGATAAATACGGCGATGATCGTCGTTCACCTCTGATTGAGCGCGCTGAAGCGAAAGCGCTAACAGAGCGCGACTTAGTACCAAGCGAACCAATCACGGTTGTGTTGTCTGAGAAAGGTTGGATTCGTCATGCCAAGGGGCATGAAGTTGACGCTGAAAGTTTGAACTACAAATCGGGTGATAAATTCTTAGCGAGTGCTAAGGGTAAGAGTAACCAACAAGCGGTGTTCCTCGGCAGTGATGGTCGAAGCTACTCCCTTGAGTCACATTCATTACCGTCGGCGCGAAGCCAAGGTGAGCCAATTACAGGCCGCTTGAACGTCAGCCCAGGTACCTCTATTCGCCAAGTGGTGATGGGAGAGAATGAACAATTATGGTTAGTCGGTTCTGATGCAGGTTATGGTTTTGTTTGTAAGGGTAGCGATCTGCTGTCCAAGAACAAGAGCGGTAAAGCCTTGGTTAACTTGCCACAAGCTTCTGAAGTGATGATGCCAAGCCCTATTGCTGACTTGGACAGTAATCAGATTCTGGCGATTACTAACCAAGGTCGTATGTTGTTGTTCCCGATTAAAGATCTCCCTCAGCTGAGCAAAGGTAAAGGCAACAAGATCATCAACATCCCTTCTGCGAAAGCAAAAGAGCGTGAAGAGTTTGTCTCACATCTTATGGCTATCCCAGAGAATGCGACGCTGACTATCTACGCCGGTAAACGTAAGCTTGGTTTGAAACCTGCGGATCTTGAAAACTTCCGTGGTGAACGTGGTCGTCGTGGTGGTCTACTGCCTAGAGGACTACAGCGAGTGACTCGCATCGATATCGAAGAGCAAAGTGAATCGTAGAGATACTTGAAACAATCTTTAGATAAAAGAAAACCCAGCCTATGAGCTGGGTTTTTTGTACTTGTGTATTAGCAGCTTGAATCATTGCTTACAGAGTTTGCTCTACAGGCGAGTATCTTCGGCGATGGTCACCTTTAAGGTTTTGCTTTCACCTTGGCGCAATATACCCACATCGATAACTGTACCAGGTCGCAGGTCGGTAACGATGTCCATTACACTCTGGCGACCATTTACTTGGTTATCGTTGATACTGACAATAATGTCTTGAGCTTCAAAACCCGCATCGGCAGCCGGACCATTAGGGTCTATCCCCAACACAACGATCCCGCCGATATTCTTAGTACCCAACATGCGTGAGGTGACTGAGTTGATGTCTTGTCCATCGATACCAATATAGCCACGAATCACACGACCATCGGCGATGATCTTTTCCATGATTTTATTAGCAAGCGGATAGGGGATAGCGAATGAGATCCCATAGGTTTCCATGTCGGTAGCTTGCTGGAAAGAGGCGGTATTGATACCGACTAGCTCACCTTGTGAGTTCACCAGTGCGCCACCTGAGTTACCTTCATTGATTGCCGCATCGGTCTGGATAAAGGCTTGATGGCCATCGGCACTGATCGAAGAACGGCCGGTTGCAGAGATGATACCAAAGGTTGTTGTTTGACCTAGGTTGTATGGGTTACCGATAGCCAGTACAACATCACCGACATTGGCTTTGTAATTAGGATTGAGTGGGATCACCGGTAGATTATCACCGCTGACTCTAAGTATCGCGATATCGGTGCGTTTGTCTGAACCGACAAGTTGCGCAGCTGCTACTCGGCCATCTTGAAGTGCCACAACTATTTGGTCTGCTTGAGCCACCACATGGAAGTTGGTAATGATGTAGCCTTTCTCGCTAACAATCACCCCAGAGCCCAAACCTTGTGTGAGCAGTTTGTTTCGATCGCTTTCAGCGTATTTACGGCTATAAATGTTAACCACTGCAGGCGCCGCGCGGCGAACTGCTTGGTTAAATGAAATCTGAAGAGAGCCAATATTATCGACTTTAGGGCTAGTAACGTCAGCGACAATCGCTGGTCTTAAGCTCGGGAAGGCGAGAAGAATAAGCGCCGCTGAAACGAGTCCAAGGGAAATAGAACGAAATAGAAAGGACAGCATGTTTCCCTCTTCAACAAGTAAGGTGTGAAGCCTCCATCAATGGATGACTGATTTGATTACAAGTGAAGCATAGCATTTTGATTGATCTAAAGAAAAGGGAGACTGAGTAAGTTTAAAGCAAACTTACTGAGCCTCCCTGTAATTGCGCTGACGTAAGACTATCGAATCACAAGATAGATAGTTCGGTCGCCTCGCTGGATATTAAGCGCCAGTACACCAGGTTGTTTTTCAAGAATCTCTCTAAACTCAGCAAGGTTCTTAACGGGCTGGCGGTTTACTCCGATGATGATGTCATCTTTCAGGAGTTGATAGGCTTCGGCTGGTGAACCTTGAGCAACATTCGATACCTTGACGCCCGTTGCAGAGTCACTCTCTGTTGTGTTGGTTAACTCAGCACCAGCTAGTCCTTCATGGAGCTTCTCAGCTTGTGTTTTATTATTGGTGGATTCACCAAGCGTCACATCAAAGGTTTTGCTCTTACCGTCACGAACCACACCCAGTTCAATCTGCTTACCAGCGCCGAGTGTTGCGACCTTAGCTCTTAACTCGCTGAAGGTATCAATGCGTTTGCCATTAATAGAGACAATAATATCGCCCGCTTTCAGTCCTGCTTTATCGGCTGCGCTGTCAGGGACGATTTGGCTAACAAAGGCGCCCTTGCTTGATTCATAACCGAGTGCTTCTGCCAATTCAGAGGTCACTTCTCCGCCTTGAACGCCAAGCATGCCGCGTTTTACTTCACCGAAGTCGAGAATTTGTTCTGTCAGGTTTGTCATCATATTAGAAGGGATTGCAAAGCCGATACCGACATTACCTCCGTTAGGGCCAAGAATGGCGGTGTTGATACCAATTAGCTCACCGTTAAGGTTCACTAGCGCACCACCAGAGTTGCCGCTGTTGATTGCTGCATCGGTTTGAATGAAGTTTTCAAAGTTTTCTAGATTCAGGCCGCTACGGCCGAGTGCAGAAACAATACCGGATGTCACGGTTTGCCCAAGTCCGAATGGGTTACCGATCGCGACACTAAAATCACCAACTCTTAGTTTGTCTGAGTCTGCGACTTTTATCTGGGTCAGGTTTTTGGCTTCTTCTAATTTTAGCAGTGCGATATCAGACATCTGGTCGCCGCCGATTAGCTCAGCATCGTACTCTCGACCATCATGCAGTTTTACTTTGATATCGTCCGCACCATTAATGACATGGTAATTGGTCACGATATGACCTTTCTCGGCGTCAATGATGACACCAGAGCCTAATCCGCGGAAGGGACGCTCTCGTGTTTGTTCTGGACCAAAAAAGAATTGAAATTGTTCAGGGATTTGCTGACGTTGTACCTGTTTGCCTTCTACGGCAATACTAACCACAGCGGGGGTCACTTGTTCAAGCATAGGAGCAAGGCTCGGTAATTGTTCATTACCCACACTTAATGGCAGTGCGGCTGTTGCTTTAATGGGGGTGATGATTGAACTTAAGCTTAAAGTTAGCACTGATAAAGCAAGCAAAGGTTTTTTCATCATAAACTCCTCTCTAGTTAAGGTCTTAACCCTCTTATACGTTTAATAAGTATGATAAGTTTCAAATGACCTGAGTGAAAGTTATGACTCAAAAACCTTTGTAAAGTTCACAGAAGTGTTAAATGTTTACGATGCTTTTGCTGTAACAACATCGGGAGCATTCATGATTTCTTTCTTCTGCTCTGTAAATAAACCGGTTGCGCCATTAGCGTAATCTTTCGGTTGTTCCTCAAGTGTCGCCTCTTTTACTGAAGGCTTCTCTTGTGGCTTGTCCGAATGGGCAGCGGCTGTTTTCACAAACGGGTTATCTTGCTCTGGCAGGTTAGGAATCAGCTCTGAGCTTGTTTTTTCCATGTGTTGGTACAGTTTTGTGTAGTCTTTACCTAATGTGTCCAACATTTCTGCTGATTTCGCAAAGTGATCAGCCAGCTCTTGTCGCTGCTGCTCAAGGGCAAACTTTGCGCTATCCAATTCTTTCTGTACGTTCTTTTGTTTTTTGTATTCAGGTGTCATGAGACGAGAAATAGCGACCCCTAAAATAACTCCGACTAGTAAACCGGCAACGGCATACATCCAAGGCATAACAGCTCCTTATTATTGTTTTTTAACATGTTTGTTACTGCTTAGTTACACGTGATACGGCTCCATGGTACTATGAGAAAGCCGCAGTATAAAGAGAAATGCGTGTGCGCTAGTTAGCAGTTTGATGCTGCATTATTCACCACATCACGTTATTCCTCGTACTGTTTGGGCTCATTTTTAGTTGTTGTCTGATATTGCTTTCATTGTGGAAATGTCGTCATGAATCCCATTAAAAAATACGAACAAGATATAAAAGAACATGGATTTCAAAGAGATCCAGCACAAGAGCAAGCCGTAAAATCTTTAGATGAACTCTTTCATCAATTTCAAGATTACATGAATACGCCCATTCCTCAACTGACTCGCTTCCAGAAATTACTAGGCAAAAAGCCAGAACTGCCACAACCACCGAAAGGTCTCTATTTTTGGGGTGGCGTAGGGCGAGGAAAAACGTACCTAATGGATACGTTCTATGATGCCTTACCGACCACTAAAAAAATGCGTGTTCACTTTCACCGCTTTATGTATCGAGTTCATGATGAGCTAAAGGCGCTAGGTAATGTGAGTGATCCATTGCCTTTAGTCGCAGACAAGTTGAAGGAAGAAGCGGACATTATCTGTTTCGACGAATTCTTTGTTTCAGACATCACCGATGCGATGATCCTAGGAACCTTGTTCCAAGAGTTATTCGCTCGAAACGCTATCTTGGTTGCGACCTCTAATATTCCACCTGCGGATCTGTATCGCAACGGGTTACAGCGAGCGCGTTTCTTACCTGCCATCAAGCTCATTCAAGACAACTGTCATATCCTTAATGTCGATAGTGGTATTGACTATCGTCTACGTACCTTAGAACAGGCTGAGATTTACCATTACCCGCTAGATAGCCAAGCGAATATTAATCTCGAAAAGTATTACGCTCAGCTCGTTGGTGAAGATAAAGAGAAGCTTAAGCAGATAGAGGTTAACCACCGTCAATTAGATGTAGTCGAAGCGAGTGATGGCGTACTGCATGGTACCTTTGCTCAGCTTTGTCAGTCGGCTCGTAGCCAGAACGACTATATTGAGTTGTCTCGGGTTTATCACACAGTTCTATTGGCGGATGTATTGCAAATGGGCGCGACTTCAGATGACGCTGCGAGGCGCTTCATTGCATTAGTTGATGAGTTCTACGAGCGCAATGTGAAGCTGATTATTTCAGCGGAAGTGGAGCTAGAAAAGCTATACACCCATGGTCAGCTAGAGTTTGAATTTAAACGTTGTCAGTCGCGTTTAATTGAAATGCAGAGCCATGAATATTTGGCAAAAGAACACTTAAGTTAGCTTTGATTATCTCGAATAAGAAATAGAATTAAAAAAATCGTGATTTTGTTCAAAAAGAGGTGATTTTTTCTTCGCTCTTCTCTATAATCCTGCGACCTACCGTTACTGCGGGCCTCTAGCGATGAGTAAAATCACGTTATGCCAAGAGTTTTCCAACACTCGAAGGGGTGATGAATGGTAACTCTTAGACAGTGGGAATACGCGAGTATTCCTTAAGTGTAAATTTTTTAAATAGGTAATTATTAGCATGAAAACTTTCGTTGCTAAACCAGAAACTGTAAAACGCGACTGGTATGTTGTAGACGCTGAAGGCAAAACTCTTGGCCGTCTAGCAAGTGAAATCGCTTCTCGCCTACGCGGCAAGCACAAAGCAGAATACACTCCTCACGTAGACACTGGTGATTACATCATCGTTGTTAACGCTGAGAAAGTTGCTGTAACTGGTAACAAAGCTAAGGGTAAGGTTTACTACCGTCACTCAGAGTTCCCAGGTGGTCTTAAAACTATCACTTTTGAAAAGCTAATTGCTAAGAAACCAGAAATGGTTCTAGAACTAGCAGTTAAAGGTATGCTTCCACGTGGTCCTCTAGGCCGCGCGATGTACCGTAAGCTTAAAGTGTACGCTGGTACTGAGCACAACCATGTTGCTCAACAGCCACAAGTACTAGACATCTAAGGGGATTATGAAAATGGCAGAGAATCAATACTACGGCACTGGTCGTCGCAAAAGCTCAGCAGCTCGTGTTTTCATCAAACCAGGCTCTGGTGAGATCGTAATCAACAAGCGTAGCCTTGATGTTTACTTCGGTCGTCCAACTTCTCGTATGGTTGTTAAGCAACCTCTTGAGCTAGTTGAACTAACTGAGAAACTTGACCTTTACATCACTGTTTCTGGTGGTGGTATTTCTGGTCAAGCTGGCGCAATCCGCCACGGTATCACTCGCGCTCTTATGGAGTACGATGAAACTCTACGTCCTGCTCTACGTGCAGCTGGCTACGTTACTCGTGACGCTCGTTGCGTTGAACGTAAGAAAGTTGGTCTACGTAAAGCACGTCGTAAACCTCAATTCTCTAAGCGTTAATTTTTCTTTACGAAAAAGTACACGCCCCCAGTTTTACGACTGGAATTGTGGTTCAAAGCTCGGCTATATGCCGGGCTTTTTGTTTTTATACCCCCTCTAAACGCTTTCCCTTCCTCGTTTTATTTCCAAATTCTTATATTTTGAAAGCTTTTGTAACCCAATGTGCGCTTTGCCTCATGATTGTTACAAAAAGGTAGCTTTATCTTGTCAAAAAGTAGGGTTTTATTTATCATTTGCCGTCAATAAATAGAACTAAATACATATTTTGTTAGCCATGCTCTTTAATCGGAATTATTTCAATCCACAAGGAGCAAATGGGAGAATGTTTGGATGAGCAACGCGCCTTTAAATAACGGTCGCAGGCGTTTCTTAACCGCAACAACAGCCGTTGTTGGTGGTTTAGGAGCAGCTGCTGTAGCCGTGCCTTTTATTAAATCATGGAATCCGAGTGCCAAGGCGAAAGCTGCGGGCGCGCCGGTGGAAGTGGAAGTCAGTAAGTTAGAACCGGGACAAATGGTTCGTGTCGAGTGGCAAGGTAAACCTGTATGGGTTGTACGCCGTGCTGAGTCGGTACTAGAAAACCTAAAATCGATCGGTGGTCAACTTCGTGACCCTCAATCTGAAGCTGAACAACAACCAGAATACGCACAGAACGAGTTCCGTTCAATTAAGCCGGAATTCTTCGTTGCTGTTGGTTTCTGTACGCACTTAGGTTGTTCTCCAACTTACCTGCCGGATTCTTTTGCAGAACAAGTTCAGGGTGTTAAGTCTGGTTTCTTCTGTCCTTGTCATGGTTCAAAGTTTGATATGGCAGGTCGAGTATTCCAAGGCGTACCAGCTCCATTGAATCTTGTTGTACCAAAGCATATGTATTTGAGTGACACTAAGATCATGATCGGTGTGGACGAGGGAGACGCGTAATGCAAGGATTGCTTGATTGGGTAGAGAAACGTCTACCCGCGATGAATGCGTATAAAAAGCATTTATCTGAATACCCAATGCCTAAGAACTTTAACTTTTGGTACCTTTTCGGTTCTTTGGCAATGTTGGTATTGGTTAACCAAATCCTTACGGGTATTTGGCTAACAATGAACTACGTACCGTCAGGTGAGGGTGCATTTGCTTCTGTTGAATACATCATGCGTGATGTGGAATACGGTTGGCTACTACGTTACATGCACTCAACAGGTGCTTCGGCATTCTTCGTTGTTATCTACCTGCACATGTTCCGTGGCCTAATCTATGGTTCTTACCAAAAGCCTCGTGAGCTACTTTGGATCTTCGGTATGTTGATCTTCTTAGTGCTTATGGCTGAGGCTTTCATGGGTTACCTACTACCATGGGGTCAAATGTCTTACTGGGGTGCTCAGGTAATCATTTCTCTGTTTGGTGCGATCCCTGTTATCGGTGATGACCTAACGCTTTGGATCCGTGGTGACTACATCATCTCTGGTGCAACGCTGAACCGTTTCTTCGCACTGCACGTTATCGCTCTACCAATTGTACTTCTGCTGCTTATCGTACTTCACGTACTAGCACTGCACGAAGTGGGTTCGAACAACCCAGACGGTATTGAGACGAAACTTCCTAAAGGCACAATGGGCGACGACTACAAAACGCAGTTCCCATTCCACAAGGATTACACTAAGAAATACGACATCATTGACTCTATTCCTTTCCACCCATACGGGACCGTGAAAGATATGGTTGGTGTGGCCGGTTTCCTATTCTTCTTCTGTTATGTGCTGTTCTTTAACCCAGAGATGGGTGGATTCTTCCTTGAGCCGCCAAACTTTGAAGCTGCTAACCCACTGAAAACACCAGAGCACATCGCTCCGGTATGGTACTTCACGCCGTTTTACGCAATTCTGCGTGCTGTTCCTGATAAGTTGCTAGGTGTTGTAGCAATGGGCGCATCTATTGTTGTGCTATTCCTACTACCATGGTTCGACCGTTGTAAAGTGCGTTCTTACCGTTACCGTAGCAAACTGCATTTGATTAACATCATCCAATTCACAATAAGCTTTATTGCGCTTGGTGTACTTGGTGCGCTTCCAGCAACGCCAACATACACGCTACTGGCTCAAATCTTTAGCTTAGGTTACTTCATGTTCTTCGTTCTACTGTGGTTCTACAGTAAAAATGAAGCGACGAAACCATTACCAGAAAGGGTGACATTCAAATGAAAAAGTGGATTGTAATTTTATTTGCTATGTTGCCGTCACTGGTGATGGCAGCGGGTGCAAACGTACCATTAGACAAAGCGAACAATGATTTAACAGACAAAGCTTCATTGCAAAATGGCGCTAAAATGTTCATGAACTACTGTTTTGCTTGTCACTCAACGCAGTACCAGCGCTATGAACGTGTTGCGAATGATTTAGAGATCCCTGTTGATCTTATGAAGGAAAACCTGATTTTCGACCCTGAAGCGAAAATCGGTGACTTGATGGTTAATGCTATGCCTTCTGATCAAGCGGCAAGTTGGTTTGGTGCTCCGCCACCAGACCTAACATTGGTTGCTCGTGTTCGTGGCGCAGACTGGCTGTACACTTACCTTCGTACTTTCTATGAAGATCCGTCTCGTCCATTTGGCGTGAACAACATTGTTTTCCCAAGCGTTGGTATGCCGCACGTTCTTGAAGAACTGCAAGGTATCCCAACACCAATCTACGATACTCATATGGTAGATGGCGAGGAAGTGACGGTTGTTGTTGGCACTGAGACTGATGGCTCTGGCGAATTAAGTGCTGGTGAATACGACGAAGCAGTTCGTGACCTTGTTAACTTTTTGGTTTACTCGGGCGACCCAGTTCAACTTGAGCGTCACGCGATGGGTTGGTGGGTAATGGCCTTCTTAGTAATCTTCACTATCATCGTGATTTTGCTGAAGAAAGAGTATTGGCGTGATGTGCACTAATTGTGCTATAATACCGTGCTAATTCCCAAATTATGTTAATGTTCAATGGAGGCTTTAGGCCTCCATTGTTTTTATTTAAAGTGTACTGGAGGGCTCCATGGCTGTAGCTGCCAATAAACGTTCTGTAATGACTCTTTTCTCAAGTGCTTCTGATATGTATAGCCATCAGGTGCGCATCGTTCTTGCTGAAAAAGGCGTAAGTGTTGAAGTTGAGTTGGTTGATGAAAAAAATCTACCAGCAGAGCTTGTTGAACTGAACCCGTACAAATCAGTACCTACTCTTGTTGATCGTGAGCTTGCTCTATATGACTCGAAGATCATCATGGAATACCTAGATGAGCGTTTCCCTCACCCACCGTTGATGCCTGTATACCCGGTTGCTCGTGGTAACAGCCGTCTAATGATGTACCGCATTGAGCGTAACTGGTATTCAGTTGCAGAGAAGATCGTTAAAGGCAACGCTGAAGAATCTGAAGCAGCTCGCGTTAAACTGCGCAACGACCTACTGACTCTTGCTCCTATCTTCGCTGAGTATGAATACTTCATGAGCGAAGAGTTTAGCCTAATTGATTGTTACCTAGCTCCGCTATTATGGCGTTTACCTGAGCTTGGTATCGAACTAATTGGTCCTGGTTCTAAAGAGCTTAAGATTTACATGAACCGCGTATTCGAACGTGATTCATTCCTAGCTTCTCTAACTGAAGCTGAGCGTGAGATGCGACTCGTTCGCTAAGCGTTTATGGATATTTCTAATATGACTCCACGCCGACCATACATGCTTCGTGCATTTTATGAGTGGCTGGTTGATAACGAACTAACTCCACACCTTGTTGTTGAAGCAACATTACCGGGTGTGCGAGTTCCAGAAGAGTTTGTTCAAGATGGTCAGATCATTCTGAACATCGCGCCTCGTGCGGTTGGACAACTTGAACTGGGTAACGAAGCTGTGACGTTTAGTGCTCGCTTTAGTGGTCGTCCACACTCTGTGATCGTTCCGCTTTACGCAGTACAAGCGATTTATGCTCGTGAAAATGGTGCTGGTACCATGTTTGAACCTGAAGAGGCTTACATGGAAGCGTTTGAAGAAGGGATTGAAGAAAGTCCTTTTGAAGAACCAGAAAAAGGCCCATCTTTGAGCGTAGCAACGGCAGACGTAGATGCTGAAGAGCCAGACTCAGATCCTGAGCCACCTCGTCCAGCGAAAGGTCGCCCAAGCCTTCGTGTTATCAAATAACGTTAGTTATACCAATCACAGTAAGTAAGTGATCAGAAATAGCGCAGGAAAAAAGCTTGAGAGCAAGGCGGAATTTTTTGATAAGTAGTTATTCTACAATCAAAAATTCTAACACAGTTATCGAAATTTTTAACAAGCTAGAATGATAGATTATTTACTACGATTGGTATTAGATAACGAACCAAATAAAAAAGCAGCGACTCGTCGCTGCTTTTTCTTTTCTGCTATATCGCATTTAGTTGACTGGCTTACGGCTAGTTAACAGCCGTCTCTTCTTCACCGTATTCAAACGCTCGAATAACCTGTTTTACGCCAGATATGTTACGCGCAACTTCTGTCGCGATATCGGCATGCTCTCTAGTCACGAGTCCAAGTAGGAATACTTCTGAATCCTCAGTAATCACTTTTACTTTGATGCCGTTAAGCTCAGCATTCGCAAGCAGAGCTGATTTCACCTTAGTGGTAATCCAGCTGTCTTTACTGATAGCACTTACAGACAAAGGTTCTTTCACTCGAACTTGATTGTGGATGCTCTCAACGCCAGCCACTTCTTTGGCTTGGTTTTCAAAAGCGCGACGTTCTGAATCTGTGGTTGCTTGCCCCATCAACACCACTGAACCTCGGTATGAGCTTGCGGTGACACGTACATTGCCACGGAATGGTTGTTTATTGGTAATCGCTGCAACTTCAAATTCGATGTTGTTGTCGTTCCAAATCTCTTTGGTTGTTCGCGTATCTGTGACTAGGTTTGCAGTAGTTGCAGCACCAGCAATGAAAATGCCAGCACAACCAGACAGAGACAGTGTAAGTAGCGAAACACTAATCAGCTTAAACAGCCTCATAGAGGTTAATGATTTCATTGTGATGCTCCGTATATCACTCTTCGTGAGCAGGGAAGAGTACTTGATCGATTAGGTCACATAGGCAGTGTAGTGTCACCATGTGTACTTCATGAATGCGCGCTGTACGGTGTGAAGGGATACGAATCTCTACATCGTGTTCACCAAGCAAACCTGCCATCTCACCACCATCTTTACCGGTAAAGGCGATAATTGTCATGTCGCGAGTTACCGCCGCTTCCATTGCCTTGATGATGTTCTTGCTGTTACCACTAGTCGAGATAGCCAACAGGATATCGCCAGTTTGACCAAACGCACGTACCTGCTTAGAGAAGATCTCTTCATAGTGGTAGTCGTTAGCCACAGCCGTTAGCGTGGTGTTATCTGCTGTGAGTGCCATCGCTGGAAGGCTAGGGCGCTCTGTTTCAAATCGGTTGAGTAGGCACGATACAAATTGCTGAGCATTCGACGCCGAACCACCATTACCACAACAAAGAATTTTGTTTCCGTTAAGCAAGGTCGCAACCATTGCTTGAGCGGCATGCGTGATTGCGTCAGGCAGAGCTTCTGCAGCCGCAATTTGGATTTGAATACTTTCTGTGAAACTTTCTTTAATGCTGTCTAGCATGTTTATCCTTGGGTAATCGCGTTTTGAATCCAGTCGATAGTGTCATTCGGCCCTTCAATGGCAACAATATCAAACCTGAAATCTGTAGAGTGCACCGACAAGCCTTGCTGCATAAGCCAAACATTGGCTGTTTTGAGCAGTTTCTGTGACTTCTTGGCAGTCACCATTTCAGCGGCATGTCCGTAGCGGGTTTGCTTGCGGTATTTTACCTCAGCAAACACAACCGTATTGTTATGGCGCATTATAAGATCAATCTCGCCACATTTTGCTATGAAGTTTTCTTCTATTAACGATAAACCGTGGTTAATCAGATAAGATTTTGCCACGGCCTCGTATTTATCACCCACTTGTTTGTGGGTGATGGTTGGTTTGGATAGGAACTTTCGGCTAAAAAGCCCCATGCTCTGCCCAGCTGATTTCACGTTGAACCACACAGTTGTTATCGATGGTTAGCACACCCGTTTCACCTGGAATGCTGTAACCTTGCACGGCTTTCATCTGTGGCAGTGCATCCATTAGATAGTATGCATCCATTCCTAGTGCTTGCAGACGCTTTTGGCCGTTTGAGTGCGCAGGCCATAGGTCGTTGAGCTCTTTATTAAGCTCGTTTTTATTCTCAACTAATAGTGGGATATCGCTGTAGAACACACCGGTTAGGTCTTCATACTGCTTATCACCGCTGTTGCTGCGTGAGTTTGAGAACAGAGCGGGTTGGCTCGCATCTGGGTTAATTGCAACTTCAATGAAGGGTTTGATTAGTGTTAGCTCTGAGTTCTTAGCCACAATGTAGACAGAATCGATATCACGACGGCTGCGTGGCTCGGTTTCTAGGTCTAGGTTCAGTAATCCGTCCATTTGAGCGATACGCTGTTGGCTCTCTTGCAAGCCGAATACCTGATTCACATTACGTTGCAGTTGGCGTTTGTCAGAGAACAAGCTGATAGCAACATCGTTGCTGCTGTATTTTTTCCACTCTTCTTTAAACGCTTGCTCAACTCGCTCACCTAAACGTCCTCTTGGCGCAAGGATAAGCGGGTACTTGTAGCCTTGAGCAAATAGGTGCTTCGCTGCCTGAGCGACTTCTTGCTCTGGCGATAGAGCGAGATAACAAATGTTAGTATCTGGTTCTAGTTGCGTTGGAATGTTCAGAGCTAAAGCTGGAATCGAGTTCTCGTGGTTTTTCTGCGCTTGCTGAAGTTTAGTTATGTTGCTCTTAATCAGCGGGCCAACGATGAAATCAACGTTGTTCTCTTCCAGTGTCGCTTTAATCTCAGCGGCACTTTGCACGTTGGTATCCATTACCGTCAGCGTTGCATCTTCTTCGCGCTCTTTGTCATTCATCATCGCAAAGATGAAACCGTCACGCACAAGTTGTGCTTGCTTGCCGTACTTACCGGTTAGAGGCAGTAATAGTGCAGTGCTGGTTGGCTTGCTGATCTCTAGTGCCAAGATGTCGGTGATCGCCTGAGGTGTGTAAGTAGCAGCTGGGTGCTGAGGATTCTCGGCTAACCAATCCGATAAGGTTTCCTGCAGGTTTGGAAGATTTGAGTTCAGCGTCTTCATGTAGATTGCCAGTTGTAACCAACCTGCAAGAACGTCTTCTGTAGGCGACGTCTTAAGCTCTAGAATCTCATATTGAGAATAGCTATTTAGGTTTTGCCAAATACGGTCGGCAGTTTGCTGTTGAAGCTCGTCGTCAGCCTCTAGGTACTCTGAATAGAGCACTAACTCACGGCTTGCCTCGAAATACTCACTCTTCATCTCTGAGATGTTCGCGCGTAGCTCGTGATAATCTTTCCACTGCTCGTTCGGAAGCTTCCACCAAGGCTGGAAGTTTAGTTGGCTATAAGCTTGATCTGGCTGTGAGTTATTCACCAGCAGCTGAGCGCGCGCTAATTGCCATTCCGCTTGTTGCGTTTCGCTCAGCTCTTGTTTTGCTAAGCGTTTAATCAGCAGAGTTGCTTGATCGGTTTTTCCAACTTGCACAGAAGCCTTAAGCGCCATGATTAACCAGTCGTTTTGTAGACTTCCTTTGCTACTATCCGCCTGCATCATGTAACTTTCAGTTGATTGCGCTGGATCTAGTGTAATATCAACGCTCGTTGGTGCTTGAGGACCTGAAGAACAAGCCGCCAATGTAATTGCTAATGCAATTGGAGTTAGTAAGCGTGGTACACTGAGTCTCTTATGGTTCATCGTTGCCATGAGTTCTTTAAATTCCGTATAAATTTGTATCTATATTAATCGTTGAAGTGATGGTAAACAAATGACAGATAACAAAACCTTGCTCACAGAGAGCCCAACTCTCTACATTGTGCCAACCCCAATCGGAAATTTGGGAGATATCACTCAAAGAGCAATTGAAATTTTATCAAGTGTCGATGTTATTGCAGCCGAAGACACACGCCACACGGGTAAGCTGCTTGCTCACTTCAATATATCAACCAGAACGTTCGCTTTACATGATCATAATGAACAAACTAAAGCGCAAGTTCTAGTCGAAAGGTTATTAGAAGGTCAGTCTATCGCATTAGTCTCTGATGCGGGTACACCTTTAATCAGTGACCCAGGTTACCATCTTGTCTCACAATGTCGTCAAGCGGGTGTGAGAGTTGTGCCACTTCCTGGTGCTTGTGCAGTGATTACGGCATTGAGTGCGTCTGGTTTACCGTCTGATCGTTTCAGCTTTGAAGGCTTTTTGCCGCCAAAGAGCAAAGGTCGTAAAGATAAGTTCCTAGAGATCGCGAAAGCAGAGCGCACGTGTATCTTCTACGAATCACCACATCGAATCTCAGATTCTCTACAAGATATGCTTGAGATCTTAGGCCCAGACCGTGAAGTTGTCTTGGCACGTGAGCTGACTAAGACATTCGAAACAATTCAAGGATTGCCACTGGGTGAGTTGATTGAGTGGATTGAAGAAGATTCGAACCGTAAGCGCGGTGAGATGGTGTTACTGATTCATGGTCATCGTGAAGAAGCGAGCACAGAACTGCCAGACGAAGCGACTCGTACTCTGGGTATCCTAACTAAAGAGTTACCTCTTAAAAAAGCGGCGGCAATGACAGCTGAAATCTACAACCTGAAAAAGAACGCGCTGTACAAGTGGGGCCTTGAGCACCTAGATGGTTAACGCTGAATAGATAAATAGCTGCTCAGTGTATAAGTCGCTAGAGTGCTATTTTAAAGCTTGTGAGGAATGAAGGTCGTCCCTTCATTCCTCTTTTTTTGTCTGGATTGTGTGAAATTCATGCGTTTACTTAGCGGTTTGCAGCATATTTGTGATCTCGCTAGACACTGCACTCTAATCTCTATACAATCCGCCCTCGGAGTTGAACGGGTAATCGCTGCTTTGCTGATGTCCTTCGGGAGACTGACGTTGAGGTCCTTCGGGAAACTGACGTTGAAGTCCTTCGGGAGACTGGCAGAGGGGAGGAACGTCCGGGCTCCATAGAGCAGGGTGCCAGATAACGTCTGGGGGGCGCGAGCCCACGACAAGTGCAGCAGAGAGAAGACCGCCGATGGCCTCATTTCTTCGGAAGAGGCACAGGTAAGGCTGAAAGGGTGCGGTAAGAGCGCACCGTGCGACTGGCAACAGTTCGTAGCAAGGTAAACTCCACCCGGAGCAAGATCAAATAGGCCCTCGCATTGCGCTGCTCGCGTATGGGGGCGGGTAGATTGCTTGAGCCTGTGAGCGATTGCAGGCCTAGACGAATGGTTACCACCGCGCAAGCGGAACAGAACCCGGCGTATGTGTCAACTCCACCTATATAAAGAACCCATCATTACTTAACGGTAGTGATGGGTTTTTTGCTTTATATTGACGTAAATTATTTAGATTTCCTTAAAATCTTTCACCCTGATATAAGCTTGGGTCAAAAATTCCAAATGCCTATACACAATATGGTGGAGATACAGCGTGAAATCAGTACACTAAAACGTTAATAGAACAAATTATTGCCGAACTAATGGCTCAATCCACTCACTGAGAAGACTATGACAGAAGCATTCAAACATATTTCAGTATTGCTTAACGAATCTATTGACGGACTTGCGATCAAACCTGACGGTACCTACATCGATGGTACTTTTGGCCGTGGTGGGCACAGCCGTACAATCCTGTCTAAACTGGGCGAGAATGGACGACTCTTTAGTATTGACCGCGATCCACAAGCGATTGCAGAAGCGCAAAAGATTGATGACCCTCGTTTTACGATTATTCACGGCCCGTTCTCAGGTATGGCTGAATATGCGGAGCGTTATGACTTAGTCGGTCAAGTGGATGGTGTGTTACTGGATCTAGGTGTTTCTTCACCACAGCTAGATGACGCTGAGCGTGGCTTTAGCTTCATGAAAGACGGTCCGCTAGACATGCGTATGGATCCAACGACGGGTATTCCGGTTTCTCAGTGGCTAGTTGATGCGGATCTTGATGACATCACATGGGTTATCCGTGAGTTCGGTGAAGATAAACACGCTCGTCGTATCGCGAAGGGCATCATTGCTTATCAAGAGAACGAAGAGAACGAACCGTTAACACGTACTGGCCAATTGGCTAAGCTTATCTCTGATGTCGCTCCAAAGAACTTTAAAGAGAAAAAGCACCCAGCGACACGTGCTTTCCAAGCATTTCGTATCTACATTAATAGTGAACTTGAAGAGATCGATACCGCACTGAAAGGCGCTGCAAGTATTCTTGCTCCCCAAGGTCGTATCTCTGTTATCAGTTTTCACTCTCTTGAAGACCGTATGGTGAAGCGCTTCATCCGTAAAGAGAGTCAAGGCCCTCAGGTACCTCATGGTTTACCATTAACAGAAGATCAAATTAAAGCTTTAGGCAGTGCCGATCTAAAACCAATTGGTAAAGCGATCAAGCCTTCTAAAGGTGAAGTGGATGAAAATACTCGTTCACGCAGCTCAGTACTACGAATCGCAGAAAAGCTGTAGTCAATGAAGACCTCCAAGCCTAACTTAGCCAAGATAATATTTTTTGATTTGATCTCCGTGGGTAAGGTCCCATTGGTGATTCTTATCTGTATCTTTGCGAGTGCGATGGGGGTCGTTCTTACGACACATATGTCACGTCAGGCGATTACGCAAAAAGACATGGCATTAGTCGAACGAGAGCAGCTAGATGATGAGTGGCGAAATTTAATGCTTGAAGAGACAGCTTTGGCTGAACACAGTCGCGTTCAAGCATCGGCAAAACGAGAGTTAGACATGAAACGTCCAGACTCTGATAAAGAAGTTGTGATCACACTGAAATGACCGGTAAAAAGGAAAAATCACCCGCGAAAACCGTTAATAAATCAACGAAAAAGCGTGTGAAGAGCGAAAAGGATTCGGATCCAGTTCTGATAAAATGGCGTTTTAACGTCGTTATTGCTTTCGTGTTTCTTGCCTTTGCTGCACTTGTTGGTCGTGTGGCTTATATACAAATCATTGAACCAGATAACTTAATTCGTCAGGGCGACCTTCGTTCGGTGCGTGTTAAGGCTATTCCTTCTGCTCGTGGCATTATTTCTGATCGCAATGGTGAGCCACTTGCTGTCAGTGTTCCTGTTGAAGCGGTATGGGCTGACCCGAAAACCATTTTCGATAAAAATGGTATGGCTCAAATTGATCGTTGGTATGCGTTAGCTGATGTACTTGGCCTAGAACGACAACCGATGATCGATAAGATCTCTAGTAACAAATCCCGCCGATTTATTTATCTTCAGAGACAAGTTAGCCCTGCGATGGCTAAATATATCCGCGATCTTAAACTCGTGGGTGTGGGGCTTAAAGCTGAATCTCGTCGTTACTACCCTGCAGGTGAAATCAGTGCTCATCTTATTGGTGTAACCGGTATCGATGGTCATGGTCTTGAAGGTGTAGAGCGCAGTTATGATCAGTGGCTCACTGGTGAAGCGGGTAAACGTACCATTCGTAAAGATCGCTATGGACGCGTTGTCGAAAATATTGCCTTAGAAGAGCGTGAAGAAGGCAAGCCATTAGAATTAACCATCGACCAACGATTACAGGCCATTGCTTATCGAGCGATCAAGCAAGCGGTGGCCGATCATAAGGCGACTTCAGGCTCTGCGGTACTGCTCGATGTAAAAACAGGTGCCGTGTTAGCCATGGTCAATGCGCCATCTTACAACCCGAATAACCGTGCTGACCTACAAAGCTTTAAGATGCGAAACCGCGTATTAACCGACGCCATGGAACCTGGCTCTACCGTGAAACCTTTTGTGGTTTTAGCGGCGCTAGAGAACGGCACCGCAGACCCAGATGTCGTTATTGATACTGGCAACGGTATTATGCAGATCGGTGGTAGTCGTGTGCGAGATTCGTCTAAAGTGGGTAAGGCTGACTTAGCGTTGATCCTCAAAAAGTCGAGTAACATAGGTGTTGCGAAATTAGCGCTTAATATGCCACTCGAAGCCTTGCTTGGTATGTACAGCTCGGTTGGTCTAGGTGAGATGTCTGGGCTGAATTTGGTTGGTGAAACGAGCGGTATTTTCCCGAATCGCCGTCGCTGGTCAAAGTTTGAGATTGCGACCTTAGCGTTTGGTTATGGTTTGTCTGTTACACCGATGCAGTTGGCCCATGCGTATGCGACGCTAGCCAACAAAGGCATGTATGAACCGATTCATATTATTAAGAGTAACGACCAAGACTTTTCTAAGCAGATCATCAAGCGCGAGAACGCTGAACTGGTTTTGAATATGCTCGAAGGGGTGACTCAAAAAGGCGGCACAGCAACAAGAGCGGCCGTTCCTGGTTACCGAGTTGCAGCAAAAACGGGTACTTCTCGTAAGGCTGAAGCTGGCGGATACAGCGACGAATACATTGCGATTACTGCAGGTTTTGCCCCGGTTAGTGACCCAAGAGTCGCGCTGGTTGTTGTGGTCAATGAGCCTCAAGGTGACCTTTACTATGGCGGTTCAGTTGCTGCCCCCGTTTTTTCTGAAATCATGAAGGGTGCATTGCAAATACTGAATGTCCCTGCTGATGAAAACAAGTTTCAAGAATAGAGCCAATCAGGATTCAATATGAGTAATAGCCTCACGCTGTCATCTTTACTTTCTCCTTGGAGTGACTTTAGTTCACCTGAGCTGGATGCGATTGCCGTTGAACAGTTGGAGTTGGATAGTCGTGCCATCAAAGACGGCGATATTTTTGTTGCTGTAGTTGGGCATGCTGTTGATGGCCGTCGTTTCATTGACAAAGCGGTCTCACAGGGAGCCAATGCCGTTATCGCACAAGCTGATGCTGAAAAGGCCCATGGTCTGATTGAGTGGTTGGATGCTGTTCCGGTTGTTTACATTAAAGACCTTAACTTGGTGTTATCTGAGTTGGCCGGTCGTGTTTACTCGTCTCAGGCGACTAAGCTGATTGGTGTTACCGGCACCAATGGCAAAACCACTATCACCCAATTGATTGCTCAGTGGCTAGATTTAGTCGGCCAACGCTCTGCGGTAATGGGCACCACGGGTAACGGTTTTCTAGACAACCTTAAAACGGCGGCGAATACGACCGGTAGTGCGATTGAAATACAACGTACGCTGAGTGAGTTGGCTGAAGAAAACGCTGTTTATACCGCGATGGAAATCTCGTCTCATGGTTTGGTTCAAGGCCGAGTTAAGGCATTGGATTTTGAGGCTGGTGTATTTACTAACTTGAGCCGTGACCACTTGGATTACCACGGCACGATGCAAGAGTACGCTCTGGCTAAGAAGAGCTTGTTTACTCAGCATAAGTGTAAGCACGCTGTGATTAATGTTGATGATGAAGTCGGTAAAGCTTGGATGGCTGATCTGTCCAATGCAGTAGCTGTGTCATTGCTTCCGTTATCGGGCTACCAGCAGTCAGTATGGGCATCGAATGTTGCTTATGCAGAGACGGGTATCAAACTCGCTTTTGATGGTAGCTGGGGGCAGGGACAACTGTCTGTTCCTTTAATTGGCCAGTTCAACGCATCAAATGTATTGGTTGCTTTCGCGACCCTACTTGTACTAGGCATCGACAAGCAAACCTTGATCGACACAGCACCTCAATTGCAACCTGTTATTGGTCGCATGGAATTGTTCCAAGTACCAAACAAAGCGAAAGTGGTTGTCGACTACGCGCATACACCTGACGCATTAGAGAAAGCATTGGCAGCACTACGTGTACATTGCTCTGGAAAGCTATGGGCAATCTTTGGCTGCGGTGGTGATCGAGATACAGGCAAGCGCCCAATGATGGCGGTTACCGCAGAGCAGTTCGCCGATAACATTATTATTTCAGATGACAACCCTCGCAGTGAAGACCCGGCATTGATTGTTAAAGACATGCTGGCAGGTTTAAGTGAGCCTGAAGTCGCCTTTGTTGAACACGATCGCTACCAAGCGGTTAAGTTCGCGCTTGAGCAGGCAGGCAGCAATGACATTATTCTTTTGGCTGGTAAAGGCCATGAGGATTACCAAGTATTAAAAGACGAAACGATCCATTACTCAGATCGAGAATCTGCGCTTCAACTTTTAGGTATTTCATAATGATTGATGTATCACTCGAACAGATTTGTTCAGCGGTCAGCGGTGAGTTGATTGAGGCTGGTAACTCAAACAATGCCGTAATTAATGCCGTTTCTACCGACACTCGCACCGTTGAAGAAGGTGCATTGTTTGTTGCTATCGTCGGAGAACGTTTCGATGCGCATGACTTTTGTCATCAAGCGGTTGAGGCAAATGCGAGTGCGTTGTTAGTCGAACGAAAACTTGACCTAAATATTACTCAAGTTGTTGTTGAAGACACTAAACTTGCTTTAGGTCAGCTAAGTGCTTGGATCCACAAACAATGTGATGTGCCAACCATGGCGATAACAGGAAGCTGTGGCAAAACAACCGTCAAAGAGATGGTGGCGAGCATTCTGCAACAACGTGGCAAGGTGTTGTTTACTGCGGGTAACTTCAATAATGATATTGGTGTACCACTAACCTTACTGCGCAGTGAGCCCAATGACGACTATGCCGTGATAGAACTGGGCGCGAACCATATTGGTGAAATCGCCTATACCACGCAACTTGTGAAACCGCAGGTGGCGTTGGTGAATAACGTAGCTGCCGCGCATCTAGAAGGCTTTGGCTCAATTGATGGTGTTAAACAAGCGAAAGGTGAAATCTTTCAGGGGCTTGCTGCCGGTGATACTGCTATTGTTAATCTAGAAAGCAACGGTGGCGACTTTTGGAATGAAGTACTCGCAGATAAAACGGTACTGACATTTTCAGAAAGCGACAGTACGGCAGATTACTTTGCTAAGAATATTCGCATTAATGAGCAGGGCGAAGCTTGCTTTGAGATGCAAACGCCGCAAGGCGCTATACCGGTTGAGCTTGGCATTATTGGTCAGCATAACGTAGCGAATGCGTTGGCTGCAGCAGCGTTGAGTATCCAGTTTGGTGCCACGCTTGAAGAAGTAAAAAATGGTTTAGCGAATCTTATCTCTGTCAAAGGACGAGTTGAGGTTCAACAATTAAGTCAGAATATCAAGCTGATAGATGACAGTTATAACGCTAGCGTACCTGCGATGAAGGCGGCAGCCAAACTGCTGTCGAGCTTCAAAGGTCAGCGTTGGTTGATTTTAGGCAATATGGCTGAATTAGGCGACGAAAGCCTTGCACTTCACCGTCAAGTCGGTGAATATGCTGCCCCATTCGCTTTTGAGCATGTACTCACTTACGGTGATGATACCAAGGTGATTAGTGAGGTCTGTAATGGTACCCACTTTGCAACGCATCAAGCGATGATCGCGCACATAGAGCAGCACTTATGCTTGCCAGAAAACGCGTCACATACCTTGTTGGTAAAAGGCGCCAATAGTGCAGGAATGAGTAAAATAGCCGCTGCTTTAAAGGAGAACTTTTCATGATAATTTGGCTTGCAGAGCTACTACAGCCACACCTTTCTTTTTTCCGTTTGTTCGAATACCTATCGTTTCGTGCAATCGCGAGTATTTTGACGGCTTTATGTCTGTCGCTGTGGATGGGACCTCGTTTAATTGAGCGTCTGCAAATGCTGCAAATTGGCCAAGTTGTTCGTAATGACGGCCCAGAATCTCACTTCAGTAAGCGTGGTACACCAACCATGGGTGGTGTGATGATCCTTGCTGCGATCATCATTACGGTCTTACTTTGGGCTGACTTATCAAACCCTTACGTTTGGGCCGTACTTGTCGTGCTAGGCGGTTACGGTGCAGTTGGTTTTGTTGATGATTATCGTAAAGTCGTTCGTAAGAACACTGATGGCTTGATTGCGCGTTGGAAGTACTTCTGGCAATCGGCTATTGCATTGGTTGTGGCGTTTGCTCTGTATGCTCATGGGCAAGACACTGCTGCGACACAATTAGTGGTGCCTTTCTTTAAAGATGTGATGCCACAACTTGGTTTACTGTACATTGTTCTAACTTACTTTGTTATTGTGGGTACCAGTAACGCGGTGAACCTAACAGACGGCCTAGATGGTTTGGCGATCATGCCAACGGTGATGGTTGCTGCTGGTTTTGCTGTGATTGCTTGGGCGACAGGTAACGTTAACTTCGCAGCATATCTACACATTCCATACATCCCATACACTTCTGAGCTTGTGGTTGTATGTACTGCTATCGTCGGTGCAGGCCTAGGTTTCCTATGGTTCAACACCTACCCAGCTCAAGTATTCATGGGCGATGTTGGTTCGCTAGCACTGGGCGGTGCATTGGGTGTGATTGCTGTGTTAGTTCGCCAAGAATTGGTACTGGTTATCATGGGCGGTGTATTTGTAATGGAGACTCTGTCAGTGATTCTGCAGGTGGGCTCTTACAAATTGCGTGGTCAGCGTATTTTCCGCATGGCACCGATTCACCACCACTATGAACTGAAAGGTTGGCCAGAGCCGCGTGTTATCGTGCGTTTTTGGATCATCTCAATGGTATTAGTACTGGTTGGCCTAGCGACACTGAAAGTTCGTTAATCCTGTGTGAGCCTCTGAGTAGGGGCTCTTTAAAACTATTAAGAGCATCTTGTTTAAATGGAACGTTGGCAAAATATTCAAAATGTAGTGGTTGTGGGGCTCGGTATTACCGGGCTCTCTGTCGTTAAACATCTCGTAAAATATCAACCTCATACGCATGTGAAGGTCATTGATACGCGAGAGCTACCACCAGGAAAAGAATCTTTACCTGAGTCGGTAGAGCTACATTCTGGAAGTTGGAATAGCCAATGGTTAGCGGAAGCTGATTTGGTGGTAGCTAACCCAGGTATCGCACTCGCGACCCCTGAAATACAAGATGTTATTCAAGCGGGAACTCCGGTTGTTGGCGATATTGAACTGTTTGGCTGGGCGGTAGACAAACCCGTTGTGGCTATCACGGGTTCTAACGGCAAGAGCACCGTGACCGATCTTACTGGCGTACTTGCAAAGGCGGCAGGTTTGAATGTCGGTGTGGGTGGCAACATTGGTATCCCTGCCTTAGATCTTCTAGAGCTCAACGCTGATTTATATGTTCTTGAGCTTTCAAGTTTTCAGTTAGAAACTACATCGAATTTAAAACTTGCCGCTGCGGCATTCTTAAATCTGTCTGAAGATCATATGGATCGCTATCAAGGCATGGCTGATTACCGTGAGGCCAAGTTAAGAATCTTTAATAACGCGCAGTGTGCGACTGTTAATCGTGAAGACAAAGAGACTTACCCTGACCAGACAATGCCATTGTTGACTTTTGGCCTAGATAACCAAGAGTTTGGTGTATCAACGATTGATAGTACTGAGTGGTTGGTCGATCACGGTAAACCTGTCCTTGCTACCCAAGATTTAACATTGGTTGGACGTCACAATGTGGCGAATGCGTTAGTCTCACTTGCACTATTGAAGCAAGTTGGTATCGACTACAGCAAAAGTCTTGATGCTTTGAAGGCCTATAACGGTTTGACGCATCGTTGCCAAGTCGTGGCTGACAAGCGCGAAATCAAATGGGTTAATGACTCCAAAGCAACGAATGTAGCCAGCACATTGGCAGCCCTGTCTGGGTTGGAGTATCAAGGTACGTTATATCTTTTGGTTGGCGGCGTTGGTAAAGGTGCTGACTTTAGTGAGCTTGAACCAGTATTGGCGCAACTTGAGCGTGTTCAGCTGTGTTGTTTCGGTGAAGATGCAGATCAATTCATGCCTCTGCACCCATCGGCACAAAAGTTCGATACCATGCAGCAGATAATCGAATCTATCTCGCCACAGCTGGTGGCTGGAGATATGGTGATGCTGTCTCCGGCGTGCGCAAGCTTCGATCAATTTAATAATTTCATGGCAAGAGGTGATGCGTTCACTGAGCTTGCTCATGAGTATGCTTAACGTGTTGAAGGACTAACATTCAGTGCAAAGAGTCAAAGAGATTAATCAATCCATCTGGCAGTGGCTAAACCGTGCTACTCCCGAGGCGCTTTACGATCGTCAATTGGTGTGGATTGCTCTTGGGCTAATGCTGACAGGTTTGGTGATGGTGACGTCTGCTTCGTTCCCCATCAGTGCTCGTTTAACCGATCAGCCGTTTCACTTTATGTTCCGTCATGCCATCTTCCTTGTATTGGCGTTAGGTGTCTCTAGCGTCATATTGCAAATCCCGATGCAACGCTGGTTTCAATACAGTATGTATCTACTGGGCTTGTCCTTCTTCTTGCTGATTGTGGTATTAGCCGTCGGTAAGTCGGTTAACGGCGCATCGCGTTGGATCCCATTAGGGCTATTTAACTTACAACCCGCTGAAGTCGCCAAGTTATCGCTGTTTATCTTTATGGCGGGCTACTTGGTTCGGAAGCAAGATGAAGTGAGAAAAACCTTCTTCGGTGGTTTTGGTAAACCGATCATGGTATTCGGCGCTTTTGCCGTGCTGCTGCTAGGCCAGCCCGATTTAGGTACTGTGGTCGTAATGCTAGTGACCCTGTTCGGCATGCTATTCATTGCTGGTGCCAAGCTTTCACAGTTTATCGCCTTGATGGTGGCAGGTATTGCCGCGGTCGTCGGTTTGATTGTTATAGAACCTTATCGTGTTCGACGTGTTACCTCATTCTGGGAACCTTGGAACGACCCGTTCGGCAGTGGTTACCAGTTAACTCAGTCATTGATGGCGTTTGGCCGTGGTGATTGGATGGGGCAAGGGCTTGGTAACTCGATTCAAAAACTCGAATACTTACCAGAAGCGCATACCGATTTTGTATTTGCTGTGTTGGCTGAAGAGCTTGGCTTTGTCGGTGTTACCTTAGTATTAATGTTGATCTTCAGCTTGGTGTTAAAAGCCATTCTGATAGGTAAAAAAGCCTTTGAACACGATCAAGTGTTCAGCGGCTATCTGGCTTTTGGTATTGGTATTTGGTTTGCGTTTCAGACGCTTGTTAACGTAGGTGCTGCATCTGGCATCGTTCCGACCAAAGGTCTAACCCTACCGCTAATCAGTTATGGTGGTTCGAGTTTAATTGTTATGTCTGTGGCGGTATCAATGCTGCTGCGCATTGACCACGAATGCCGAATGCAACAAAAAGAACAAGCTGATAGTCAAAACGAATTAGTAGAATAAGAATCTAACGTGATGAAACAAAACAAAAAACTTATAGTGATGGCTGGTGGTACTGGCGGTCACGTTTTCCCAGGGTTAGCAGTAGCGAAAAAGCTTCAGCAACAAGGTTGGGAAATTCGCTGGTTAGGCACAGCAGACAGAATGGAAGCGGATTTAGTGCCAAAGCATGGCATTGAAATCGACTTCATCAAAGTGAAAGGCCTGCGTGGTCAAGGCATTAGCAAGTTAATTAAAGCGCCGTTCCAGATTATTAATGCCATACTTCAAGCAAGACAACACATCAAAGCATGGCAGCCTGATGTGGTACTTGGTATGGGTGGCTACGTGAGTGGCCCGGGTGGTATCGCGGCATGGTTGTCTGGCATTCCAGTGGTTCTCCATGAACAAAATGCAGTGGCAGGTTTAACCAACCAATGGCTGTCTAAGATTGCTAAAAAGGTTTTCCAAGCTTTCCCTGGTGCGTTTCCTACTGCAGAAGTGGTGGGTAACCCAGTACGCGAAGATGTGGTTGCCTTAGCTGAACCCGAGCAACGCATGGCTGAGCGTGATGGTGACATCCGCATCTTGGTTATGGGCGGCAGTCAGGGCGCAAAAATCCTAAACGATACCTTGCCAGTAACGATGGCGCAGCTTGGTGAAGGCTTCACTGTGATGCACCAAGCGGGTAAGAACAATCAACAACAAGTTATTGAGCAATACAAATCACATTCTGTTGGTAATGTTCAAGTGACTGAATTTATTGATGATGTGGCGCAAGCTTATGAGTGGGCAGATCTATTAGTGTGTCGCTCAGGTGCATTAACCGTATCAGAAGTGTCTGCGGCAGGTGTCGGTTCTATCTTCGTTCCGTTTATGCACAAAGACAGACAACAAGCGTTGAATGCCGACCATTTAGTTGAATGTGGCGCAGCGTTAATGATTGAACAGCCTCAACTAACGGCTGATAAGCTAGCGAACACTATCGCGCAGCTTGATAGAAATGAATTAAAAATGATGGCAACAAAAGCTCGTCAAGCCGCCAAGCTTGATGCTGATGTGACCGTCGCTGAAGCGATTAAAGCTTTAGCAAAATAATGAGATTGAATTGATGACGATTGAACATACCCAAGACTTAGCGCAAATCCGTGCAATGGTGCCAGAGATGCGCCGTGTTAAATCTATCCACTTCATTGGTATTGGTGGTGCCGGAATGAGCGGGATTGCTGAAGTCTTGCTAAATGAAGGCTACCAGATCACGGGTTCTGATATTGCTCAAAACCCAGTGACTGATCGTTTAGTTAGCAAGGGTGCGACCGTTTATATCGGTCACCAAGCGAGTAACGTTGCCGACGCAAGTGTGGTGGTTGTTTCAACCGCTATCAACGAAGAAAACCCAGAAATTATTGCAGCTCGTGAAGCGCGCACACCGATCGTTCGTCGTGCAGAAATGCTGGCTGAGCTGATGCGTTTTCGTCACGGTATTGCTGTGGCAGGTACGCACGGTAAAACAACCACGACTGCGCTAGTGACACAGATTTACTCGGAAGCCGGCCTAGATCCAACCTTCGTAAACGGTGGTTTGGTTAAAAGTGCTGGCACTAACGCACGTTTAGGTTCAAGCCGTATTCTTATCGCTGAAGCCGATGAGAGTGATGCTTCATTTTTACATCTGCAACCTATGGTTAGTATCGTAACTAACATTGAAGCGGATCATATGGATACCTACGGCGGCGATTTCGAAACGCTAAAGCAGACATTTATCGATTTCCTACACAACCTGCCGTTCTACGGCCAGGCTGTGATGTGTGTAGATGATCCTGTTGTACGTGAACTTATCCCTCAGGTGAGCCGCCAAGTGATTACTTACGGCTTCTCTGAAGACGCTGATATCCGCATTGAAAACTATGTACAACAAGGTCAGCAAGGCAAGTTTACGGTTGTTCGTAAAGGTAAAGCCAATCTCGATATTACGTTGAACATTCCCGGTCGCCATAACGCACTGAACGCATCAGCGGCGATTGCGGTTGCAACAGAAGATGACATCAGCGATGAAGCGATTCTAAAAGCGATGGCTGGAACGGAAGGCACTGGCCGTCGTTTCGATCACCTTGGTGAATATGAAACGGGTAAGGGTGTTGCAATGCTGGTCGATGATTACGGCCATCACCCAACCGAAGTTGATGTCACCATTCAAGCTGCACGAAGTGGTTGGACTGATAAACGTCTTGTGATGATCTTCCAACCGCACCGTTATAGCCGCACTCGCGATCTGTATGATGACTTCGCGAACGTTCTTGAGCAGGTTGATGTGCTTATTCTGTTAGATGTTTATTCTGCAGGTGAGAAACCTATTGCAGGGGCTGACGGACGCTCGTTAAGTCGAACTATTCGTGGGCGTGGTAAGATTGATCCCATCTTTGTTGCTGATATCAACACGCTGCCGTCGGTTTTAGCCAACGTTATTCAAGGCGGAGACCTTGTTTTAACACAGGGTGCTGGTGATGTTGGTCGTGTAGCGAAGCAACTTGAATCGCTACAATTAGACATTAATAAGATGCAAAACGCGTAGCAGAATACTGTATACAGACTGTGGTTGATCGCTCACTTCTTGCGATTGACCTAAAATTGACCAAAAATCTTATTATCAACGTTTGATAGTTTGATTTTGCTCAGTATAATTCATAGGTTAAAGTAAGTGCTTTTACCTCTATTACGAAGATAGGGAATAGAATTGCGAACCAACGACAGGGAATGCGGGCTTTGGTAGAAAGTACTTTTAGCGAAAACCGCCACCTATTCAGTTTACCATCGCTAAAGAAACACGCTGTAGGCGGGTCTTTTTTTGTCATGGTACTGCTATTCATTGGATTTCTTTTCTATACCACACTGACTTGGATGTGGGACGATCAGCGATTGCCTCTCTCCAAAATAGTACTTCAAGGCGACTTAACTTACGTAACTGCTGGTGATGTTCAACATGCCTTTGGCGAGCTAGAGCATATTGGAACGTTCATGTCGCAAGACATCGGTGTGTTGCAAGACAGTTTAGAAGCGTTACCTTGGGTTTCAGTGGTGTCCATTCGTAAGCAGTGGCCAGACACAATAAAAGTATTTTTGACTGAGTATCATGCAGCAGCAATCTGGAACGGTAACATGCTGTTAAATGATAATGGTCAGGTGTTTAATGGTGATATCGGTCTTTTGAAGGGCGATAGAGTCAAGCTTTACGGCCCAGACGGCACCAGCCAAAAAGTGATAGAAAAGTGGCGACAAATAACTCCTTTGATTAACAATCTAGGGTTAACCGTTACCTCGCTCGTTCTCAATGAGCGTCGCGCTTGGCAAATAATCCTAGATAACGGTATCCGTTTAGAACTAGGTAAAGATTCTTTAGATGAGCGTGTTGAACGCTTCATTTCGCTTTACAACGAACTTGGTAGTAAAGCGAATCAAGTGAGCTACATCGACCTCAGGTATGATACGGGAGCCGCTGTAGGCTGGTTTCCAGAGCAAGAGTTAGAAGAGAGCACAGATGACTAAGACCGCAGATGACAACATAATCGTTGGTCTTGATATAGGCACTGCGACCATATCAGCTCTGGTTGGTGAAATATTGCCTGATGGTCAAATCAATATCATTGGTTCTGGGCAAAGCCCATCCAGAGGTATGGATAAAGGTGGTGTAAACGACCTAGAGTCGGTAGTTAAGTCGGTTCAGCGAGCTATTGATCAAGCAGAGTTGATGGCGGAATGCCAAATCAGCAATGTATTTATCTCGCTATCGGGTAAACATATCGCAAGCCGAATTGAAAAAGGCATGGGCACTATCTCTGATGAAGAGGTGTCTCAAGACGATATGGATCGAGCGATCCATACCGCGAAATCAATTAAAATAGGTGATGAGCAGAGAATTCTGCACGTGATCCCACAAGAATTTACCATTGATTATCAAGAAGGGATTAAGAACCCACTTGGCTTATCTGGTGTTCGAATGGAAGTCAGTGTTCACCTAATTTCTTGCCATAGCGACATGGCGAGAAACATTATTAAAGCTGTTGAACGATGTGGTCTCACAGTAGAACAAATCGTGTTTTCAGGACTTGCCTCAAGCAATGCGGTAATTACTGAAGACGAGAGAGAGCTTGGAGTATGTGTTGTCGATATCGGTGCGGGTACAATGGATATTTCCATTTGGACTGGCGGCGCACTTCGACACACAGAAGTCTTTTCCTACGCAGGAAATGCAGTAACCAGTGATATTGCCTTCGCTTTCGGCACGCCAGTGAGCGATGCTGAAGAGATAAAAGTAAACCATGGTTGCGCTCTGAGTGAACTCGTAAGCAAGGATGATTCTGTTAACGTCCCAAGTGTTGGTGGTCGCCCATCGAGAAGTTTGCAACGACAAACTTTGTCGGAAGTGATTGAACCACGTTACACTGAACTTATGGGTCTCGTTAACCAAACTATTGATACGGTTCAATTACAGCTACGAGATGAAGGTATTAAACACCACCTTGCAGCTGGCGTCGTTCTCACTGGTGGAGCGGCACAAATTGACGGATTGGTAGAGTGTGCGGAACGTGTTTTCCGCAATCAAGTTCGAGTTGGTAAGCCGTTAGAAGTTAGTGGCTTAACTGACTATGTTAAAGAGCCGTATCATTCTACGGCGGTTGGTTTACTTCATTACGCAAGAGATTGTCAGATCAGTGATGAAGGTGATTACAGCGAACCTAAGCGTTCAGCACCTTCTATGTCTGGTTTATTTGGCAAATTGCGTAATTGGATACAAAAAGAGTTTTAACCTGAGTTGCAGGAAAAAACGGAGATAACACATGTTTGAACCGATGATGGAAATGTCTGACGATGCAGTAATTAAAGTCGTTGGAGTTGGTGGCGGTGGCGGTAACGCTGTTGAGCACATGGTACGTGAATCAATCGAAGGCGTAGAATTCATCAGTGTTAACACTGATGCACAAGCACTTCGTAAAACAAGCGTGAGCAGCGTGATCCAAATTGGTGGTGATATCACTAAAGGTTTGGGCGCTGGTGCAAACCCACAAGTAGGCCGTGATGCAGCTCTCGAAGATCGAGAAAGAATTAAAGAAGTTCTAACTGGCGCCGATATGGTATTTATCGCAGCTGGTATGGGCGGTGGTACTGGTACAGGTGCTGCTCCAGTTATTGCTGAAGTTGCGAAAGAGTTGGGTGTGCTAACGGTTGCTGTTGTAACTAAGCCATTTAGCTTTGAAGGCAAAAAACGTTTAGCGTTTGCTGAGCAAGGTATTGAAGAGCTTTCTAAACATGTGGATTCTTTAATTACGATTCCAAATGAGAAGCTACTTAAAGTACTTGGCCGCGGCGTAACTCTGCTAGAAGCTTTCGCAAGTGCCAATGATGTACTTAAAAACGCTGTACAAGGTATCGCTGAGCTAATTACTCGCCCTGGTATGATTAACGTCGATTTCGCGGATGTTCGCACCGTAATGTCTGAGATGGGTCATGCAATGATGGGTAGCGGTATCGCAAAAGGTGAAGACCGTGCTGAAGAAGCTGCTGAAACGGCAATTTCTAGCCCACTACTAGAAGACATCGACCTAGCTGGCGCACGTGGCGTTCTTGTGAACATCACAGCAGGCCTAGATATGCGTCTAGATGAATTCGAAACAGTAGGTAATACAGTTAAGGCATTCGCATCTGATAACGCAACAGTTGTGATTGGTACTTCTCTAGACCCTGATATGACGGATGAAATCCGTGTAACTGTTGTAGCAACAGGTATCGGCACAGAGAAAAAACCAGACATTACATTAGTTGCTGGTGGTAAAGCTAAGGTTGCACCAACTCCTCAACCACAGGTAGCGGCTCAAACTGCACCAAAAGTGGAAGAGAAAGTGGCACAACCATTGCAAGAAAAAGCTGAGGTTAAACCTCAAGTTAAGCCGCAGCCAACAACGTCACCTGTTTCTTCAGGTACAGGCGCTAGCCAAAGTGCAGCACCTAAGGCTGAGAAAGAGAGTGGATACTTAGATATTCCAGCATTCTTACGACGTCAGGCTGATTAACAAATACCCAAAATTTGACTATCGTCGAATTAATGGTAAAATTCGCGGTCGGTAAATACTGACCGTGATTTGTAGCACTGATAACGAGGCAAGCAGATGATCAGACAACGTACTCTGAAAGAAATTGTGAAAACAACTGGTGTGGGTCTCCACTCTGGTCGTAAAGTCACACTTACTCTTCGCCCGGCAGCTGCAAATACAGGTATTGTTTATCGTCGTACAGATGTAAATCCACCTGTAGATTTCCCAGCTGATCCAGCGTCAGTTCGTGACACTATGCTATGTACAGCTCTTGTTAATGACGAAGGCGTACGTATCTCTACAGTGGAACACCTTAACGCAGCTTTAGCGGGTATGGGCATCGACAACATTATTGTTGAAGTAGATGCACCTGAGATCCCAATTATGGATGGTAGCGCAAGCCCATTCGTATACTTGCTACAGCAAGCGGGTGTAGAAACACTGAATGCAGCGAAGCGTTTTATTCGTATCAAAAAGCCTATCCGTTTTGAAGATGGCGATAAGTGGGCAGAATTTGTTCCATTTAACGGCTTCCGTATGGACTTTGAGATCGACTTTAACCACCCAGCTATTGAATCTGATGAGCAACGTTTGTTGTTTGATTTCTCTTCACAAGGTTTTGTGAAAGAAATTTCTCGCGCTCGTACTTTCGGCTTCATGCGCGACATTGAGTATCTACAATCTCAAAACCTAGTACTTGGCGGTAGCTTTGATAATGCTATCGTACTGGACGAATACCGAATTCTTAATGAAGAAGGTCTACGTTTTGACAATGAGTTCGTAACTCATAAAGTACTAGACGCGATTGGTGACTTGTACATGTGTGGACACGCTATTATTGGTGAGTTCCGTGCATACAAATCAGGTCACGGCCTAAACAACCAACTACTACGTGCAGTACTTGCTGACGCAGAAGCTTGGGAATGGGCAACATTCGAAGAAGAAGTAGGCTCTCCTGTTGCATTTGCTGAGCCAGGAATGGTTCTAGCGTAATTGTTGTTTACAGCAATATAAGATTTCGAAAACCAGGTCATTGACCTGGTTTTTTTGTATCTATTTTCCAGATACAGTGTCGTCAACATCCGAAAGTTGTCTCCCAATGAGCTGCAGTCTGGCTAATCCATCAGCAATTAGAAAGAAAAGTTCCAAGCACATCAAACAAATGGGGTTATAAATGGTTGTTGGTGTGAAAATTACTTACACTAAAGGGCATTAATTTTAACTCAAGCCTTGAAAACTCTACTCTCAAGTACAATATCAAAGATACTAGATTTATCTCAGTATCCTTGGTTAGTAACTGAAGACTAGTTCATAGCTAGTAGAGACACTGACGGCATTTAAAATAGATCGCGGACGATCTGAGAACGAAGAGATTCCAAGCACATGATTACTAAGCTGCTGACAAAGGTAATTGGCAGTCGCAATGACAGAACACTGCGCCGCCTTAGAAAAATTGTAAAAGAAATTAATAACTACGAACCAACGTTTGAAGCTCTTTCAGACGAAGAGCTAAAAGCAAAAACGGTTGAGTTTCGTGAGCGCTTAGATAAAGGTGAATCGCTAGACCAACTTCTACCTGAAGCATTTGCTACGGTACGTGAAGCGTCTAAGCGTGTTTACGGCATGCGTCACTTTGACGTGCAAATGATTGGTGGCATGGTTCTAAATGCTGGCCAAATTGCAGAAATGCGTACTGGTGAAGGTAAGACTCTTACAGCAACCCTACCAGCTTATCTTAACGCCCTACCTAGCAAAGGTGTTCACGTAGTAACGGTGAACGACTACCTAGCGAAGCGTGATGCGGAAACAAACCGCCCATTATTTGAATTCCTTGGTATGACTGTTGGCGTAAACGTGCCAAACATGGCTCCACCAGAGAAGAAAGAAGCGTACCAAGCGGATATCCTATACGGAACAAACAACGAGTTTGGCTTCGATTACCTACGTGACAACATGGCTTTCCGTGCTGAAGATCGTGTTCAACGTGAGCGCTTCTTTGCTGTTGTCGATGAGGTTGACTCAATCTTAATCGATGAAGCTCGTACTCCACTTATTATCTCTGGCCCAGCTGAAGATAGTTCAGATCTTTACACGCGTATTAACACGTTGATCCCTAACCTTGAGCGCCAAGATAAAGAAGATTCTGAAGAGTACCGTGGTGAAGGTCACTACACCATGGACGAGAAATCGAAACAGGTTCACCTGACTGAAAACGGTCAAGAATTTGTAGAAGAGCTAATGGTCAAAAACGGCCTGATGGAAGAGGGTGACACGCTTTACTCTCCAACTAATATCAGCCTATTGCACCATGTTAATGCAGCGCTGCGTGCACACGTACTGTTTGAGAAAGACGTCGACTACATCGTTACTGAAGAAGGCGAAGTGGTTATCGTTGATGAACATACTGGTCGTACTATGCCAGGTCGTCGTTGGTCTGAAGGTTTACACCAAGCTGTTGAAGCTAAAGAAGGTGTGAAGATTCAGAATGAAAACCAGACGCTAGCATCGATTACATTCCAGAACTTCTTCCGTCTATACGAAAAACTGTCAGGTATGACAGGTACAGCCGATACAGAAGCTTTCGAATTTCAGTCTATCTACGGCCTAGAAACAGTGGTTATCCCAACCAACAAGCCTATGGTTCGTAACGATATGCCAGATGTGGTTTATCGTACCGAAGAAGACAAATTCAATGCGATCATTGAAGACATCAAAGACCGTGTAGCTGCTGGTCAGCCATCATTGGTTGGTACGGTTTCTATCGAGAAGTCTGAACTACTGTCTAACGCACTGAAAAAAGCAAAAATTAAGCACAGCGTTCTAAATGCTAAATTCCACGAAATGGAAGCAGAGATCGTTGCACAAGCTGGTATGCCGAGTGCGGTAACTATCGCAACTAACATGGCTGGTCGTGGTACCGATATCGTATTAGGTGGTAGCTGGCAGGCACAAGTTGAGAAGCTAGAGAATCCAACCAAAGAGCAGATCGAGAAGATCAAAGCTGACTGGAGAGTAATCCACGATAAAGTGCTTGAGTCAGGTGGTCTGCACATCATTGGTACTGAGCGTCATGAATCTCGCCGTATCGACAACCAGCTACGTGGTCGTTCTGGTCGTCAAGGTGATGCGGGTTCTTCTCGTTTCTACCTATCAATGGAAGATTCTCTGCTACGTATCTTCACATCGGATCGTATGGCTGGTCTTATCCAAAGTGGTATGGACGAAGGCGAAGCGATCGAATCTAAGATGCTTTCTCGCTCAATTGAAAAAGCACAACGTAAAGTTGAAGGTCGTAACTTCGATATTCGTAAGCAGCTTCTTGAGTACGATGATGTAGCCAATGACCAACGTAAAGTGGTTTATGAGCTTCGTGATGAACTGATGAGCTCTGACGATATCAGCGAGATGATCGAACACAACCGTGAAGATGTATTGGCATCAGTGATTGATGAATACATCGCACCTCAGTCTCTTGAAGATATGTGGGATATCGCGGGTCTGCAAGATCGTCTGAAGAATGACTTCGATCTAGACTTTGATATTCAAGGTTGGTTAGACGAAGACGACAAGCTTTATGAAGAAGCATTGCGTGAGCGTATTCTTGCTATGGCGGTTGATTCGTACAAACAGAAAGAAGAAGTGGTTGGTGCTCAAGTACTGCGTAACTTCGAGAAATCTGTGATGCTACAAACGCTAGACGGCCTTTGGAAAGAGCACTTGGCTGCGATGGATCACCTTCGTCAAGGTATCCACTTACGTGGTTATGCTCAGAAGAACCCGAAACAAGAGTACAAGCGCGAGTCGTTTGAACTGTTTGAAGGCCTACTAGATGTACTGAAAACAGACGTTGTTACCATCCTTTCTAAAGTGCGCGTTCAGCAACAAGAAGAAGTTGAAAAGATGGAAGCTCAACGTCAAGCTCAAGCTGAAGAAGCGGCGCGTCGTGCACAAGCGCAACATGCAACAGCTGAAAACCAGCTAGCTGACGATGAAGCTGAAGCGGCATCTCCACAAACGGTAGTGCGTGACGAGCGTAAAGTTGGCCGTAACGAGCCATGCCCATGTGGTAGCGGTAAGAAGTACAAGCAGTGTCACGGTAAAATCGCGTAAGTTTAATGAATCGTTGCTGTAGCGCATGATAGCTGCGTTGGTGGTACTCACTTACAGTCGTAAGCTCCGTGCCACCGCCTTGCTCTCATACACTACAACTTAGCTTCATAAAACTAACAAATAGAATATAAAGAGTCGCTTAGGCGGCTCTTTTTGTATGTAAATTTCATGGCTTACTTTGTTACGCAAGGAAGTTGTCATTCCCTATAGCGAGGAGCGAGCGTAGTAGGGAATCTTGTTTAGTTAGGCTCGCGTAGTTTTAGATCCCCAACTCAGTCGTTCCTCTTTCTTGAGGATGACGTATTTAGGGACTATGTGAGTTCAGCGTTTTATTAAGGAACACCATCAATGAAAAGAATCCATATCGTAGCGGGTATTATCTTCAATCAAGATAAGTCACAGGTCTTTATCACTAAGCGTCCAGATGACAAGCACAAAGGTGGCTTCTGGGAATTTCCAGGTGGCAAGGTTGAAGAGGGCGAAACTATTGAGCAAGCGATGACTCGCGAGCTTGATGAAGAGGTCGGTATCAAGGTGACCGAGCAGTCTCTGTTTGAGCATCTTGAATTTGATTACACGGATAAGTCACTTAAGTTCGATTTCATTCTCGTGACTGATTTTGAAGAGCAGCCTTATGGTAAAGAAGGTCAGCAAGGTGAATGGGTAAGCCTAGAATCATTGAATCAATACGCCTTCCCAGAGGCAAATGTGCCAATTTTAGAGCGAGTAATAAAAGAGTTTTCGTAATTGCTAGCCTGAGTTTGAGATTGTTGTTAGTTTAAAGAGATTAATCGATTGAACGTTGCTGCAAGAGATAAGTGGCAACGGTAACCAAAACAATGGAGATATTCGCAGTGGTAAGAATTGCAATTGCAGGAGCAGCGGGCCGCATGGGCCGCAACTTGGTGAAAGCCGCTCATCATAATTCAGAAGCAAGTGTTGGAGCTGGTTCAGAGCGTCCAGAGTCATCTTTGGTCGGCGTAGATGTCGGCGAGTTATGCGGTGAAGGTCGTTTTGATGTTGCTTTAGTCGATGATTTGTCTAAAGCCATCGAAGAGTTTGATGTGATTGTCGATTTTACTGCCCCTGTTAGCACATTAGCGAATATTGAACTTTGTAAACGTCACGGTAAAAAACTGATCATCGGTACAACGGGCTTCTCTGAAGAAGAGAAGCAGGTGATTGATGCTGCTTCAAAAGAGATGGCTATCGTAATGGCACCTAACTACAGCGTTGGTGTGAACCTGGTCTTTAAGCTGCTAGAGAAGGCCGCTAAAGTGATGGGCGATTACTGTGATGTCGAGATCGTTGAGGCTCATCACCGTCATAAAGTCGATGCACCGTCAGGTACTGCGATTGGTATGGGCGAAGCTATTGCGGGTGCTATGGGCAACGAGCTGAACGATGTAGCTGTATGGTCACGCGAGGGTATTACTGGCGAGCGCACTAAAGATGAGATTGGTTTCGCGACGATTCGTGCCGGTGACATTATTGGTGAACACACCGCTATGTTTGCTGATATCGGTGAACGAGTGGAAATTACCCATAAAGCCACTGATCGAATGACCTTTGCTAATGGCGCAATCAAGGCCGCGGTTTGGTTAAATGATAAACCAGCAGGCTTTTATACCATGACGGATGTGCTTGGTTTGAATGACCTATAAATAGATATTTATGCGCTGGCAATTGCCGGCGCTTTCTTTATTTGGTGCCTTTTCCTTAGTAATCTCACTTCTCCGATCTTCCTTCTACTTTCTTCTTATCGCCTTTTTGACTCCATTTCTATGCTGTTTATGTGGTCTTTAGTATGTTTTTTGTTTTAGATCTTTAAATTGTCATGTTTTCTCTTGGTATTTATCGATTGCGTTTTGTTGCTGATATTTTTATCACTCTATGGTTGGCTAAAATGAGGGGTGAAAATTAGAAAATCGTAATATTCGAGCTAAATGCGTATGAAAGTTGAACTTTTGGAGCTTTGAGGGGGTAAATTGAATTAGTCCTTACAAATGTTTAATTTCTTTTGAGTTAAATGTTGACACGTATCACGCAGATCACTAAAATACCGCCAATTTGTCTAATTTCCATAAACACGCAGTTTTTGGTGTTGCAGGAAGGTAGATTTGCAAATTAAATCAATTTTAATGCATTTTTATTTCTGGAGGTTGTCTTGAAGAAGTCAGCACTACTCGTCCTAGAAGATGGGACAGTATTTCACGGTGAAGCCATTGGCGCTGTAGGTTCTGCAGTTGGTGAAGTCGTTTTTAATACCTCGATGACGGGGTACCAAGAAATCCTCACTGATCCTTCCTATTCTCAACAAATCGTTACCCTTACTTACCCTCACATTGGCAATACCGGAACCAATTCCGAAGACGAAGAATCTTCTTCAATCCACGCTCAAGGCCTTGTGATTCGCGATCTCCCTCTAATCGCTTCTAACTTCCGTAATGAACAATCCCTTTCTGATTACCTTAAGTCGCAAAACGTTGTTGGTATCGCTGATATCGATACTCGTAAGCTGACGCGTATTCTTCGTGAAAAAGGCGCACAGAACGGTTGTATCGTAGCTGGCTCTTCAGTAAACGATGGAAACCTAGACGAAGCTCTAGCTCTTGCTAAAGCAAAAGAATTCCCTGGCCTGAAAGGTATGGACCTTGCGAAAGAAGTTACAACAAAAGAAGCGTATCAATGGAAACAAGGTTCGTGGACGCTTACGGGTGGACTTCCTGAAGCGAAAGCAGACTCAGAATTGCCATACCACGTTGTTGCTTATGACTTCGGTGCAAAACGAAACATCCTACGAATGCTTGTTGACCGCGGCTGCCGCCTAACGGTTGTTCCTGCTGAGACTTCAGCTGAAGAAGTACTTGCTCTGAACCCAGACGGTGTTTTCCTTTCAAACGGCCCTGGTGACCCAGAACCATGTACTTACGCAATTGAAGCGACAAAAGTGTTCCTAGAAAAAGGCTTACCAATCTTCGGTATCTGTCTAGGTCACCAGATTCTTGCTCTTGCGTCAGGCGCTAAGACAGTGAAGATGAAGTTTGGTCACCACGGTGCAAACCACCCGGTTAAAGATTTAGATCGTGATGTTGTGATGATTACTTCGCAAAACCACGGCTTTGCTGCTGACGAAGAAACCCTTCCAGAGACACTACGTGCAACGCACAAATCACTATTTGATGGTTCTCTACAAGGTATTCACCGTACAGACAAACCAGCATTCAGCTTCCAAGGTCACCCTGAAGCGAGCCCAGGTCCAGAAGACGCAGCGCCGTTATTCGACCACTTTATTGAACTAATCAAACAGCACACAGCGTAATTCGGAGTAGTAGACAATGCCAAAACGTACTGACATTAAAAGTATTCTTATTCTAGGTGCTGGCCCGATCGTTATCGGCCAAGCATGTGAGTTCGATTACTCTGGTGCTCAAGCTTGTAAAGCGCTTCGCGAAGAAGGTTACCGAGTTATTCTTGTGAACTCGAACCCAGCGACAATCATGACTGACCCAGATATGGCAGATGCAACTTACATCGAGCCTATCCAATGGGAAGTTGTGCGTAACATCATCGCTAAAGAGAAGCCTGATGCAGTTCTACCTACTATGGGTGGCCAAACTGCATTGAACTGTGCTCTAGACCTAGAAAAGCACGGCGTTCTTGAAGAGTTCGGTGTTGAAATGATTGGTGCAACGGCTGACGCTATCGATAAAGCAGAAGACCGTTCACGCTTCGATAAAGCAATGAAAGCAATTGGCCTTGAGTGTCCAACTGCTGATACAGCGAAAACGATGGAAGAAGCTTACAAAGTTTTAGACATGGTTGGCTTCCCTTGTATCATTCGTCCATCGTTCACGATGGGTGGTACTGGTGGCGGTATCGCTTACAACAAAGAAGAATTTGAAGAAATCTGTCGTCGTGGTTTGGATCTATCTCCAACTAATGAACTTCTTATCGATGAATCACTTATCGGTTGGAAAGAGTACGAGATGGAAGTGGTTCGTGACAAAAACGACAACTGCATCATCGTATGTGCGATTGAAAACTTCGACCCAATGGGTATTCACACAGGTGACTCAATCACTGTGGCTCCAGCTCAAACGCTGACAGATAAAGAATACCAACTAATGCGTAACGCATCTCTAGCAGTACTGCGTGAGATTGGTGTTGAAACAGGTGGTTCAAACGTACAGTTTGGTATCAACCCGAAAGATGGCCGTATGGTTATCATCGAAATGAACCCACGTGTATCTCGCTCTTCTGCACTAGCATCTAAAGCAACAGGTTTCCCAATCGCTAAGATTGCAGCGAAACTGGCTGTTGGTTTCACGCTAGACGAGCTAATGAATGACATCACTGGCGGCGCAACTCCAGCATCATTCGAACCAACAATCGACTACGTAGTAACTAAGATTCCTCGTTTTAACTTCGAGAAGTTTGCAGGTGCTAACGACCGCCTAACGACGCAAATGAAGTCGGTTGGTGAAGTTATGGCTATCGGCCGTAACCAACAAGAATCTCTACAAAAAGCACTTCGCGGCCTAGAAGTTGGCGCGACTGGTTTTGACGAAATGGTAGACCTAGACGCACCAGATGCTCTAACGACTATCCGTCACGAACTTAAAGAAGCTGGCGCAGAGCGTATTTGGTACATCGCTGACGCATTCCGTGCTGGTATGTCGGTAGATGGTGTATTCAACCTAACGCAAATCGACCGTTGGTTCCTAGTTCAAATCGAAGACATCGTTAAGCTAGAGCAAGAACTTAAAGCGAAAGGCTTTGCTGGTCTAAATAAAGACGAGCTAAACAAGCTTAAGCGTAAAGGTTTTGCTGATGCGCGCCTATCTAAGATTCTAGGTGTAGCGGAAAGCGAAATCCGTCGTCTACGTGACCAATACGATATCCACCCGGTATACAAGCGTGTAGATACGTGTGCAGCTGAGTTCTCTTCAGATACGGCTTACATGTACTCATCTTACGATGACGAGTGTGAAGCAAACCCAACAGACAAAGAAAAAATCATGATTCTAGGCGGCGGTCCAAACCGTATCGGCCAAGGCATTGAATTTGACTACTGTTGTGTACACGCATCACTAGCGCTACGTGAAGATGGCTACGAAACTATCATGGTTAACTGTAACCCTGAGACAGTTTCTACAGACTACGATACGTCTGACCGTCTGTACTTCGAACCAGTAACTCTGGAAGACGTACTAGCAATCGCTCGTGTTGAGAAGCCAAAAGGCGTTATCGTTCAGTACGGTGGTCAAACGCCACTTAAACTGGCACGTGCTCTTGAAGCTGCTGGCGTACCAATCATCGGTACTAGCCCAGACGCAATCGACCGTGCAGAAGACCGTGAGCGTTTCCAAGTTGCTGTAGACCGTCTAGGCCTACTTCAACCAGAAAACGCGACAGTAACAACAATGGAGCAAGCGGTAGAGAAATCTCGTGAAATCGGCTTCCCACTTGTTGTACGTCCTTCTTACGTACTTGGTGGTCGTGCGATGGAAATCGTATACGACGAGCAAGACCTACGTCGCTACTTCAACGAAGCAGTTAGCGTATCAAACGAATCTCCAGTACTACTTGATAGCTTCCTAGATGACGCTGTTGAAGTAGACGTAGATGCGATTTGTGACGGTGAGCGCGTTGTAATCGGCGGTATTATGGAGCACATCGAGCAAGCGGGTGTTCACTCTGGTGACTCAGCATGTTCTCTTCCTGCATACACGCTAAGCCAAGAAATCCAAGACGTAATGCGCGAGCAAGTTGAAAAGCTAGCGTTCGAGTTGGGTGTTCGTGGTCTGATGAACACGCAGTTTGCTGTTAAGAACAATGAAGTGTACCTAATCGAGGTTAACCCTCGTGCAGCACGTACGGTTCCATTCGTATCTAAAGCAACTGGTGCGCCAATCGCTAAGATTGCCGCTCGTGTAATGGCGGGTCAATCTCTAGAGTCTCAAGGCTTTACGAAAGAAATCATCCCACCTTACTACTCAGTGAAAGAAGTTGTACTTCCATTCAACAAGTTCCCTGGTGTTGACCCACTGTTAGGCCCAGAAATGCGCTCTACTGGTGAAGTTATGGGTGTTGGTGCGACGTTCGCAGAAGCATACTCTAAAGCTGAATTGGGTTGTGGTAACATCTACCCAGAAGGCGGTCGTGCACTTCTTTCTGTTCGCGAAGGCGACAAAGAGCGTGTTGTTGACCTAGCATCTAAACTATCTAAGCTTGGTTACCAGCTAGACGCAACTCACGGTACTGCGGTTATCCTTGGCGAAGCGGGCATCAACCCACGTCTAGTAAACAAGGTACACGAAGGTCGTCCTCACATTCTTGACCGTATCAAGAACAACGAGTATACGTACATCGTGAACACTGCAGCTGGCCGTCAAGCGATTGAAGATTCTAAAGTTCTTCGTCGTGGTGCACTTGCTGAGAAAGTTAACTACACGACTACGCTAAATGCTGCATTCGCGACTTGTATGGCGCACACTGCAGACGCGAAAACGTCAGTAACTTCAGTTCAAGAGCTACACGCTCAGGTTAAAGCTTCTCAAGCTTAATCGCCTAAAGTGTATCGCTGATATGCGGATATAAATGCTCAAAGCCCACTCTTCGGAGTGGGCTTTTTTATGTCTGTTATTCCGCAGTAACTTAATGATGAATATTTGGAATAGGTTAGAATCTTGTGTTTCGTTATTGCTCTCCTGCCGTGAGTGGTAACTTGTCGCTACACAGGACTTTAAGGCGTTGGGTATATGGAAATCACTCTAGAAATATTGGCTATCTTGTTTGTTGTTGCAACGGCAGCAGGCTTTATTGATGCAATGGCTGGCGGCGGTGGGTTACTGACTCTACCTGCATTGCTAGCGGCTGGAGTTCCACCGACGCAGGCATTGGCAACTAACAAACTCCAAAGCTCATTTGGCAGCTTCTCTGCGAGTTGGTATTTCGTGCGCAACGGTATCGTCAGCATCAAAGAGATGCGCCTTGCTATCTTTTGTACCTTTATTGGCTCTGCAATTGGCGCTGAGTTAGTCCAGCACATTGATGCGAGCCTACTGACCAGTGTTATCCCACTGCTGCTTATCGCTATCTCTCTCTATTTCCTGTTGGCACCCCAAACTAGAGCGTCTGAAGGAAAACAGAAGATCTCTGAGGCCATGTTTGCTCTGTGTATTGGTGGCGGCGTGGGTTTCTATGATGGCTTTTTTGGCCCAGGAACAGGTTCTATCTTCACCGTCTGCTTTGTTGCTATTGGTCACTTCTCGTTAGTCGATGCTACGGCGCGTACTAAAGTACTTAACTTTACCTCGAATATCGCTGCCTTAATTTTCTTTATTTTGGCTGGTTTGCCTATTTGGGAGTTGGGATTAGTGATGGCGGTCGGTGGATTTATGGGCGCTCAGCTTGGCGCTAAAGTGGTGGTGACAAAAGGGCAGAAATGGATTCGCCCCTTTGTGATCGTGATGTCGATGCTAATGGCGTCTAAACTGCTTTGGGAACAGCATCAACAATGGATTCTATCAGTGTTTTAACTCGTGGAGACTGGTAACTATTTGGTCTGACACAGATATGAATCGGCCGAATCAAGCCTGCTAATTCGGTGAAGCTATACAGATATTGAGGCTCAATATTGAGTGTTTTTACGATAGAGAGCGGTATTAACGCTGGCCCAGTCCCGCCCAATGCAAGTTGAGCCGCTGCGGTGTAGGCATCCATCTCCATCAAGGGTTTGATACCAAACTTCTCTAATACAGAAAGTTGATAAGAATTGGCAGGGTTGGTCATGTCGTTAGTGATGACCATTGGAGGAAGCTCCGTTAGCGGTGACTTACTCACTATGTAAAACGGCTCATCAAATAGATGGAAGGTCATCAACCCATGATGCGGTGGCAGTAAGCCAGCACACAACCCCAAGGTCGCCTTACCAGATTGCACTCGCTCTATGATTCTCGGCGTGTGGTTGGTGGTAATGGTGATGTACTTATCTTGCTGGATGAACTGGCCCATCATCTCACCTAAATAACCGGCTATCAGAGACTTAGAGCTGTCTAGGGTGATGAGAGTAGTATCTTCCAACTCTTGCTGTTCATAAATAAGCCCGCGAAGTTCATTGAATGTCGGGCCAATACTCTCTATTAATGCTATCGCATCTGGCGTGAGTTTTATCTGTCGGCCACTCGGTTCAATGATCTTTTTACCTAGCTTCTTTTCTAAATTCGCAATCCGTTTGCTGACCGCTGATTGGCTGATATAAAGCAAACTGCCTGTGCGGCTCATGGTCTTTGCTTTACTCAATACCAGTAGAGTTTCGATTCCTTCGAGTAGCATTGGGTTATATTCATGAAATTTGGGAATGATTTTTTCAACTTACCTCAAACAACATTCATTCTCTAGTCTTGAAACTAAAGCTTTGAACCAAGTTAGGTATTTTTAGCTATGCTCGCACGTGTAGCGCGAGAGCATAATAATTGTGTTGGGGAGCTCAAATTAAGAAAGGCTCCTTTACGGAGCCTTTCACTTTGTAACGTTAGCTTATTTGATGGCGAAGGTCGGCAATGATAAATGCCAACGAATAGCGCCAAGCCTTATCAATAGTGTTGAGAACACGCCGGCCAGAAATGCAGTTTCTGAATCGTGCCCCATGCTGATCGCCATGGTATGGAAAGTACCACCAATGATACAAGCGGTCGCGTAGACTTCACTTCTTAGAATCATAGGCACTTCACGGGCAAGTACGTCGCGGATAATACCGCCACCGCAGCCGGTGATGACACCCATGATGATCGCCACTAGTGCTGAATCTTGATAGATAAGTGCTTTTTCTACACCAATGCCAACAAACACCGCTAGGCCAATCGCATCACATACCGGCAATATCCACCAAGCCAGACGTTTCGGGCGTCTTACAATAATCATGGTCAGCAAACAGGTGATGATGATGACCCAAAGGTAGGTGGTATCGGTGATCCAAAACACGGGAGTTGCACCCAATGCCATGTCACGAATTGTGCCGCCGCCAATCGCGGTTACACTGCCTAGAACGGCGACGCCAAAGGGATCCATCTTAAGACGGCCAGCGACAAATACGCCTGAGACGGCAAAGATGGCAGTGCCAAATAAATCGATAATATAAAGCAGCATGGAGTCCATGATACTGGTGCTCTTATAGTTAAAATTGTAGGGACAGGTCGGTGGCGAATTGTACGAAAAAACGCAGCAAATAGTTAGTGATTTTGCCTAGCTCTATCGAAGAAATCGCACACTTGTTGGATCGCTTTCAAAGTTCTCGTTGTCGGGCGATTAATCCAGTCTGAATTGAGGGACCAAATCTGATTTTGAGCGACTGCTGGGACTTCATCTTCCCATGTTTGCCACATGGTTCCATTCTCAATCGCGTGCTGAGAAGTGAAAATCACTTGCGGTTTTCTTAATACAACTTGTTCAATACCAACTTGCGGATATGGCGAGGCGCTGTCTTCAAAAATATTGCGGCCACCACAAAACTCAAACACCTCACTTGGCCAGTGTCCTTGAGCAACAGTGATGATCGGCTTTTCACTGAGCTGGTAGAAGTAGTTTACTGGCTCGGCATCTTTGTATTCTAGTCTCAACGCGTTGAGCTGCTCTCTGTATTGCTGAGCGTTATTTTCGCCAATGCTTGGATCGCTAGCGTATTCGCTCAGTTGTTCAATATTGGTTGCGATACTGTCTAGGCTTTTGGTCTTGGAGTAGTAAATATTAAAACCAAATTGCTCTAGTTTCGCGAGCTCTCTGGGCGGGTTTCCCGCTGGCCACGCAAGAATCAAATCAGGCTGAAGTGCGATGATCTTCTCAACCTTGATGCCTTGATAGTTTGCCACTTTTTCAAGCTTATCGGCTTGTGGTGGGTAATCACTTCGTTCACTTACGGCGACAAGGTTGTTACCTAAACCTGCGCTGTACGCGAGTTCAGTGGCATGAGGAGCAAGGCTGACCACGCGTTGAGCCGGCTGTACTTGTTCTTGAGTCAGTGGTACTTCTTCTGCAAATGATAAAGGCAGCCATAAGCTGGAAGACAAAATAGTAAGGCTTGTAACAAGTGCTGAAGATTCCACTTTAAATCCCTTGGTGAATAAATAGTAAGGCTAGGCTTTGTAAAAAGATCCAGATAGCGATGCGACCAAAGAGTAGTTTCTGAACCTGAGATAGATGCAGAGCTGACGGTGCGATTCTTCCGCCTAATTTTGCGCGAATGGCTTTAGTGTTGTCGTAAATCGCAGGGCCACCCAATGATAGTTCAAGCTTGTTGCCAACAGCCGTGATCAACCAGGCTGGGCCGGGTAGTGGCCAAGAGCGACTTTGGACTAACATCATCTTAAATGTGTGCGTTGCTTTATCACCACATACGATCATCAAAGCAAACAAACGCATCGGTATAAATTCGAGAATCGCGACTATCTTGATCGCCGTTGAGCCGAACGGAGAAAATTGCTTGCGACTTGGCGACCAAGCTCGAGCTAACTCGACCACAAGGCGATACATTAACGCAGCGATTCCACCACCAATGGCGTACCAGAAAAACACACAAACTACGTTACGAGCGTAACCCATGATGATGGTTTCTGTGGCGGCTTTGCCGAGGCCAAGTGACGAAAGTGATTCGGTTTGACGATTGACAATCGGAGCCAGTAACTGACGAGCGGCCGCTTTATCTTCTCGGCCAAGTGCTTTGATCAGTTGGTTAGCCAGCTTTTCATTATTGCGCCAATCAATCGCGAGTAATAACAGTGCCAATTCAAACAGTTGAGATTGCCAAACCAACGATTGCAGTGCCAAGAGAATAACCAGAGTTGGCAGTACCATTAACCCCCAAGCTAATGTACCTGAGATTAAGCTTTGGGAATAGTTGTGGTTGTTATTAACCTTGCTTGCTAAAAGCTCAGCAAACTTATGCCATAAGGTCGTGGGGTGTGCGGCATGGGGGATAGGTAAAATTAAATGAAAAAGCAGTGCTCCCCACATCACAAGGAGCACGCCATTTGCAAATACCTGATCAAACAGTGTTTGCATGTCTAGTCGCTTACTTTAGTAGGGCAACCATCTTGATAACCATTTCAGAAGAGCTTTGCGCTGCTAGTGGCAGGAACTCTTCGAAGCTCATTGGTGATTCTTTGTCTGCAACATCAGAGATTGCACGAACAACCACGAATGGTACTTGGAATTGGTGACAAGCTTGAGCGATAGCCGATGCTTCCATCTCTACAGCTACCACTGATGGGAAGTGCTTACGGATGAACTCTTGGCGTTCTGCTGTACAAACAAATGCGTCGCCAGTACAGATAAGGCCACGAACGGCGTGCTTATCTTCCATTTGTGCTAGTGCTTGTTCTGCAACAGCCATCAGCTTGTCGTCAGCTTTGAACGCTGCAGGTTGACCTGCCATTTGGCCGATTTCGTAACCGAAAGCCGTAACGTCTGCATCGTGGTGACGAACTTCAGTAGAGATAACCACATCGCCAAGGTTCAGTGTTGAATCAAAACCGCCAGCAGAGCCCGTGTTAAGAACGACATCTGGTTGGTATTCGCTTAGTAGGATTGAAGTACCAACAGCCGCTGCTACTTTACCAATGCCAGATTGAAGCAAAACAACGTCAACACCATTTAGCTGACCAGAGAAAAAGGTACAACCGCCTTTATTAACTTCAGTAATGTCTGAAATTGCTGCTTTTAGGATCGCAACTTCTTGCTCCATTGCGCCAATGATGCCGATTTTCATGTGTAGTCTCTTAATAAATAATATTTAAACAGTAGAGCGAAATTGTAGCATGGATAAGAAGTGTCGAGCGACTGCCCAGAGGCACTTCTCATCCGAATAGTAGTGATTTATCTGCGTATTCTTTTATCTATTTGATTAGGCCTTCGCTTTTCAAGCTAGCACGAAGTTGTTCAGCTCGTTTTCGGTTTACGCCAAAATCAGAATGGCCAGTACGAGACTCTGAACGCACGATCAGTTTGCCATCCGTGATTTTAAGTTCTAAGTCATCGACAAAACGCATGATGCGCGAAGTACATTCAACACGCAGATAATCTTCTGTTTTACTCGCGGTTTTTGATCCCGGTAAGGTTAGCGCAACCTGCTCAATCGCATCTAAGCTCGCTGAATCTGACAACTCAAACGCGGCCAATGCATGTTGCTCACGATCATCTTGAGTTGATACGCAGTTTGGTTTGTCTCCACAAGGTGATGAAGTTCTGTCTTTCATGTCCGTGATTCCTTGGCTGCAAGCGGTTAACGTTAAAAGTGATAGCGAGAGGAGAGCTGCTTTTTTCATAATGTTTCCTATGGCGTTGTTTTAATTCTAATTGTAGTTATCGGCATTGGTTTGTTTGCGATTGTTTTACGTATTTTTCGATATGCTTGTGATAAACGTATCTAATTCAAAAAAGGATCCATCATTGGATCCCTTTTTTATAGTAACGGCCTGAGTAATAAAGGAAACCTTAGATTAGTCACACTTCTAGGTAGTCCAAGATCCCTTCTGCGGCTTTACGGCCTTCATCGATAGCGGTCACCACTAAGTCAGATCCTCGAACCGCATCGCCACCTGCAAATATCTTGCTGTTGGTGGTTTGGTATTGAAACTCTTGTTTGTTAGGAGCCTTGATGCGACCCCACTGATCGAGCTCCACACCGAAAGGTTCTAGCCATTCCATCGTATGAGGTTGGAAACCAAATGCCATAATTACGGCATCAGCCTCAAGAACATGCTCACTGCCTTCGACAGGTTCTGGACGACGACGGCCTGCTTCATCAGGCTCACCCAAAGCGGTTTTCACGAATTTCACACCAACCACATGACCAGCGCTGTTAAGCTCTAAGCCGATAGGTTGTAGGTTGAACTTGAACTTCACCCCCTCTTCACGTGCATTTTTTACCTCACGGCGAGAACCTGGCATGTTGGCTTCATCTCGGCGGTAAGCACACACCACATCTGCCGCATTCTGACGAATAGAGGTTCGAACGCAGTCCATCGCCGTATCACCACCACCAAGCACGACGACTTTCTTACCTTGCATATCGATAAATGGGGTTGGGTTTTCCAGTTCCATGACCTTGTAGGTATTAGAAATCAAGAATGGCAGAGCATCATAAACGCCCGGTGCATCTTCGTTGTCTAAACCCGCACGCATGTTTTTATAGGTGCCGACACCAAGGAAAACAGCGTCGTAGTCATCGACGAGTTGCTGAAGTTGTACATCTTTGCCGACTTCGGTATTCATTTGGAACTCGACGCCCATCTCGCTAAAGATACGGCGACGATTTTCCATGATGCCTTTCTCAAGCTTGAACGATGGAATACCAAACGTCAGTAGGCCACCGATCTCCGGATAGCGGTCAAACACAACGGCTTTTACGCCATTACGAACTAGGATGTCAGCCGCCGCTAGACCTGCTGGCCCCGCACCGATGATCGCGACCTTTTTATCAGTCCACTCAACGTGAGACATGTCAGGCTTCCAACCCATCTCAAAGGCTTTGTCGGTAATGTACTTTTCAATATTGCCAATGGTTACGGCACCGAAATCGTCATTGAGGGTACAAGAGCCCTCACACAAACGGTCTTGAGGACAAACTCGTCCGCAAACCTCAGGCAAGCTGTTGGTTTGGTGAGACAGTTCAGCGGCTTCGATAATACGCCCTTCATTGGCAAGCTTAAGCCACTGAGGGATGTAGTTGTGAACAGGACATTTCCATTCACAGTATGGGTTACCACAGTCTAAACAACGGTCTGCTTGCGCTTTCGCTTGCTGTTTAGTGAAAGGTTCGTAGATCTCTACAAACTCAATCTTACGTATCTTGATTGGTTTCTTCGCTGGGTCTACGCGATTCACATCAATAAATTGGTATACATTCTGGCTCATTATTGGCTCCTTCCAATTATTGCGCTTGAACACGAAGTTCAGCTGAGCTGCGGCTTTGGTGGCCGAGCAAGGTGTTCAGATCCGCCGTCTTTGGCTTCACTAGGTAGAACTTTGGAATCCATTCATCAAAGTTCGCCAGAATAGCTTCAGCGTGTACTGAGCCAGTCTCTTCTAAGTGCTCTGCAATTAAGCCACGCAGATGTTCTTGGTGGATAAATAAGTCAGACAGAGAAAGTGCCTCGACCGACTCGTTATTTACTCGACCTTGGAAGTCTTCGTTCTTATCCATGACATAAGCGAAGCCACCTGTCATACCCGCACCGAAGTTGACGCCAGTTGCGCCAAGAATGGCAACAATACCGCCTGTCATGTATTCACAAGCGTTGTCACCAGCGCCTTCAATCACAGCAACCGTACCTGAGTTACGTACGCCAAATCGTTCGCCAGCCGTACCAGCTGCAAACAGCTTGCCTCCAGTTGCGCCATACAGACAGGTGTTGCCTATGATGGTCGCTTCGTTACAAGTAAATGCGGTGCCTTGGTGAGGCTTGATAACCACTTTGCCGCCAGCCATGCCTTTGCCAACATAGTCATTGGCATCGCCTGTTAGGTAAAGCTCAACGCCGCCTGCGTTCCAAACCGCAAAAGATTGGCCTGCTGTACCGTCGAGATATAACTTGATTGGTGAACCTGCCATCCCTTGGTTGCCGTATCGCTTAGCAATTTCACCAGAGATACGAGCACCAATCGAGCGGTCTGTGTTGATCACGTTGTAGTAAAGGCTGGTGGATTGACGTTTCTCAATTGCATCGAGTGCATCATCCAGAATCTGCTGGTTGAGCTGAGCTTTATCAAATGGTGCGTTTGGCTCGGTCCAAAACAGTGGGTGACCTTCTGGAGATACCGGAGCTTCGAGTATTGAAGAGAGATCGAGCTTGTTCTGTTTCGCGGTGAGGCCTTGAACGGCTTCAAGTAAGTCAGTACGACCAATCAGGTCCGTGAGTTTTTCTACGCCGAGTTCTGCAAGGTATTGGCGAACTTCATCGGCTAGGCCTGTAAAGTAGTTCACCACCATGTCTGGCAGGCCTTTGAAGTATTCGCGGCGTAGTGTTTCATCTTGAGTCGCAACACCCGTCGCACAGTTGTTTAGGTGACAAATTCGTAAGAACTTACAACCCATTGCGACCATTGGCGCGGTACCAAAACCAAAGCTTTCTGCACCGAGAATCGCACCTTTAATCACATCAAGGCCAGTTTTTAAACCACCATCGACTTGCAGGCGGATCTTATGACGAAGCCCGTTAGCAACCAGTGCTTGTTGAGTTTCTGCTAAGCCAAGCTCCCAAGGGCAACCTGCGTATTTTACCGAGGTTAGAGGGCTTGCCGCGGTACCGCCATCGTAGCCAGAAATGGTGATCAGATCGGCATAGGCTTTCGCTACACCAGTTGCAATCGTGCCTACACCCGGTTCCGATACTAACTTTACTGAAACCAAGGCTTTAGGGTTCACTTGTTTAAGGTCGAAAATCAGCTGCGCTAGATCCTCGATAGAATAAATATCGTGATGTGGAGGAGGGGAGATCAGTGTCACCCCTTGAACTGAATATCTCAGCTTAGCGATTTCTGCGGTAACTTTATGGCCGGGCAGTTGACCACCTTCTCCAGGCTTCGCACCTTGCGCGACCTTGATCTGCAAAACATCCGCATTGGTTAAGTAATGTGGCGTCACACCAAAACGACCGGAAGCTATCTGCTTGATACGAGAGTTACGGTCAGTACCAAAGCGTCGAGGGTCTTCACCACCTTCACCAGAGTTTGAGTAACCACCCAAGCGGTTCATCGCCATTGCTAATGCTTCATGCGCTTCTGGGCTCAAAGCACCGATCGACATTGCCGCAGAGTCGAAGCGTTTAAACAGATCGCTGTTAGGCTCGACTTGCTCTAGTGGTAGAGGCTGAGCTGCTTTTTTGAGGCTCATTAAGTCGCGTAACATCGCAGCTGGACGAGCATTTACTTGCTTAGCAAAAGAGAGATAATCCGATGTCTCACCTGTTTTTACTGCAGTTTGCAGAGTGCCAACCACATCAGGGTTATAGGCGTGATATTCGCCGCCGTGTACGTATTTGAGTAAACCACCGTGCTCGATTGGCTTACGCTTAGTCCAGGCTTTACGCGATAAGTTATAGATATCTTGTTGGAAATCGCTAAAGCTTGCGCCTTGGATTCGAGTGGTAACTCCGCGGAAACAGAGCTCAACAACATCGGAATGAAGGCCAACGGCTTCGAAAAGCTGTGAACAGCGATAAGAGGCAATGGTTGAAATTCCCATCTTCGACATGATCTTGTACAGACCTTTGTTGATGCCGTTTTGGTAATTTTGCATTGCGGCACGATAATCTTTATCTAAAGAGCCATCATCCAACATTTTACCTAACGCTTCATAAGCGAGGTATGGGTAAACCGCGGTTGCACCGAAGCCAAGCAGCACAGCAAATTGGTGTGGGTCGCGCGCAGTTGCTGTCTCAACAACGATGTTGGCATCACAACGCAGGTTGGTGTCAGCAAGCCTTGTTTGCACCGCACCAACCAACATGGCTGCAGGGATCGGTAGTTTTCCTTTCTCTAAACCTTTGTCCGACAGCACAACTAAAACCGCACCTTCGCTGACTTCTTGTTCGGCGCTATCACATACTGCTTTGATTGCTTGTTCTAGATCTTGGTTATTCGGGTCGTAGTGCATGCTGAGAATGACATGACGATAATGTTTTTGACTCAACTGCAGAAGCTGCTGCATGTCTGAGTAAAGCAGTACTGGTGAATCAAACGTGACACGATAGGCGTGACCGTCTGTTTCACAGAACACGTTCATCTCTTTCCCAATACTGGTCGTCAAAGACATCACGTGTTTTTCACGCAATGGATCAATCGGTGGGTTGGTGACTTGTGCAAACTTTTGACGGAAGTAATCAGTGACCAAGCGTTCTTTTGAAGAGAGCACAGCCATTGGCGTGTCGTCGCCCATTGAGCCTACTGCTTCTTGCCCCATATCACCAAGCACACGCAGCACTTGGTCGGACTCTTCGTTGCTCATCGCAAACTGTTTTTGGTAGGTCTTGAGCGTGTCATCGTCAAAGCTGCGCTTACCGACTTGCTCATCGGGCAGATCGGAAAACGGTGTGAGTTTGTGAACGTTCTTTTCCATCCACTCTTTATAAGGATGGCGACCTTTGAGGTCATTGTCGATCTCATTAGATTGCCATAGCTTGCCGCGGCGAGTATCTATTACCAACAGTTCGCCCGGGCCAACACGGCCTTTCTCTGCCACTTCATCCGGTGCGTAGTTCCAGATACCGACTTCTGATGCGAGCGTGATTAGATTGTCTTTGGTAATCACATAACGCGCAGGACGCAGGCCATTTCTATCGAGGTTACATGCAGCGTAACGACCATCTGAAAGTACGATGCCAGCAGGGCCATCCCACGGTTCCATGTGCTTGGAGTTGAAGTCGTAAAAGGCACGCAGATCTGGGTCCATGTCTGGGTGATTTTGCCATGCGGGCGGAACAAGCATACGCATTGCTCGGAACACATCCATACCACCAGCTAGGAATAGGTCGAGCATGTTATCTAAGCTTGAAGAGTCAGATCCTGTCTCATTCACAAAGGGCGCTGCGGTTTGCAAATCGGGCAGCAGTGGTGAAGAGAATTTATAGGCACGAGCCTTAGCCCACTGTCGGTTACCTTCTATGGTATTGATCTCACCATTGTGCGCCAAATAGCGGAATGGTTGAGCCAGTGGCCAACGTGGTTGAGTATTGGTTGAGAAACGCTGGTGGAACAGACATATCGCCGATTCCATACGTAAGTCAGCAAGATCGAGGTAAAATCGCGGAAGATCGGCTGGCATACACAGACCTTTGTAGACCATTACTTGTGTTGAAAGGCTACAAATATAGAAATCTTTGTCTTCGGTGATCTGTTTTTCAATTCTGCGACGAGCGATATAAAGGCGTCGTTCAATATCGCGTTCACGCCAACCCGCGGGGGCCGAGATAAACACTTGCTGAATATTGGGAACTGAATCTTTGGCAATCGGACCTAATACGTCGGTGTTGGTCGGTACTACGCGCCAACCTGCAACCGTTAAGGTCTCTTGAGCGAGCTCTTTATTGACGATGTCTTGCGCGGATTGCGCTTTGATTGGATCTTGGCTGAAGAAAATCATGCCGACAGCGTATTGCTTGCCGAGCTTGAAGTTATTCTCTTCAGCAATAATTCTGAGATAAGAGTCAGGCTTCTGTAGTAATAAGCCACAGCCATCCCCGGTTTTACCATCCGCAGCGATACCACCACGGTGTGTCATGCGATCGAGGGCTGAAATAGCAGTTCTTACCAACTTATGACTAGGTTGGCCTTCCATTTGCGCTATTAAACCAAATCCACAGTTGTCTTTTTCAAGACTAGGATCATATAGAGCCATTGCAATTCTCCCTTTTGCTTCTCTGTCATCCAGACAGTAAATGACTAACTATTCATATACTTGTTGTTTTTTATAAACTGATAGTTTGCTTTAGCCAGTTAAAACGTTATTGGTTGTGTTAACAAAACCGATTGATTTTATTTTCATCAGCTTTACAACGTATAGCTAATTGTGTTTAAGGTCAAGTTCATGGTTAATTATCATGCATAAACGCGATTAGCCACTTAATAATCTAAAATAGTCGATGGATATCAATGAGATATATAAGGTGAATGTTAACGAGATTTAACATATACAACAGGATGATTTTGAAAACGACAAATGCCAGATAGAAAAAAGGCTAGCATCGAGTGCTAGCCAAATATAAAAGTTAGGAAGGGTATTGCTTTTCCTCTAGGCTAACGTAATTGACGTTAGCCCGAGAAATATTATGCGGAAAGCATGAGTGAATCAGCTTTCGCTTCTAAGTTTGAGTTACCCATTAAGAAGTCATCAATGGCAATTGCACATTCACGACCTTCATTAATACAACGTACAACTAGAGATTGACCAGTACGCATATCACCAGCAGCGAAAACGCCTTTCTGGTTCGTTGCAAAACCTTCAGAAGCGACGTTACCGCGCTCGTCCAGTTTAATGTCTAGTTGAGCAAGCACGCCGGTTGGCTCCGGGTGTAAGAAGCCCATTGCTAGGAATGCCATGTCACAAGGAATAACACGTTCAGAGTTCGCGACTTCATCAAAGCCTGGACGCTCACCTGGTTTCGCATCTTGCCAAACGATGTCAGCAATACGTAGACCCGTCACTTGACCTTGCTCGTTACCGATGAACTCTTTGGTTAAGATGTTCCAGTGACGTTCACAACCTTCTTCGTGAGAAGTGGTGGTTTTCATGATCATTGGGTATTGAGGCCAAGGCATGTTTGCAGGGCGCTTCTCTGGTGGGATCGGCATGATCTCAACCTGAGTAATGCTCGCTGCCTTATGACGGTTTGATGTACCCACACAGTCAGAGCCAGTATCACCACCACCGATAACCACAACGTGCTTATCTTTAGCGTGAATCTCTTCTGTTTTAAGATCTAGGTTGTTAGCACGGCGGTTGTTTTGACCAAGGAATTCCATGGCAAAGTGAACGCCTTTCAACTCACGACCAGGGATTGGCAAGTCGCGTGGAACCGTAGAACCACCCGTTAGCAATACCACATCAAACTCTTGGCGTAACTGTTGAGCATTAACATCAACACCGATGTGTTGGTTAACTTTAAACTCAACACCCGCTTCAGCCATTAAGTTGATCTTACGATCAATCACGTCCATACCCAGTTTGAAATCTGGGATACCGAAGCGAAGTAGACCACCGACTTTCTCGTCACGTTCAAATACCGTTACCGAGTGACCAGCGCTGTTTAGCTGCTCCGCTGCGGCTAAGCCAGCAGGACCTGAACCGATAACTGCGACAGTTTTACCTGTGCGAGAGCGTGGTGTTTTAGGTTTTGCGTACCCTTCACGGTACGCAGTTTCAACAATCGTTTTCTCGATATTACAGATAGTGATTGGGTCTTGGTTGATACCAAGAACACAGGCACTTTCACAAGGAGCAGGACAAACACGACCGGTAAACTCAGGGAAGTTGTTGGTAGAGCTTAGGATATTCCAAGCCTCTTCCCAGCTGTCACGGTAAACCGCATCATTGAATTCTGGGATGATGTTACCAATCGGACAGCCGTTGTGACAGAAAGGTACGCCACAGTCCATACAACGAGAGGCTTGAGTATTGATCTTTTCACCAAACTCTTCGTTAAGTACGAACTCTTTGTTGTCTTCAATTCGAACTGACGGGTCGAGCTTCTTTGGAAGCTCACGACCGTGTTCTAAAAATCCAGTAGGCTTACCCATTATACTGCCTCCACTTCTTCCGTTTGTGCCTGTTGTGCTTCAGCTTTACGCTTTTCAAGAACAGCTTTGTAGTCGCGTGGCATTACTTTAACTAGCGATGCAACACTTGCTTCAAAGTTGTCTAGGAAAGATTGAGCAACTTCACTTCCTGTGAATTCAACATGCTTAGTTAGCATATCCAGTAGAAGATCTTTATCTTCTTGTTCAATTGGATCTAGGTCTACAAGTTCAGGGTTGAGCTTGGTTTCGAAGTCACCCGCTTTGTCCCAAACATAAGCAACACCGCCACTCATGCCCGCAGCAAAGTTACGACCTGTTGAACCAAGGATAATGGCAACACCACCAGTCATGTATTCACAACCGTGGTCACCAACGCCCTCAACAACAACCTTCGCACCTGAGTTACGAACACAGAAACGTTCGCCTGCCATACCGCGAATGAAAGATTCACCTGAGGTCGCACCGTAGAAACATACGTTACCAACCACGATGTTATCTTCAGCAACGATAGAAGATTTCGCATCTGGGTACAGTACCAAAGTACCGCCAGACAGACCTTTACCCCAGTAATCGTTCGCGTCGCCTTCTACTTCGAACTTAACGCCTTTCGCAAGGAACGCACCGAAAGATTGGCCAGCACTACCGTGGAACTTAACGTTCATTGGTTGTGGTAAACCTTGGTCTTTGTAAACCTTCGAGATTTCGTTCGACAGCATGGTACCAGCAGAGCGGTCCGTGTTGATGATAGGGAAGCTCGCATTCACGGCTTCGCCTTTCTCAAGAGCTGGAATCGCAGCTTGAATCAACTTGCGGTCTAGAACGTCTTCTAGGTTGTGGTTTTGTTGCGTCTGGTTGTAGATACCATCTTCTTCACGTGCCTGCTCAATGTGCAGTACAGGTGTTAGATCTAGGTTCTTGTACTTCCAGTGGCCGATGTCGTCACGAACTTTAAGTTTGTGCGATTGACCTACCATCTCATCGATAGAGCGGAAGCCAAGTTCAGCCATTACCTCACGCAGACCTTCAGCCATGTATTGGAAGAAAGTCACTACGTCTTCTACGCGGCCGTCGAAACGCTCACGCAGAGTTTTGTTTTGTGTTGCGATACCAACAGGACAGGTATTCTTGTGACACTTACGCATCATGATACAGCCTTCAACAACCAATGCTGCTGTTGCTACGCCCCATTCTTCCGCGCCAAGTAACGTTGCTACTGCAAGGTCACGTGGTGTTTTCATCTGACCATCAGACTGAACAACGATACGGTTACGTAGGCCGTTTTTCAGTAGTGTTTGGTGCGTTTCCGCTAGACCCAGCTCCCAAGGCAGACCGGTATGACGGATAGAAGACATCGGAGATGCACCCGTACCACCATCAAAACCTGCGATAAGTACCACGTCAGCTTTCGCTTTCGCTACACCCGATGCAATCGTACCTACGCCAGCTTCTGATACTAGCTTCACGTTGACACGACCGTTACGGTTCGCGTTTTTCAGATCGTAGATCAGCTGAGCCAAATCTTCGATTGAGTAGATATCGTGGTGTGGCGGTGGCGAGATAAGACCTACGCCCGGAGTCGAGTGACGCGTTGCGCCGATCCAGTCATCAACCTTATCACCAGGTAGTTGACCACCTTCGCCCGGTTTCGCACCTTGAGCCATCTTGATTTGTAGCTCATCAGCGTTAGATAGGTAGTAAGACGTTACACCAAAGCGACCAGAAGCCACCTGTTTGATTGCTGAACGTTCCCAGTCGCCGTTTTCTTTACGTTCGAAACGTGCTGGATCTTCACCACCTTCACCTGAGTTTGATTTCGCGCCAATGCGGTTCATCGCAACAGCCAGTGTTGAGTGAGCCTCATGCGAGATTGAACCAAAGCTCATTGCGCCGGTTGCGAAACGCTTAAGAATGTTCTCGATTGGTTCTACTTCTGCTAGAGGAATAGAGCCTGCAGGGTTCTTGATGAAGTCCAGTTGGCTACGTAGCGTTGCTGCGTTGTCGCCTTGGTCATCAACTGCTTTTGCGTACTTCTTGAACTGACCGTAATCTTTGTTACGCGTCGATTCTTGAAGTAGAGAAATCGTTTCTGGGTTGAATAAGTGTTTCTCACCACGTTGTTTCCACTGGTAAACACCACCAACATCAAGGATCTGAGCTGGAATTTCACGAGCTGGGTAACCAACACGGTGACGAACCAATACTTCTCGCGCGATATCGTCGATCGTTAGACCTTGGATACGAGAAACAGTACCTGTGAAGTATTTTTCAACCACTGATTTGCTAACACCAAGTGCTTCAAAGATTTGTGCACCGTGGTAAGACTGCAGCGTAGAGATCCCCATCTTAGAGAAGATCTTAAGTAGACCGCCGTTAACACCTTTACGGTAGTTATCGAATAACTCACGTGGGTGTACGTTTGGATCTAGCTTCTTAGTACGTTGCAGTTCAACAATCGTTTCAATAACTAGGTATGGGTTAACTGCGTTTGCACCATAACCGATAAGCGTTGCAAAGTGGTGTGTCTCACGAGCGTCGCCCGTTTCAACAACGATGTCACACTTAGCACGTAGACCTTTACGGATTAGGTGGTGGTGAACCGCGCCAACCGCCAGCATTGCTGGAATAGCGGCATGGTTAGAGTTAACCGCACGGTCTGTCAGTAGGATGATAGAGTAGCCATCAATCACTGCGTCTTCTGCGTATTGGCAGATACGCTTAAGTGCGCGCTCTAACTTACCTTGGTCGCCATTTGCTTGGAATACGATATCCAGCGTCTTCGCCTGAAGGTGCTCGTTATCGATTGCACGCAGTTTTTCTAACTCAGAGTTAGACAGTACTGGAGACTCAAGTTCTACTTTTTGACAGTGCTCAGGTGTTTCAGCAAGTAAGTTCTGGTCTTTACCTAGGTAAGTGTTCAGAGACATAACCATGCGCTCACGAATCGGGTCGATCGGCGGGTTAGTTACTTGTGCAAACAACTGTTTGAAGTAGTTTGAAAGGTGCTGCGATTGGTGAGAAAGAATCGCTAGCGGCCAGTCAGCACCCATTGCAGAAAGTGGCTCGTAGCCTGTTTTCGCAAGAGGTAGAATGATTTCGTTTACTTCTTCAGAACTCACGCCAAACGATTGTTGTTTGTGTAGTAGTTTCTCTGGAGAAGGTTGGCTAAATTCGTTGCTCGCATCCGGTAGCTTTTTCAGGCTCAGAAGGTTCTCTTCAACCCACTTTTCGTAAGGTTGTGCTTTAGCAATGCTGTCTTTCACTTCTTCATCAGAAATGATGCGGCCTTGCTCAAGGTCAGCAACGAAGATACGACCTGGTTGTAGACGACCACGGTACTCAACGTTTTCAGGTGCAATCTCAACAACACCAGACTCAGACGCCATTACTAGGAAGTCGTCTTTAGTTACTGTGTAGCGAGAAGGACGCAGACCGTTACGGTCAAGTGTTGCACCTACTTGAACACCATCGGTGAAACATACTGATGCTGGGCCATCCCATGGTTCCATTACGTTCGCGTGGTACTGGTAGAACGCACGACGAGTTGGATCCATGTTTTTGTTTTCTTGCCATGCTTCCGGGATCATCATCATCAACGCGTGTGGCAGAGTACGACCTGAAAGAACAAGTAGCTCAAGTGCCATATCGAAGTTTGATGAATCCGAACTACCTTCCTGACAGATAGGAAGCAGCATGTCGATTTCAGCTTGTGTAAACAGATCCGATTCTAGGATTGCTTCACGTGCTTTCATCCAGTTCAGGTTGCCGCGAACCGTATTGATTTCGCCATTGTGCGCGATGTAACGGAAAGGCTGAGCTAGACGCCAACGTGGGAATGTATTGGTAGAGAAGCGAGAGTGTACTAGTGCTAGAGCTGTTACCATGGTTGGGTTTTGCAGATCTAGGAAGTACTGAGGAACTTGTTCAGTTGTTAGCTGACCTTTGTACACCAATGTCTTGTAAGACATAGAGTTGATGTAGAAGTCATCACCGATATTTGAAACGCTTTCTAGGCATACACGAACCGTGTAGTTACGTAGAACATACAGTTTACGCTCAAGCTCTTCTGGTGTGATACCAGGGCCGCCAGAAATAAATACGTGTTCAAATTGAGGTTCAGTGCTTAGTGGGTCAGCACCAATCATTGAATTGTCCGTTGGAAGTTCACGGTAACCGATAACTTCTAACTCAAGGCGTTGTGCATTGCGTTCTAGAATGTCACGACACTGTGCACGTTTGTGTTCATCTTTAGGGAAAAGTACAACACCAACACCATATTTTTCAAAAGATGGCAGCTTAATTCCAAGCTTTACGGCTTCTTCTAGTAAGAATTCGTGCGGCTTCTGTAGCAGGATACCTGCACCATCACCAGAACACGGATCGCAGCCTTGGCCGCCACGGTGTTCCATACGTGCAAGCATATCGAGTGCTTGAGTTACTACATCATGAGATTTGCGATTCTTTAGATGCGCAACAAAACCGATACCACAAGCGTCATGCTCCAATTCAGGAGTATACAGACCCTGTGAGTTCTGCTCTTGATCTACCATAGATACATCCTTCCAGTTAAATCTAGGCGCAACTTATTTGTATAAAGTCAGCCTTGTCCTTTTATATTTATGGGTCTAAACCTGCCTATGCTGGCGGTTTGAATCCTTTCCGTATCTCGCAGGAAAAGTATTGCGAGAAAAACAATCCTTAGTGATACCTGTTTATTTTTAACCACAAACTAGTGGTTTATATAGGTGGGAGTTAGATATCACCGACTTATTAGCAAGTTTTCGTTGTAAGTAAATACTCAAAAATAGCCAATATGTGTAAGTATCCTACAATTTTGTCTAGGCGAATTGCAATGAAAGTTGACCCATGTAGACCATTTTTTTCGTTTTATTTTGAATTTAATGCCCAACAAATGTGCAACATTAGGCAAATAGAGCCGATTTTTTGCATGTTTATTGATATTTGTTAGGTTGCTCGCAAAAAGCCTTGAGTAAACTAATTGGTCGAATTTTGCAGGGATGTAATTTTTTTTCAAAAAAGACTGATATTCATTCTTATTTACTTGAGTGCTTTGAAAATATGCAATTACACGAGTTGGTCAATACTATCGGCCAAGACCTTCAACGCCGTTATGGCGAGAAGGTTCACAAACTAACACTGCATGGTGGTTTCAGTTGTCCAAACCGAGATGGAACCATTGGCCGTGGAGGCTGCACTTTTTGTAATGTGGCGTCTTTTGCCGATGAACAAACTCAGGTTCAGAGTATTGCAGAACAACTAAAAGATCGTGCGGGTGAAATTGCTCGTGCCAAGAAGTACCTGGCTTACTTTCAGGCGTACACCAGCACTTATGCTGAGGTGCAAGTGCTCAAGAATATGTATGAAGAGGCGCTAAAAGCACCCGGTGCAGAGATCGTCGGCCTTTGTGTTGGTACGCGACCAGACTGTGTGCCTGATGCGGTGTTGGATCTGTTAGCGGGCTACGTTAAACAAGGCTATGAGATTTGGCTCGAGCTTGGCCTGCAAACCGCCAATGATAAAACCCTCAAGCGAATTAACCGCGGCCACGATTTTGCGGTGTATGAAACGATCACCCAACGCGCACGCGCTTTAGGTATCAAGGTGTGTACTCACCTGATTGTTGGTCTACCAAAAGAAACCAAAGCGGATAACCTTGAAACCTTAGACAAGGTATTAGCCGTTGGCACCGATGGTATTAAGCTGCACGGCCTTCATATAGTAGAGGGCAGTACCATGGCTAAGGCGTGGAAGGCAGGAAAGCTAGAAGCCCCAAGCCTTGAAGAGTACATCGATATCGCGAGTGAGATCATTCAACGCACTCCTGCGGACGTGGTTTATCACCGTGTTTCTTCAGCGGCGAGACGCCCAACCTTACTTTCTCCTTTATGGTGTGAGAACCGCTGGTTAGCGATGACTGAGATTGGCCGTTCGCTTGATAAAACTGGCGCACAAGGCATCAAAACTGGCTCTGCATTCGAGTACACACTGCCCGTTTTAAACGCAGTTAATTGATAGAAAATGGTGACTGTCGGTAACAGCAGATAAAACCAATAAATAGTGGTAACATTTCCCTAATAGATTTTATGGTATAGATTGAGAGTAAATGGAACTGGTAATGACTTGGTTGTGGGACAGGGCGTATGGCTACGGTATTTATATCGTTGTTGTATTGCTGATTGCTCTCATCTGCTGGCATCTCTATTCTCGTTATCAGTCGCATATCGAAACGCTTCTACTTGCTACCCCGTCGCCACTCTACTTTGTTGATGTTCGAAGTGGCGAAATACTCTATGCCAATCGCCAAGCCATGCAGTTGCTTGGTATCCGCCAAATCGGTGTTAATTTTCGCTTTCCTACTGTGGAAAGCGAGAACAGCTTTCGTCACTACTTAACCAACCACATCAACTCTCGAGCCTTCGAGCAGGTCTCCCTGTGGGCGCTTTCTGAATTTGAGTCGTTCAAGATCAACTTGATCGGTCGTAAGATCCATTTTAGAAATAAGCAGGCTTGGATGATTCACGCCTCACCTTATAAAAACACTAACGAAGAACTGTCCCAAGAAGTTCGAGAACTGAATGTTGCTCGTACCGCTTTGGATTCTTTGTCTGAGCTGATCTACGTGAAAGATCAGAAAGGTCAGTTAGTGACGAGTAATCGCTCGTTTAAAAAGTTTTGGCATGGTCGTGCTGAAGAGGGCACCCTGAGTGTTTCTGGTGGAGTATTAAAAGGTCGTGTAAGTGAACGCTCTTGGACTACAGATCAAGATGGAAAAAGCTGCTTGCTTGAAACCTACCAAAGTGTGCTGCTTTCCCAAGATGGAGAAACCATCGGCACGCTCTCTATTAGTCATGATGTGACCGATTGGCATGACATGCAGCAGAAACTGCGTGGCGAGATGGAGAAGCGAAAAGATACCGAAGTGGCACTTGCGCAGCGTGACACCATCTTGCAAAACCTCCTGGAGGCCAGCCCAGACTCGATTGGTATCTTTAATGAAAACATGGTTTATCAAGCGTGTAATAAACCATTTGTGGCTGCGCTGGGTATCTCTGAAGTCAGTGACTTGATCGGTAAACGTTTACAAGATGTGGTGCCACATAGCATCTATACGCGAATATCAGAAACCGATCATCAAGTGCTTCATCAAAGTAAATCACTGCGTTATATCGACAAAGTGGTCTCAAGTGATGGAACATTTACTTGGTATGATGTAGTCAAATCACCGTTTAGAGATCCAGCATCGAGCACTAATGGTGTGTTGATCATGGCGCGTGATATTACAGAGCGTTATCTAGCAGAACAAAAGCTTGAAGAAGCCAACCTTGAACTTGAACGCCTCAGCTTTATGGATAGCCTGACTAAAGTGTCTAACCGACGTCGTTTCGATGAACAGCTCTCTACACTGTGGCATTATCATGTGCGTGAGAAGCTGCCACTGACGATCATGCTATGTGATATCGACTTCTTTAAAGGCTACAACGACTTTTACGGACACCAACAAGGCGATGATGCTTTGATTCAGGTTTCTCAGGCATTTAAGCAGGTGTTGAATCGTTCATCTGATTGTGTGGCTCGTTATGGTGGTGAAGAGTTCGGCTTTATTCTGCCAAATACAACGACCGAAGGTGCTCAGCTGGTGGCGCAGCGTATTCATGATGAAGTCCTAAAATTGGAACTTGCGCATGAGAAGTCGACAGTCTCTGAATTCATCACGGTGAGTATTGGTATTATCTCTTACATTCCTACACCTGATGATGAAATGGAATCGGCTGTTGCCTTGGCTGATAGTGCGTTGTATCAAGCGAAATCAGACGGTCGCAACCGTTCAATGGTGCATCCATACTCAATTCGCTAACGCTATAAAATTGGCAATTTGATTATCCCCGGCTATTTTTGCTTAGTTAGTATTTGTATTGGTTAATTAACCTTCGAAATTACCGCTGAACACTTGCTGCGTGTGATGTAGCTAGCTTACCTCCCATCTTCAAACAGGGTAGAATGTTGCTAGTCTTATCGCATGGAGCGCTAAATGAAACCCATGAAAAATCTTGCCCAGTATTACGTGGATCTACTCGTAAAACTGGGGATTGTCCGCTTTTCTATCTTACTCGCCCTAGCGCTTGTTGCCCTCGCTGTTGTTGTGCAAGTCGGTATCACCCTTGCACTCAAAGGCAATGTTGATGACATCGACATTGTCCGTTCAGTTTTCTTCGGTTTAGTGATCACGCCTTGGGCGGTTTATTTTCTGTCAGTGGTCGTGGACCAGTTGGAAGAATCACGTCAAAGGTTAGCGAAATTGGTCTCTAAACTTGGCGACATGCGTGAGCGAGACCAAGAACTCAACAATAAAATGCAGCTCAATATCGAGAAGCTTAATCAAGAAATTGAAGAGCGTGAAAAAGCGGAAGAAGCGCGCGCAGAAGCAATGCAAGATCTCGAAAACGAGGTGTTCCAGCGCGAGCGTACTCAGCTTGAACTCGCAGAACGTACTGCACTGTTACGCTCGTTTATCGATGCCTCGCCTGACCTTATTTACTACCGTAATGAAGATGGTGTGTTCTCTGGTTGTAACCGTGCGGTTGAAGAGCTCACTGGTAAAACAGAAAAAGAGCTAGTTGGTTTAACTCCTTGGGATGTTTACAGTAAAGAGGTCGCTCAGCAAGTTGTTGAAACCGATAAGAAAGTATTTGCTGACAACCAAGCACTGACTTATGACCAATGGCTTGAATACCCAGATGGCCGCAAGAGTTACTTCGAACTGCGTAAAGTGCCTTTCTACAGCAAAGATGGTCGTCACTTGGGCTTGGTTGGTTTTGGCCGCGATATTACTGAACGTAAAGAGCATCAAGAGTCGTTAGAAAAAGCCAGCCGCGATAAGACCACCTTTATCTCAACTATTAGCCACGAGTTAAGAACGCCGCTCAACGGCATCATTGGCTTGAGCCGCATGCTGCTTGATAGCCAACTGACCACCGAACAGCGCAAGCAGATGCAAACCATCAAGGTGAGCGCGGTGACACTGGGTAATATCTTCAACGATATTATTGATATGGATAAGTTCGACCGCCGTAAGCTTGAACTCTTCCCTACGCCTATTAACTTTGAAGATTTCGTTGTCGAGATCGAAAGTATCTCTGCGTTGATGGCTGAGCAGAAAGGGTTAAGGTTCGATCTAGAAAGATTGTCTGATCTTCCAGCTGCTGTTGAGGTGGATGGTACTCGTCTTAGACAGGTACTGTGGAACCTTGTTAGTAACGCGATGAAGTTCACCAAAGATGGTGGAGTGGTGATGACAGTCAGCGCCGACATTGATGGTGACTTTGCCAACATTACGATGGAAGTGGAAGATACTGGTATTGGTATCCCTGAAAGTGAAATCGAGAAGATCTTCGCGATGTACTATCAGGTGAAATCGGGCACGGACAACTTGCACGCTGTCGGCACGGGTATTGGTCTCGCTGTCTCTCAACAGCTAATTAATATGATGGATGGCCACATTGAAGTCATCAGTGAAGAGGGCTTTGGCAGTACCTTTACGGTTTCGATTCGAGTTCCAGTGAATCACGATACTCAGGCTCTGATCAAAACGCCAAGAAAACAGTCGAATCTTAAGATCTTTATGGTCGAAGACATTGAACTCAATATCACAGTGGCTCGCTCTCTACTTGAAAGCCTTGGCCATGAAGTGACAGTCGTGATGACGGGTAAAGAGGCGCAAATTGCTTTCAATCCTGAAGACTATGATTTGGTGTTGTTGGATATCCAACTGCCAGATATGACGGGTTTCGATATTGCTCAATACTACCGCGAGAAATACAGCCAGCTACCGCCTTTGGTGGCGTTAACTGCGAACGTATTAAACAACAAGCAAGAGTACTTCCAGAAAGGCATGGACGAAGCGATCAGTAAACCTTTGTCGGTTCGAGCTATCCAAGATGTCATCAGTGAACTTATCGAAGATGCACCAGAGGTAATTGAGAAGGTAGCGGGCACCGATAAGGTTGAGAGCATTGATAAAGTCGACGCGAGTAAGCCTGTTCTTTCAGAAATTGATACCACTTTGCTTGATATTGATATGCTAGAGTCTTATGTTGATATTGTTGGACCGAAACCGGTTTTGGATAGCATCGCGATGTTCGAAGATATGATGCCGGAGTATATGGAAATATTGAACTCCAACATGGTCGCGAAAGATAAAGCCAGTATCGTTTCTGAGGCACATAAGATTAAAGGTGCTGCAGGTTCTATTGGTCTGAAACGCATCCAACAAGTTGCCCAGAAAGCTCAATCTCCAGATTTGCCTGCGTGGTGGGAGAACATTTCAGATTGGGTTGATGAGATAAATAACGAATACCAGAATGACATTGAAGTTTTAAAGAGTTGGTTAAATCAAAGGTAGAAGAATAATGAAAAAATTAGCATTCGCCGCATGTGTAGTGGCATTAGCGGGTTGTTCTGCGCCACAAGTAGAATGGCAGCAAGATAATCAAGTCGAAGTATCTGCGGTAACAGTTACCATGAAAAGCAACCTTTGGCACAACAAGATGCCAACGATTGGCGAGACTCAAGATAAGACCCTACATGGTGCTATCTACCTAGAGTCAGACTCACAACTGCCAGCAACGCTTGCGGTTGAAAGTGTTACGGTTAAACAGGGTGCAGACACCTTGTTGGTAACGGCTGACGATCTTGATTTAAGAACACACAGTGAAACTCAATGGGAAGTCGCGTTTGTATGGCAGCTAGAAATCGACAGTGACAAGCCTGTTGATGTGGCGGTGGAACTTAAAGATGGCGAAACCGTGAAGTGGTTAGTAGAGAAAGACGTTAAGGTGGATACGGTTTACTAAAATCTTATCCAATTAAGAACAATAAAAAAGGGAGAATGCGTTGGCATTCTCCCTTTTTAATAACTATTGATGACGCTTCTAGTGTTCAAAACACTTACTGGTGAGTAGTGCTAAATGGTAAGAGGCGCGAATCGAATTAGTCTTCTAGGTCACCACAAAAGCGGTAGCCTTCACCGTGAATCGTTGCGATGATTTCTGGCGTACCAGAAACAGATTCAAAGTGCTTACGAATACGACGGATTGTTACGTCTACAGTACGATCGTGTGGCTTAAGCTCACGGCCAGTCATCTTCTTAAGAAGGTCAGCACGTGTTTGGATCTTACCTGGGTTCTCACAGAAGTGAAGTAGAGCACGGAACTCTGAACGAGGTAGCTTGTAGCCTTCGCCATCTGGGCTAACCAGAGAACGACTGTTGATATCTAGTACCCAACCGTTGAACTCATACTTCTCAACGCTACGCTTCTCTTCTTGAACAGAGCTTGTGCTCATTGAACGGTTCAGAAGGTTGCGTGCACGGATAGTCAGTTCACGAGGGTTGAAAGGCTTAGTGATGTAGTCATCAGCGCCGATCTCTAGGCCAAGGATCTTATCAACTTCATTATCACGACCAGTTAAGAACATAAGCGCTACGTTTGCTTGCTCACGTAGTTCACGCGCAAGTAGTAGGCCATTCTTACCTGGAAGGTTGATGTCCATAATTACAAGGTTAACTTGGTTGTCAGATAGCACTTGGTGCATCTCTTCACCGTCGCTAGCCTCAAAAACAGCATATCCCTCTGCTTCAAAAATACTCTTTAGAGTGTTACGAGTTACTTGCTCATCTTCAACGATAAGAATCTGCGGGGTTTGCATTTGGCGGTACCTAAATTTGTGACGAAACTGTGCTAATAGAATAAATTCTAGGCAAAAACATAACATACAGGTAATGTATTTTTGATGATAACTTAAAGTTTTCAAAAAAACACTTACTTCCAGCTATCTGCCTTCCTTGAAGTATTGCCCAATAACGTAGATCCAGTACGCCTTTCAATCATTCTTTTAGTGATTGGAGTGGATTCTATAATGTTAACAGCATGCTAACAACGCGAGAATGTTAATTCCATTCACTTTGTTGATTTACATCAATTGCCGTATCGCAACAAACTTTAATAGTATGGCTACAACTTAACCAATGTTATGGTGACTATTTAGCACCAAAACAAGAATGATTATTCGAGATGCTTCGCACATCTTGCCTGCTAAAGACCGGATTATGAACCAAGGAAGCTGAAAGCTGTCTTAAGAGTCTAGTAGATAAATATGCTCAATCAACTTTTATTGAGTAATAAATTGAGCATAGAACAATGAAAACAAAGGATTAATTTTAATAACATATAAAAGCATAGAGGCTAGCCTGACATAACCGGTAACGCCTTACTCACGGAGGATATATGCACGATATAACACCCGACTTGTGTGATGAGTTTGAAAGCGAAGTCACCCTACTGAACATGCCATTGCAGAACTTCGGCCAACGTGGTGCGTTCTTTGGAAAAATTGTAACAGTTCGTTGTTATCACGATAATTCCAAGGTTCGCGAGGTTTTAGAGACCGACGGCTGTGGCAAAGTGCTTGTCGTTGACGGAAATGGCTCATGCCAGAAGGCGCTGCTTGGCGATCAACTCGCTATTCTCGCGATAGAAAACGGTTGGGAAGGCGTGATTGTAAACGGTGCGGTGCGTGATGTAGGCATGATGTCGCAAATGGACCTTGGCGTTCAGGCGTTAGGTGCATCGCCATTCAAAACAGAGAAACGCGGTGTCGGCCAAGTGAATGTGACACTCTCTATACATAATCAACTGATTCAGCCTGGTGACTATATTTATGCCGATTGGAATGGCGTGTTAATTTCATCTGAGCTGTTAATTGAATCGTAACTGACTCAAATTGAATGCCGTTGATAGATTAGAACGGGGAATGGTTTGTGATGTACTAAAAGTTTGGATCTCAATCCGCACTAATCTGTTAATAAAGAACAAGCTAAAGAGACTAAAAGCGAAACCCTAGTCCCACTTCAACACCTTGCTGCCACTCTTCATAATCAAGGGTGGCATGCAAATCTAGGTTATCTGTTAGTTGCACTCGGCTGGAAACCTCTGCGGCTACCGATTTCTCATTGTCTTCGGTCTCGTCTTTATAGGTGTGTAGAGAACTGTTAAAAGAGACTCTTTCTGAGAACTGATAACTGACACCACTCAAGAATCCACTTTCCTGTTTCAGTGCCGCACTATTGATACGTGTACCGACGTAAAGATCCACATCTGAAAACAAGCTATAAGAGTAGCCACTGTCTATCTTCCAAGTATCGAAGCTTTCACTCGACGCGTTTTGTGTGGAGATAAAGAATTTATGAGAAGAACTATCGATCTGGCTGGGTAGTAGAGGCAAGCTATTCGCTGAACAAACAACAGGCATAGCAAAAGCCAAAAGAATAAGTAATCTCTTCATTTCCCACTCCTGATGTCATTATTATTGTTCTTCGAACGTTATCGTTCAATTAAAGCACAGAACTTGTACGTTCGCTGCACAATCGATATAGCATTTTGTTATGACTATATATGCAATTGATCACTCTTGCCTGTTCAATGAGTAAATCCAGTATCTTAAGTGAAGGTTTATACAGGGTGTTTTATCCCTTAAATGACGGTTTGCTCTGAAAAACGGTGCGAATGTAAAAAAAACGCAACTTTTCATTGACGTCCAGTGGTAAAAATTGATACACGTAGAGTAAAGCACAAGCAGAGAATTTGATATGCAGCACGTAAGCCACCTAGTAATGACCACAACCATTATTATTACCGACATTAACATTGTTGGGGCAGGCTGCTAAGTAACGGATTTTAAAAAAAAGGCCTGTATCCAACAAGATACAGGCCTTTTTTTGTACCATTTTTATGACTTATGGAGAAAGGGATGCGCGTTTTAAAGTTTGGAGGTTCATCATTAGCTGATGCAGATCGTTTTTTACGAGCGGCTGATATCATCGCTAATAATGCCCAGCAAGAAGAGCTAGCCGTTGTACTATCGGCTCCAGGAAAAACAACCAATAAGTTGGTCGCTGTTATTGAAGCTGCACTGAAAAATGGTGAAGCTGACGCACAGATTACAGAGATCGAATCTTCATTTAACACACTGTTTGCAGAGATCAAAGCGGTCGTGCCTTCTATCGATGGTGCCGCGTTTCAAGAGCAGGTGGATACCTCTCTTGCTCAGCTAAAGCAGTTCGTGAATGGCATCAACCTACTTGGTATGTGCCCGAACCACGTTAATGCTCGCATCATCAGTAAAGGTGAGCGAATCTCTATCCAGTTAATGAAAGCGGTACTGGAAGCGAAAGGCCAACCAGCAAGCCTGATTGACCCTGTCCAATACCTATACGCTAAAGGCGATCACCTTGAAGCTATGGTCGATGTGGATGTCTCTACTCAGAACTTCCAACAATCTCCACTTCCTAAAGGTCACGTTAACATCATGCCTGGCTTTACTGCGGGTAATGAAAAAGGTGAGCTAGTCACACTAGGTCGTAATGGTTCTGACTACTCAGCGGCTGTGTTAGCGGCGTGTCTACGTGCTGATTGCTGTGAAATCTGGACTGATGTCGATGGCGTTTACAACTGTGACCCACGCTTAGTTGATGATGCTCGTCTGCTCAAGTCTCTTAGCTACCAAGAGGCGATGGAGCTTTCTTACTTTGGTGCTTCGGTTCTACACCCGAAAACCATTGCTCCTATTGCGCAATTCCACATTCCTTGTCTGATCAAAAACAGCTTCAACCCACAAGGCGCAGGTACTTTGATTGGCCAAGACACTGGCGAAGATAACCTAGCAATCAAAGGTATTACGACGCTAAGTGACCTAACCATGGTTAACGTATCAGGCCCAGGCATGAAGGGCATGGTAGGTATGGCGAGTCGTGTATTCGGCGCGATGTCTTCTGCTGGCGTTTCTATTGTCCTTATTACTCAATCTTCTTCTGAGTACAGCATCAGCTTCTGTATTGAATCGGCTGATAAGGTGAAAGCGAAACAAGTGTTGTCAGACGCGTTTGAACTTGAACTTAAAGATGGCCTGTTAGAGCCAGTTGAGTTCATGGATGACGTTGCGATTGTAACGCTGGTGGGTGACGGTATGCGCACTTCACGTGGCGTAGCATCTCAGTTCTTCTCTTCTTTAGCTGAAGTGAACGTCAACATTGTTGCTATTGCTCAAGGTTCTTCAGAGCGCGCTATTTCAGCGGTTATCCCTGAAGACAAAATCTCTGAAGCAATCAAAGCGTGTCACGAGAACCTATTTAACTCTAAGCACTTCCTAGATGTATTCGTTGTGGGTGTCGGCGGTGTTGGTGGCGAGCTTGTTGACCAGATCCAACGTCAGCAAGGCAAACTGGCTGAAAAAGGCATCGTGATTCGCGTATGTGGTTTAGCAAACAGTAAAGGTTTGTTGCTAGACAGCGATGGTCTACCGTTAGAGCAGTGGCGTGACCGTATGTCGAGTGCGACTGAAGAGTTCAGCCTAGCGCGTTTAGCGGCTTTGGTTCAACGTAACCACATCATCAACCCAGTATTGGTTGATTGTACGTCTAGCGAAGGTATTGCGGCGCAGTACGCTGATTTCCTAGCGGCTGGTTTCCACGTAGTAACACCAAACAAGAAAGCAAACACAGCAAGCATGGCTTACTACCATCAGCTTCGTGAAGTTGCACGCAACTCACGTCGTAAGCTGATGTACGAGACAACAGTAGGTGCAGGTCTACCGGTCATCGAAAACCTACAGAATCTTATCTCTGCAGGTGATGAACTTGATAAGTTCAACGGCATTCTTTCAGGTTCACTGTCTTACATCTTCGGCAAGCTTGATGAAGGTATGACACTGAGCCAGGCAACCAATATTGCAAAAGATAGCGGCTTCACTGAACCGGATCCTCGAGATGATCTATCTGGTATGGATGTGGCGCGTAAGTTGCTTATTCTTGCTCGTGAAGCAGGCATGGCGCTTGAACTTGAAGATGTTGAAGTAGACCAAGCTCTGCCACCGGGTTTTGATGATTCAGGTACGGTTGAAGAGTTCATGGCTCGCCTACCAGAAGCGGATGCTTACTTCAAAGAGCAGTCAGCTATCGCAGCAGAAGAAGGTAAAGTACTTCGTTATGTGGGTGAAATCGCTGAAGGTAAGTGTAAGGTTCGTATCGCTGCTGTTGATGGCGACGACCCAATGTTCAAGATTAAAGATGGCGAGAACGCATTAGCATTCTACAGCCGTTACTACCAACCAATCCCTCTAGTACTGCGTGGCTACGGCGCGGGTACTGAAGTAACAGCTGCTGGCGTATTCTCTGATGTGATGCGTACTCTTGGTTGGAAATTAGGAGTTTAAGAATGAGTTCAAGTGATATGGATGTTGTCGTTTATGCTCCTGCATCAATCGGTAATGTCAGTGTAGGGTTTGATGTGCTGGGGGCCGCTGTGTCTCCAGTGGATGGCTCGCTGCTAGGTGACCGAGTTATGGTTAAGGCCGGTGATGAACCATTCTCACTTAAAACTGCAGGCAGCTTTGTTTCTAAGCTGCCAACTGAAGCAAAAGAAAACATCGTTTACGACTGCTGGGTGGTGTTCTCGAGAGAGCTTGATAAAAAAGGCGTTACGCTAAAGCCTTTAGAAATGACACTAGAAAAGAACATGCCTATCGGTTCAGGTTTGGGTTCTAGTGCATGTTCAATCGTCGCGGCACTGGATGCGCTAAACCGTTTTCACGGTGAGCCCCTGAATGAAACTGAACTGCTTGCTCTGATGGGTGAAATGGAAGGCAAGATTTCAGGTGGTATCCACTACGATAACGTTGCGCCATGTTACCTTGGTGGTGTGCAGCTCATGCTTGAAGAGCTAGGCATCATCAGCCAAGAAGTACCGTGTTTTGACGACTGGTACTGGGTAATGGCTTATCCGGGTATTAAGGTTTCAACGGCTGAAGCGAGAGAGATCCTACCATCTCAATATCGTCGTCAGGATATTATTGCTCATGGTCGTCACTTAGCGGGCTTTATCCACGCGTGTCATTCAGGTCAACCTGAACTGGCGGCGAAGATGATCAAAGACGTGATCGCTGAACCATATCGTGAGAAACTGCTTCCAGGGTTTGCTGATGCTCGTAAATACGCGCTGTCAGCTGGGGCACTGGCTACTGGTATTTCTGGTAGTGGTCCAACTCTATTTAGCATTTGCAAAGAACAAGATGTCGCCGAGCGTGTTGCACGCTGGTTAGAACAAAATTACGTACAAAATGAAGAAGGATTCGTTCACGTTTGTCGCCTAGATAAGCAGGGTTCGATCGTTACAGGAAGTGAGTTATGAAACTGTACAACATCAAAGAAAATGATGAACAAGTCTCTTTTGGCCAAGCCGTTCGTCAAGGCTTAGGCCGTAATCAAGGTCTATTTTTCCCATCTGAACTGCCAAAGTTTGATGATATCGATGCGCTGCTAGCAGAGGACTTTGTCCCTCGTAGCTCAAAGATTCTGTCAGCATTGATTGGTGATGAATTACCAAAAGAACAGATCGACCAAATGGTGGATGCAGCGTTCCAATTCCCTGCACCAATCAACCAAGTAAAAGACGGCGTTTACGCGCTTGAGCTTTTCCACGGTCCAACACTGGCGTTTAAAGATTTCGGTGGCCGCTTTATGGCTCAATCTTTAGCAGCTGTTTCTGATGGTGGTCAAATCACTATCTTAACGGCAACATCAGGTGATACTGGTGCGGCGGTTGCGCATGCTTTCTACGGCATGGAAGACATCAATGTTGTGATTCTTTACCCGAAAGGCAAGATCAGCCCACTGCAAGAGAAGCTGTTCTGTACGCTTGGCAAGAACATCCACACTGTGGCGATTGATGGTGACTTTGATGCGTGTCAGGCTCTAGTTAAAGACTCATTTGATGACGCTGAACTGCGTAAAGAGATCGGTCTTAATTCGGCAAACTCGATCAACATCAGCCGTTTAATGGCTCAGATCTGTTACTACTTTGAGGCGGCTTCTCAGCTGACTAAAGAGCAACGTGAAAACCTCGTTATCTCTGTACCAAGTGGTAACTTTGGTAACCTAACTGCTGGTCTATTGGCTAAAGCGCTAGGTCTACCTGTTAAGCGTTTTATCGCAGCAACTAACGAAAATGACACTGTTCCTCGTTACCTAGAAACAGGTCAATGGGATCCAAAACCGACTGTTGCGACAACATCGAACGCGATGGACGTAAGCCAACCAAACAACTGGCCTCGTATCGAAGAGCTTTGCCAACTGAAAGGTTGGGGCTTAGATACACTAGGCAAAGGTAAAGTATCTGACGAGCAGAGCGCTGAGTCAGTTCGCGACCTAAAAGCACAAGGTTACCTATGTGAACCACATGGTGCGATTGCTTACCGTCTACTGGAAGAGCAACTGCAAGAGAACGAAACTGGCTTGTTCCTGTGTACAGCACACCCAGCGAAATTCAAAGAAGTGGTTGATGACATCCTAGGTTCTGATATCGAACTGCCTGGCCCGCTAGCAAAACACGCGGCGATGGAATTGTTGTCTGAAGATCTTGATAACGATTTTGAAGCGCTAAAAGCTGTGCTTCGTCGAGTTCAACCGTAACGTCCATTTGTTTTTCGAACAAATAAAAACGGCGCTCAATGAGCGCCGTTTTTGTATTCTAATTTAAGCTCTAAAAATTATAGAGACTCAGTGAACGTACGTGCGATAACGTCACGTTGCTGTTCAGTTGTTAGAGAGTTGAAACGTACAGCGTAACCCGATACACGGATAGTTAGCTGTGGGTAGTTCTCTGGGTGAGCAACTGCGTCTTCTAGCGTTTCACGCTTAAGAACGTTAACGTTTAGGTGTAACGTTGCGACTCCAGTATGACTTAAAATATTGTTTATATAGATCTATAAAATCATGACTTATGTTCTCTTGAAGAAGATAGCCATATAGAGATTTTAAGTTTTATTCATTTTAGTTGATTGAGTGTCCGTGCTCCCAAATTATGATCTAATATATGCGCGATAAATATTGTTGATCTTACGATTCATCGATGACGTTTCCTGCGAGAACTCTCTATCATAAAATGATTCGCCATAGTCGAGGCTCAGGTTATGACGTTGACTACCAGTCAAACTATTCCAGCTCGATACGTATGTGAATATTGATTTTAGCAGTTGATGGAAAACATCTAGGTCGGCTACTAAAGTAAATGTCATTAGAGACTGAGGAGAGCCCTCACTAGTTTGATATCTTATAAAATTTAGCTTTAAATGATCTCTGCTCAACCTTGAAGTGATTAACTCAACTTTGGTATTCAAAATACGCAACAAACTGTCATTGATTGTTTGATATCTAGGTTCAAAATTTTTGGTTATACGTGGGTTAGTCAACATAAGGATCTCCTCTGTGGTAAACATAATTAGACCACCACGATATGCTTGCTTTTTGTCCAAAAATAAAAGCAGCGCGATCAATATAGGTAGATCTGAGAACATCATAATTTGATACTTCTCGGCAGAACTAAGAGCTGTGTATTCAAAACGAAACTTTAACTCATCCTCGTTGGGATGCGATACGTCATAAATCAATTCGTTGAAGGCTTTTGAGATGGGCTCATTTGGTAATCGCCACGCCAATTCTTCTAAAACTGAAGGCACTGTGGTCATATTACTAGCTAGATGACGATGCGTGACTCTAGATCCATGAATCAGCTTCTGTGGGCAAGTTGAGTTCAGAGCAGACTGTTTATAAGGAGTTAAATTTGGATCTGTAGCTTTAACGGACAATAGTTCACTAATAGGTTCATTCGTTGAAGATAGGAGATGATTTTTCGTTGGGATCGACATTTTGCCCTCAAAAAGCGGCCAATACTTCCACTTGTTGATGGTATTGTCAATTGTTGTTCGTGGATGAGAGTACTATCATCTCTTTACCCGATCAGGTGTATAATAAATATTTTGAATCATACACTTATTACGCAACCAAAGTTTGGTCACCAAACCTTGGTTGCGTGAGTTTTCGATTCAGAGCTTATAAATGACCCAAACTTTAGTAGCGTCGTAGATGACATACAATGCCTAGTAGCGCAGCTGTATTTACTCATCAATATTGGGCATCTGGAGTTACCTCTATTAATGATTCCTAGCACACTTTCCCCCCAAAGCTTGTTAGACCTTTTTCAATAAGAAAACTGCTAGCTTGATTTATCCCTATCTATGCTAATGTTTCAACATGGCACACAGAACAAACACAAAAACCTTCGTATATTCAATCCAGTATTTAGGTATGCTTGGGGGGAAAAGGATGTGATAAACATCCAACATCGACATATTGAGCTGTTAGGCATTTGCGTTAAAACACTCCAAAAACAGCAAGTACTCTTGAAATATATACAATGATTTAGAGTCGAAAAAATCATAAATATAGGCAAGCATTATGAGTGAAAAAGAAGAAGTAGTATTGAAAATACTGGATTACCTAAATGAAATTGAAGTGCGTGCTACTTATGGCGCTGTTGCTGAGGTGTTGGGAGTATTACCTCGCTCTGTTGGACAGCAGTTTTTAGGTGAAAAGCGACCATATGCTTCTTGGGTTGTTCGTGAAGACACGGGTTTACCTACAGACTATTTGGAAGACCAACTACATCCTAAGTTACTTTCCAAGAAAAGCCTTATAAAGTCTGGTTCTGTGTTGAGGCGTAACATCGGACTGAGCCAGAGTATCTAACAAGGCGTTAGCATTCAGGAGCAATATGAATATTTTTGAGGTTGACTATGGCCTTGGCCCATTAATCGATGTAGAGGAAACGATCCAAGCAGGTATCGCAAAGTTGTTTGAGAGGAACCGCACTGAACCTTGGTTCGATGGGGTGTGGATGAACGAATACGGTGAAGTTCTTTACGGCTCTTTGCTTGTTTCAGCTCAAGCTTACTGCATCAGTAGCTTACGAGATATTAACGAAATCCGAGTCAGCTTAGGGCTCAATAAATTGACCAAAGAAAAAGCATATCAAAATCACCGTGTAAAAGTTCAGGGTTATTCTCTAATAGAGATGGTTAATTGTACTGCCAATTATTTCAAGCACCGAGATGAGTGGAGCGATACTTGGCCTGATAATTACACTACACGTGTTCTAACAGCATTCTCAATGGACTGTGAATTTCTGATAAATGAATTTCAGGGGTTAATTGACTCAGAATATGGTTATAAAACACTTTCCGACTTAGTTTCAGAGTGGAGAAATGATCTAATTGATCAATCGAAAAATGAAAGCTAACAAGGCGTCAACTAAATTGAGGCAATTATGAAGTACTTTAGTGATCAAGAAAGAGGTACTACGCCTCGAACAAACAATGAGATCCCGCACAATGTTTGGTGTGGGCTCGTTGCTTTAATTCAAAAGCTAATCAATACGGGATATTTTGGAGAAAATTTTCCAGAGCTTTGCCTTGATGGACAAGGGTGCTGTGGTACTGATGAGACAGGGTTTACCTTTGCTCTAAAAGCTGAAATATTGGGAATTGAATACCCACTTGTTACAGAAAAAGACGAAAATCCTGATGGTTGGTCGCATAAAAAAGTCCCGTTTGTTCCTAACTATTTGGACGCACTAGATTTAGTACAGTTTTGCTACGCAAATGTATCTAAGCCTACACAAGGAAGTTATCATTCGTACTATAGGCATCACCATATAGATTCGTTTGATCGTACAACTGGACGAGCCGATTTCTTAGAGAAGGTTAATACCATTTTCACTCGAAATGGTTTGGCTTATGAGCTACTAGCTGACGGCCAAATTAAAAGGGTTATGAGTGGGGCTCTAAGTTCTGTTATTCAACAAGCCCCGAAAACATCTGAGCAGGAGCTAAATGACCTACTTGAGCATGCAAATAGAAAAATTTGTAATACTGACGTACGAGTTAGGTATGAAGCTTTAAAAGAGCTTTGGGACGCTTTTGAACGCATAAAGACAGTCGCTGAACCAGAGAAAAGAAAAAAGCAATCATTGGCCACCTTACTAGACAACTGTTCATCTGACCCTGATTTTCGAGCAGAACTAGAAGCAGAAGCTAAGGCTTTGACAAATATAGGAAACGCATTCTTCATTCGTCACTCAGAGATAAGCCAGATTAAACTTACTGATAGCAGTCATATTGAATATCTCTTTCATCGACTTGCAAGTTTAATGTTGTTGCTGGCTAAAAATCTAGAGTAAATCAGGGCAGTCTAAGTAAGTATAGTAAGGAGAGGGCTACCCGCTAGCTGTTGAGCTAGCGAGCGGGTTTACCTTACCAACCCTATAAGCGTGACAGAAATCCTGTCGCACTCAATGCACACACAAAAGCTGTAACGGGTTCAAAGCTTGCAACCAAAATTACAAACAATCCCCCAAAAGCAGTGATGAGCTTTGGTAAGGATGCTGAACCCGCATTATCTCGTTTCACCATAGGCTACTCCTCAAATACGTTCCTCTCAGTCTCATGAAGAGTCAGGAAGAGGAGTTCAGACTTTGCCATCTATTTTGTTTACGAGCAGTCGCAATGGTGATGGCAACCTGACTGCACTGATTTGCACATTATATAAATCAGTTGATTGCAGTCAATCAAAAGCCGAACTTCTTGTGAGTGAAAATTTTCAATACGTGAGCTAATACATAAATAACGAATCTAGCAATCCTTTTAACCATTTATCCCCAATACAGAGGCTACTACTTTACGTTGCGTATATGTTGATTCTTACGACTCAACGGTTACAGTTCTATGAGTTCTTCCGTTCACTGAGAATATAAATTATCAGTGTTATTAGCAGAAGGTTTTCTGTAGGTAGATCGGCTAAAACCTTTATCAAATCAATCATAAGTTACCTTTGCCGGTTGTGGGTCGATTTAGGTAAATTAAAACTTATTAGAGGGGAGGTTAGGCAAGTGGGGTTACCTGTTAAAAGGCTAGGGGTTACCTAGGTTACCCCTAGTTTTTCTCCTACCTAGATTTGATCATTGAAGCTATTCGCTCTAGCTTTACTTGGCTCAATCCCTGAACTTGATCAGAACCATCCTTGTGGGTGATTCCTCTCTGTTTGCTTTCTGCTTTCAGCCAGTGTTGTATTACTTTGTTTGTTGGAGGAGTAGCTTCGTTTAAACATAGCTCTTCATAAGCATCAATAGCTATTTGTAATTCAGGCGGGTATGAGTTATTTGTGGTTTCTGGAGTCATCGAATCTTCATTAATGAGTAAATCTCTTAATCGTGAAATTTCCTCTTCTGATTCAGAAAGTCTCATCTCTAGTAATTCAACTGACTTGCTTATGCTTTCAGGTTGATAATCCAAACCAATATCTAATCTTTGATATTCAGACCATCTTAAAAATTCTTGCTTTGAGATTATTGTAAGCTCGTAATCCAATACTGCTCGCTGTTTTAGTAACGTTCCATTCTTGTAATTTTTAGAATACCTTTCACCGAACTCATCATTACATGATGTCCAAAGCTCTACTGTATGCAATTTAAATCCATGTTGATTTGTTCCTTTTATACAGTCGCTTAATAGTTCAAGGTAGTGATTGTATGAGTACCTCTGTGATGGCATTTCTATTGATGCCATAGGTTCAATATTCGCAGCTATTTTTGCGGCGGCACTTAAAGTAAAGTTACTTTTTTGGTTGATAACCTTCACATCATAAGCATGGTCTTTTGCGAGAAGTTGAAGTTTTTCGATTGGCTTAGGGTATCCAATTTCTGATGCTATTTTGCAAAGCTGTTCATATGAGAATAACGCTTCATCTTCTACCTCGGTCTTAGTTTTTAGTAGGTAAACATTCCCAATTAATTCCTCGTTATTGCTGTATTTTGTGCCTTTAACCTCAACTACGAAATTAAAAACTGGCATATCCGGATCACAGATCGCATAGCCACTTTCGATTTCCTCTAGGGTAAATTTGGGACCAACGACTTCAGTTTTGTGGACTATAAAATAACCGTCAACATAACTGATTTTGTCACCTTTAAAAATTAGGCCTTTGAAGTATATGTAGGGGTCTAGCATCTCTTCTATATCAGCGAATGGAATCGAAATAGACCTAGCTATTTGCGATGCCGTAAAAAAGTTTGTGTCCTTATCCATACTGTCTTCGTACCTTTACTCAAATTACAAGGCCCCAAATTGGTAGGTGAGCAATTTATTTTGGGACTTTCCCCAAGCCTTAGTAAAACTAGATTTTTGTAATTATCACAGATATTTAGGTGGAATTAAAGGTGTGGCTAGAGACTGTAGATTGCGAAACTCTTTCGTACTTAAGGTGGTGTTGGGTGTCGCAAGTTAGCATACATAAACTAATGTCGTGGTTGGTATTTAGGCGATCGAATTTAAATGATTTCTGTCCAAAAACGTCACAATCTGAATTTTAACATGTGGCATTTTTTAGCTCGAAAATGCCCCCAAACGTGTTTTTTTAGCAGTAAACCTTCACTAGAATAATTTAGTCAGCAAGTTGCTTTCCAATTTGTTAAAGGAGTTACTTCCTATTTGTTCAGCCGCTGGTGCACAATTTCTCATAGCCTCTTGTCAAACTGATCTGGCAAGTCTCTGACTCATACTCTTACCTCACAAACTGAGTTTTATTATCTTTGAATTGCTAAATTCACAGATTAGAATGATAAAATTATTAAGAAACAAAGCACATATTTGTTTTTACTTGTGATATCAGAGAAGTAACGCCTTCAATAGAATCTTATTTAACTTGAGGATCAGTCAGCTGAGTCAATACTGACGCGGTTGTTATTAGTACTGTCAGGACATAAACATGTGGTCAGATAAAGAATCTAAGATCGATTTTTTAAATTTCAATGAGATTGCTGAATCAATCAAAGATCTCATTACAGAGAAAGAGTTAATGCCAATATCTATTGGCGTATTTGGTGATTGGGGTGCTGGTAAGTCAACAATTTTAGAGTTGACCGCTAAAGCGCTTGAGAAGGAAGAACAAGAGTACATCCAGATTCATTTTGATGCATGGACATTTCAAGGATACGACGATGCAAAAGCTGCACTGTTGGAGACTATAGCAGCACAATTGGTTGAAGCTGCCGCTGAGGATGAAAAGCTACTTGAAAAGGCACTTGATTTTGCTAAGCGCATCGACAAAGTAAGGTTTATGGGGCTTATGGCTGAAGGTGCTGCTGCTATTTCTGGAATGCCGACATTCGGTGCAATTCAGAACTTTTTTGGTTGGGCTGGAGATGCCTTTGATGAAGATGATGATTTGGATTTCGAAGCAGCTCAGAAAGATGCTAAAGCAATAGGTCAGGTTGGTAAAAAGGCTAAAGGACTTGTAAAAGCTAAGAAGAAATTCTCTCCTCCAAAAGAAATTAGAGAGTTTAGAAAATCCTATATATCGTTGCTAAAGGCTTTTGATAAACCTGTAATTGTTTATGTTGATAACTTAGATAGATGTTTACCTGAGAATACGATATCCACACTAGAAGCAATTAGATTGTTTTTGTTCATGCCAAATACTGCATTTGTTGTTGCGGCTGACCCTGACATGATTCGCTTGGCAATTCCTCATTTCCATAAGGGAGCTTCTGTACGTCACCAAACTGACTATCTAGATAAACTGATTCAAATCCCTGTACATGTTCCAAAGCCCGGTTTTGCTGAGGTTAGAGCCTATCTGATAATGCTAATTGCCCAAGACAGAGGTATCCCAATAAAAGAGTTCGACCGCTTGAGGCTAGGGTTGGAAGAATCACTCAGGTTTTCTTGGAAACAGGGACAGATTTCGGTAGATGATTTACTCGAAAGGTGTGAGCTTGATGACGCTGAGCTTAGAGAAGAGTTTAAGATAGCAGAACAGATGGCTCCAATATTGGCAGAGTCTGCGAACATAAACGGCAACCCAAGAATCGTAAAGCGCTTACTTAATCAAGTTAAGATGAGGAAAAAAACTGCACATCGTAGAGGTATGCAGCTAGATGAGCGAACAATAACTAAGCTAGTAATTTTTGAACGCTGCATGGGTATTCAAGCAACAAATAGGCTGTATGAGCTCATTGATTCAGAGAGTGGTAAACCAGAACTCATTGAAGAACTCGAACGAACAGATAAAGAGTTTGATATCGAAAGGCTACCTGATGAATGGAAGAAAGAAGTTCATTTCCTAGAAAAATGGGCTCGATTAAAACCTTTGTTTACAGGTGTAGATCTAACAGCGGCAGCATACTTGAGTAGACAAAATATCCCGATGGGCTCTGTTAATAGCGTCATGTCAGGCGCAGCACAAAAAATGCTCGAAGGATTGTTGAAACAGAAAACTAGATCCAGTAAAGCGAGCTCTGAACTGATTGAACTTACAGCTAGTGAAGAGTACATATCTGTGATGGATAGCCTCATCGAAGAGTTGCGTAAAGTTGAAGAATGGGGCCTAAAAACCTCCGGAATATATGGAGCAAGGCAATTGGCAGCACATGATGATAGGTGTAAGGCTAATTTTTTAGCTTTCGTGAAGAAAGCTCCCAAGAAACGATGGCTAGAATCATTGATTAAAGAACTAGAGGCAACTAAATAATGGGAACTTCAGCATCAAGTACCGGACCTAATAATAAGAGCCCGTTGTTACCACCATGGGCAGAGCAAGGCGGTTCAGTGGAAGTTGGTTCTGATAATGGAGCTGACGTTAGCGTACCACCACAGGAAGTTGATAATGGAAAAGTACAAGAGCAGATTCCGGGCTCAGTTCCTAATATTCCGTCACCAAATCGACTGACAGGGGCAAGAAGGGCATTTGGGGATTACGCAAAGTCAGGAAGTGACAGCTCTAATTTGAGAGGCTCTCTTAAGAAATACTCTAGAAGCTCCGGTGGAGGTTCTGGAGTGAGCCGCAGGCTAGCGAGCGGTATCACTGCTGGCTCCGGTCTATTGGGGATGATGCAAGGTGACAGCGTTAAGTATAACGATAGAACCCTTTCTCTATCTGAGTTAAATGGATTAACTACTGACCAAGCTATAGATCGTATTAGCGATCATCTAACACCTGATAACGGTGATGCTGAATCTGTGCGTTTAGCAATAGATTTTGCATTAGCGGAAGTATTGCCTGATGAAGAAAAGTTTGATGAGTCCATGTTTACAGATGATGTGGTAACAGAAGCTATATCTTGCTATTTAACTGATCTGATTTTTCAGGATGTTGTTGATGGAATGGGCAAGGCTTGGTTCCATGCTGAACACGCTAGTAAACATCACAAAATGGAAGAAGAATTAAGGGATCTAATAAAAGTGATAACTCAATCTAAAGTAGAAAAGATCACGAGTGATAATGGAGGGCATTTATCGCAGGCTAATATCACTAAAATTCAAATTGACGCGATATCGCAGACTGTAGATGAATGGGAGTCTTTTAATGATTAATTTCTACTTTAACCATAATCCTTCTTTGCTTCCCGAGTATTCCGAGACTTGCCACCCAGTGCAACTCTTCGGTACGCACCCACACGATAGCTCTAAGCACAGTAGAGCTTCGGGTAGCTTACTAAAGAAAGTACGTGAGCTTGGGGTTAGTATTGATGCGGATGCTTTAGATTTGATAACCATAGCTAGTGCCGTTACTGCTGCTGAGACATTTGAACTTCGAGGTAATGCGGCAGATGCGTGGTCAAGGGTTATGCACTTGCATATTCCGGTTATTAACGAAAAATTATGGGGAAATTTATCGGAGCGTCTTAGTTCTATCTTGAGCTTCTTAACTGGTGACCAGTGGAAGTTTACGTTTACGAAAACTTTGCTTGAGGTGCCTAAACCTATTGTTAGTAACAAATCAAAAGCAAGGTTGAATAGCTTCAAAGGACTAAACTCAGTTTGTCTTTTCTCTGGTGGGTTAGATAGTGCTGTTGGCGCAATAGATATACTAAATGGTAAATCCAATTATAAACCGCTTTTGCTTAGTCATGCTTACCGTGGAGATGGTGTTAAACAAGAGAACATCAAGAGGCTTTTAAAGTCTAAGTATGGTGAGCTTTCTTATAGCATTTCACCTAGTTTAATGGCTGGATTGAAAGGTAAAACTGATGTCACGATGCGTGGAAGAAGCTTTAACTTTTTAGCTATGGCTGTGTTGGGGATTTCTGCTCTGAGAAATGCTAACGAAGATAGTAGTATTTCTACAATTATTGTTCCCGAGAATGGGTATATTTCAATCAACCCTCCACTCACAAGGCGACGAATTGGTAGCCACAGTACACGGACTACTCACCCATATTTCTTGAATCGTCTTGAAGAACTCTTAAAAGATGCTGGATTTAACGTGACATTTGTTAACCCATACCAATTTCAAACAAAGGGTGAAATGTTAGAGGAATGTGTTGATCAAGTTGCAATTGCTAAGGCCATTCCGTTGAGCGTGTCCTGTAGTCATTGGCATCGAAAACATATGCAGTGTGGTCATTGTGTTCCTTGCTTAATTAGACGTTCATCTGTCCATCATGCGGGGTTCAAACAAGATGCACCATACGTTAGTAAGAACTTAAAATTTGTTCATAACGATAAAGATACTAGAGATGATTTGCATGCGGTGCAGACTGCAATTATTAGGCTTAATAAATCTCAAGACTACAAGGGATGGATTAGACAAAGTGGCTCGTTACCGAATGAACAAACTACAAGAGAAAAATTAGAGTCTACAATTAGACGTGGACTCAAAGAAGTGGAAACGTTTCTTGAGACGAATAAAATATAATGATGGATATGCATTGTCATGTCGATCTTTACCCCGATTATGACATGGTTTTAAAAGACATCAGTGATACTGGTTGCTATCTATTATCCGTTACGACAGTACCTTCGGCTTTCAAAGGTACTGTTAATTTAACGCGTGATATTAAAAACTGTCGGACGGCACTTGGATTGCATCCCCAGTTAGCTCATCAGAGAAAAAACGAGCTTGCCCTGTTTGATACATTGATAGAAGAAACACGGTATATTGGAGAGATTGGACTTGATGGTTCAAAGGGCTATAAAGAACATTTTGACGACCAGTTGATTGTTTTTAATCATATTCTTCAAAAATGTGAATCTCAAAAAGATAAGATATTAACTATTCATAGCCTAAATGCAGTTGACGCAGTTTTAGAATGCTTAAGAGAGCACCCCAAAGCGGGCACTCCTATTCTTCATTGGTTTCTTGCAACAAAAAGACAAGTATTGAAAGCAATCGATCTTGGTTGTTATTTTTCTATAGGACCAGCCATGTTGTTCTCGATAAGAGCGAAGAATGTCATTTCTTGGCTACCAAGAGATCGAATTTTATTGGAAACAGATGGTCCATTTGCCAAGGTGAAAGGAAAAATTCTATATCCATCCGATGCGGCCAGTGTTATTCCGTATATGGCAGAGTTGTGGGGTATTTCTCCTGATGAAGTAAGAGATATACTCAAAGCTAATTTGAAAGGCCTTGTTAGTTAGGCTCGCTTACTTGGTTTTACTTAATTCAGCTTATCCGAAGACGCAATGTGGTAGCTGACTCAAACTCGTTTATGTTCAGAGGCGTGTTATGCCGCCATGCTTTGGGACAAAAGCGAGTTTGTATTTCCGGTAGATATGTGATGTTAGGACGCATCCTCGTAGCCAAGTTCTTTCTTATCAACAAGATCCAAATCTACAGTGCCAACAAACTATCAACCACAGTTACTTATTTATTTAGGATTGAGTTACTTATTTATTTAGGATTGGACTGCTTGATTATCTCTGAGTTTAACTCCAATTCATCCGTTTATCTTGAGCTATCCTCATCAACATTGTGGTAAATGGCTAACTATGTATAGTAGTGAAATGCACCATAAGGAAGCTTCACACATGATTGAATTTGTTAATGCTAATTTTGGTTTATGTTTAACCCTAAGTGTTAGTGTATTGGTTGCAGTGAGATATCACGTTAAATCGGTCTTACGCCAATACAACAAAGAAGATAGACCTCTTTAAATATTTACAATGTTTGTTAGTGAGCGGGCTGTTGTAGCCAATAAAACAGCCACCATTCGGTGGTTGTTTTATTTTGTTAATGGGCTTACGCCATACCTTTGTCCTACTCTATTGTAAGTGAGTAAGTAGCTTTCTTTAGTCGATTACGCTCTAGTTTGATGTTTACGCAATAAAACACTTGACCAGTGGTCTTTGTGTGCTGTACAATTGGAAATATTGCTGCTGAAGCTGCTTTATGATATGTTAGTTGTAATTTCATATCTAATGAGTTTTCGAGTGATTAATATTCAAGCCCCCCTTATCCAAAATTCAAGCTGGTGTAGTACAACCTTTTTACCGCTGCCATTGGTCAATGACTTTCCCACTCCTGTGGTAAACAACTTTTGATTAATAGAAATGAGGGGGCCGATAGTAAAGGATATTATTCCTATGCTCTCACTACTCTTAACTGTGATTTATACCCAGAATTAAAAGTTAGAGTTAATGGTGAAGGTGAGATTGAGCCTTATGCTCCATCTCGCTCTAAGAAAAAAGAAAACAAACTTCCTCAGATCGTTACTTCTCTAGGTAAATTGGTATACCCACAAAACCTCTATCTAACAGTCTACGCTCGTAAGACCCAGTCTATTGCTACTCGTGCCCAAGCCCTGCTGATGTTTACTCGATGGCTTGATTTAACAGATAAGTCTTACAGGGATGTATTTGCAGATCCTTCTGATGGTGTTGGGTGTGAATTTGCTGATTTTCTTGTTCGGTGTGTTATCGGTGATCATGAAGCAGGGTTAAAGCTCGCCTTGTCTACAGCGAAGACGTACATGCGATTTGTTGTCGATTTTTACAAATGGATGAATCGAGAAGGTGTACTAGTTTGGTCTGATAAAGTAAAACCGTTTGAATTCACACTGAAGCGAATACCTCGTAAATCTAACAAGAATGTAGATATGTTGAGCCACACAAAAAGAAATTATGAGATTGTGGTTCAAACAACTAGTGTCATGAATAAGTTCCCTCGCTCCGCAAAAGTCCCACCACATAAGAAACTGAAGCCATTACCAGAGTATGAATTAGAGGTTCTCGACACTTATATAAATCGAGTTGAGTTTTCGGTGCGTAATCGACTAATGATTGAGTTGGCTTACAAAGGAGGGCTTAGAATTAAAGAAGTTGCCTCATTGAACGAAGGGGCAATCTATCAACCATCTTTAGGCGAGGTCGAGTGCGAACTAGCGCTAAATACATCAAATGGTGTCCAAACTAAGAATGACCTTTCAAGAGTCACTAAAATACCAGCATCTCTAATGACATTACTCTATGACTATAAGATTTCAGAAGGTAGACAAAGCATAGTTGATTCGTTAGGCACGCTGTCCGAGGGGAGCCAGTTTGAGCCCCGCTTATTTCTCAGTAATAGAACTCTCCTAGGGTCAATTCACCCAAATACAATTCAAGGAATTTGGTCAGATCTGAGATCTGAAATTCGACTTGTTCACACAACTTGGTACTACAAGTTCCATGATTTACGAGCAACTTTTGCAACAGATTTTCTACTGCAAAAAGTGAGAGATTCGGACTTGCCATTGGACTTCTTTTTCAGCGAACTGAAAAGCCTTATGGGACACAGCGAATCAACAGACACTATGGTTTATATCAATTTTTTAAAAGACCTAAAGCTCAACAAGGAAGCTGCGTTGAGACGGAATCAGGAAGCACAGGAGGCTGCTGATGGCGAAAAGTAACATTTCGGATTTGTACGTTTCTGACCTTGAGAATAGAAAAGAATCTCCATATGACAATGATGTTTTAAAATACACAAAGCAAGGTGTTACTAGGGAGATTGACCTTACATGCCTAGACTATGTATTTGCTGACATTGAGCAACTGAAGGTTGAATGCGGTGTAAGACTAACCTTGGTTGATAAGCTGAAACGAACAATAAAACAGCACTTTGAGTTAGATAGAGTCAGTACGGGGCAACAATTATACCATGTCTTACGATCATTGATTCGACACGCTGATAGGCAACAACTTGAAACATTCTCTAAAGAATCATGGAAGTCATATTTTGGTGCAAAGGGGTATATGTGGAGGTTGGTTGAATCCGCAGAGCGTCAGCATAGCCACTCTTACATGTACGACGACGGGCAGGTAGAGGGCATTGCAGAAAAAACTGCCGCTGGTAAAAAGAGACTTCTGAAGTATGCCCTCTCTGAAATTGGTTTAGATGTTTTTGATTGGGACAAAGGCTTAAAAGACTTTTCAGTCGCAGGGAAGCCTAAAAAGGCGCTAGAAAATTTCAGTAAAAATGAACATGACACTACACTCAGGCGCTTGCATGACAAGTTTTTCTTACTTACCCCTATCTTAATTGCAGAGCAAGAGTTGGGGCGTTTTTCAGATGATTCAAAAGACATCGCCTATAGCATAGCTAAGAATACACTTAGCTCGAAAAAACAAACCCTTGATGTGGAATTACTGTTTCTAGAAGGTATGACGCTCAATGCAGTATTTAATTTTACAATGGAAATTGGTTATCACCTCTTTTGCCATTATACGGCCTTCAATGACTCTGTAGTTACATCTGTTCGAAGACCAATTGAATTCATAAAGGAAAAATCCGAAGGAAAAGTTTCAAAATACGCCATTATTAAAGGCTTTAAAGGTCGAGCTGCGAAGGAAGTTACAGGGGTTATTGGCGAATCTGAATTAGAGGAAGTCTCTGCACGAGTAGATAAACGTACAGGGGCTGCATTTCTGAACATGCTGCTGAAGCTATCATCTACTTTTAACCCTGATGAGCACGGCTTGTTGCTATATCAGCTAGATAATGAAGGTTTGCCTACAGAACTTAAAACTGATTTTAAAAATGATAACGTTCCACGAAAGTTAGAGCTATTTGCGGATAAGCGTGTCGGGTTAGCGGAAAGGTTGGCGGAGAGCATTAATTCGCTTTGTGAGCACAGTTATGTTGAGCAGGTAAAAAGGGTTGTTGATGATGAGGGTGTTCGGCGTATTTCAAAGTCTAAAGAGTATTACCAGCCTACCAGTAATCAACATACTTCATTGATGCTCCGTCTTTCAGTTGCGTTCATGCAATGCTTCACGGCTCAATCATTAAGACATGCTCAATTGCCACTGTTTTATTCAGCACCTGATGAGAATGGGAAGATCACCGTGACATGTACTTCTGCATTGATAAGCTCAGAATCAGAAGATGCTCAGAACGCTGTGATTACCTTTTACCTTGATGAGGTGTTTTTGCCAGTTGTTAAGAAAATAGAAGACTGGGCAACAGCAAGAAACCCTCTGTTTAGAAAACGTAAAAAGGGTAATCAGCACACTTCAAAATCAAGTATTGATGGCTCAAACTATAATATTGAGCCTACCAAGGGTGCGTCTTATCTATTTCCACAAGGACGGAGCGGTGAAACTAGCTTCTTTAACTCGTACCCCGTTACTGCTCCTTTTCTATCGAGGATAGGGCTTACACCTAGCCATTTCTTTTGCACGTTAAATTCTACACGATTCCGCAAAACCGTAGCGGATAACGAGTATCGACATGGTTCTGAACTCACAGCTATGACTGTCCTCCAGAACTCTAAAAAAGTGTTCGAAGAACATTATGCCAACGGTCATCAGGGGCTAAATAATGAGATTATTGCACAAGCATTAGATGTAATTGAGCTGGTTATTAAAGGTGTGGAGCTTGAAGAGGCAAAGCAAAAGGTTAGGGATACTTGGAGGGTTGAAGTGCTCTCTTTTGACGAATACAAGAAAAGAGGCAAGCCTAGTAATCCCAATGGCACATGTTGTGATGGTAAGCCAGAGTTCGAAGGCCAAGAGGATAAGCTAGCTCAGGCAGCAGCAAAAAAAATGGGAGTCATAGATGATTCATCAAAACTCCATTGCTACCAATTTGATAAATGCCATGAGTGCCTCAATGCCAAACTGGTCGATGAACCTAATCAGGTCTATAAACTTTTGTCATTTATAGAGTCACTAATTGATACTGCTGATCTTCATCCTGAAAATGAGGAGTTGGATAATCGAATCGAGTCATATGAAGAAATCGTATCTCAAAACATATCAGAAAATGTTCTTAAAGAAGCTGAGGCTTTACTAGAGGCGAATGGTCGCTATTTTTTGTATGCATAGACTAACTGGGGAGCACTATGAAAACTATTAAAGCAGCAAGTGGCGCAAAGGTTAGCTTTGAAGAGTTTGTTGACGATATCGATACCGACCATGTTGATGATGTACTTTTGCCAGCAATTGAACGTGGAAGTTGGGATGAGTTGGAATCACTTGCGGTAATTAGTAATTCTGAATTTCCTGTGCTGTTTGAGCAAAATGTATGGGATCTAAGCCAGATTGGTGACGGCTATCAAACAAATCGCCTGCTATTTAACCACTCAACAAGGAAAGGCTTTGATGGTTATATTTTACCAAGAAATATACGCAATGAAATCAAGTGCTTTGCTGCTGTAGAGCTGCTGACAGATTACGGTAAATATTCATATACATCGATTGTTGATACGGTTAGCAAGCTCACAGTAATAGCCAAACATGCTACAGAAATTGGGATTACTAGCTTTTCTGATATCGATGAAGATACCATATTTCGACTTCAAGAGAGCGGTCTGAACATTAACGTTAAGGGGAATAAAGTCTTATCTGCGATTAACAGGTTGGTTCAGTGCCAAGAGTCATTGCCTATCCAGATTGAGATAAATAAATCGTTGGAGCCGAAACATTTTAGCTTGCCAGTGTTACCGCCTGATCAACACTTTGTTATCCCATTCAGGATTTACTTTGAAATGGTGAATTGTGCTATTTCTGAAATCAGTGAAGCATACAAAAATAGAGTAGAGCTTGAAAATGCAGTTGAAGTTTTCCTGACTCATTCGAGTTCAGTAAAGTCTGAACTAATGAGAAAAGTTAGAAGAGGTGAGTTGTCACTGGAAAGCGCCATTCCAAGTGATTCTAAAGCTAACAGTATCCGTGAGGTGTTTGAAAGTGAAGGCATTCCAATCATTGACAATGAGCAAGAGCCGTTGTGGGAGGATGTTTGGGCAAGTTGTGTTGGCGCAAACTGGAATGGCTCTAAAGCTAGAGGTATTTGGGAAGATTTTCAGGTTAAAATTGGCTCGAAGTCTTTTCGAGTTAGGTCTGAGTTTTCAGAGTATCTTCGTGCTCTTAATTCCAATGCGGCATTTTTAGTGATGGCATTAAGTGGTATGAGAATTGGTGAGCTTTTTGGGATATCTCCCGTGTATGGTGCTCGGGATCATATTAAAATAGGAATTAATACTATTTATGCGCTTACAACAAAGCAGGAGAAGTTGACTCTAGATTCTCAGACTGCCGATGACGTCTATATAACAAATCGGACAGGCTTTAGGGCTTTTCATGTTCTCAACGCTATCCATCGACCTTATCGAAAGCGCTTTGAAGAAGGTTCCAACAGTACCTTCTTTGCAGCCTTAACAGAGGTGTACCACCCAAGACCTATTGAAAAGGTCGGATTAGGACAAACAATTAGAGAGACCATAAAGCGTTTATACAAAGATACATTTGTTTTGAACTCTCATGATTTAGATGCCCTTAGGGCATCTAATCCAGAACATAGCAGACTCCTTGAAGTTGGTGATAGTTTTCCTTATACAAACCACCAATGCCGAAGAAGTTTTGCGTTCTACCTGATTGGTCTAGAGTTAATGGACTTCCCACAGTTAAAGCAACAATTGGGTCATATATCTATTGCTATGACACGTTGGTACGCAAAAAATGCACACTCATTGAAGAAAATTTTTGGTGAAATTAAAGAGGAAAGAGAGGAGCGTTCAGCTAGAGTAATGTCTCGCACCTATAACAAGTTAGCAAACAAAGAGCGCTTGGCTGGAGGGTTAGGTAAAAATCTTTTGAAGGAAGTTATTGATAACGCTAACTTTTTTGACCAAGGCGTTAATGGCAGAAAACTTTTACCTAGATTTTGGAAAGAGGAAATCAGAACTGGTAAGGTGCATGTCCATGTGATTGGGAAGGGTATGTACTGCACAAAGAGGCAGTGCGCAATGAGAGCTGCTATTGATCTTTCAGAATGTACTGATTGTGGCTGGGATATTATTGAAGATGCAAGCGAGGCTGAATCTATACGAATGACGGCTATGAGAGACCTACTAATTTTACAGGAATCGGGGGAGCTTAATGGCAGTTCAGCTTCGAAGTATGTGATGGACATACGCTCGGCAGAGAAAATCATGTCTGATCTAAACTTCCCACATGAAGTCTTTGAGATACCAGATGATGTCTCTCAGTTAATCCCTGTACAAAACATATAGAGGTAACTATGGCTCGTAACAAGGATGCTTCTCGTAAGGCACTACTCGATGCAATCTCTAGAATTAAAGAGCAGACCTACACGCATAAAGATCTGAAAAAGAAAAATGTTGTAAAACTAAACAAGTCAAATGTCGAAAAGGAAGCTGGACTATCTGTTGGCGCTCTTCGTCATCACCCTGATATTGTTAAGTTGATAGAGAACCCTAGCCCTAACAAGAATCATAGTGATGATGTAGCGAGCTTGACTAAAAAGGTTGATAAACTGAAGGCTTTAAATGGAGAGCTAAAAGCCGAGAGTGCCCGTGATAAAAAGGATGCAGAGCAAGCAAAACAGACCCTAAAAGAGTATCAGTCTGAGTATCATCAAACAGTAACAGCTTTGTTCTTTAAAATACCGATCAATGAAAGAGAGGAGGCAATAAAGTCACTTGATGACTCCTCTTTGAACGGAGAAGTAACGAATATAAATGAATATAGGCGTGTAGCGCCTATCTAACTAGCTCTGGAAACTTTACTGACACTTCAATAAAGCCAATTTTGCGTGCAACTTTCGCTGCTGCATCAATGGTTTTGAATTTTCTAGCATCATCTCCACGTTGTGGAGTAACGGTGTATTGTGTTGACTTGTTCTTCCCTTGTAGCATTAGATTCCAATCTGTGCCAAATGCTTCTGGAACTACAATGGCTTTGGTTAATTCACCTGCTTGAAATCTGATTTCTAGCTCAGCTTGTTGCATATCGAGTGCATCCAAATAATTCAATGAATATCACTATAATACGACAAAGATTGGAATTCATCAATACGGAGTTGTGAGTCATCAAAAGCTAAATTTGATTTCGGTGTCGTTTATCTATAACGAAGTATCAAGATTGGGAATTGATGTGGATTTAAGCGACTGGACAGAAGAAGGTAGTAGGTTTCAATGTATGTAGGAGTGCATATTAAATTGGTGTGGATTAAATAAGTTGTTTAGTAATGGTGTTAGCAAAATCGATCAATAGAAAAAGGCGCTAATTGCGCCTTTATCATTTATTGTACTTAGCTCTTATAGAGACTCTGTGAAAGTACGTGCGATAACGTCACGTTGTTGTTCTTGAGTTAGAGAGTTGAAGCGAACAGCGTAACCCGATACACGGATTGTTAGCTGAGGGTAGTTCTCAGGGTTAGCTACTGCATCTTCTAAAGTCTCACGTTTTAAGACGTTCACGTTCAAATGCTGGCCGCCTTCGATCTTCGCTGGGACTTCAATAGCAACGTCACGAGACTCGTATTCGCCTAGATCTGCTGATGGAACTACTTGGTCTGCTTCGTAGCCTTCAACTGCAACAACACAACGTGCTTCGTTCTTTTCTGTATCTAGCAACCAGATTGAGTTAAGTAGAGAATCGTTAGCTGCTTTAGTGATTTGGATACCTTGGATCATATGGATTTCCTTTTAATTTTTGATTTGATTTTTATGACTTAAAGCATGACTCTAAGTGCTGACTTCTTAAAAAAACATGACTAATAAAAAATATGAGATTTTTCTCTCTTTATGACTATCAAATCCATTGCTGATAAAGGGCTTGATGCGATTAAGTCATACTTTTTAGTAGTTAGGCTTTCCAATATTAAAGGTGTTGACCACCTTCGATGCGTGGTGCTGCTTCGATTGCAACTTCACGGCTTTCGTACTCGCCTAGGTCTGCAGCTGAGATAACTTGGTCAGCTTCGAAACCTGCAGTAGCAACAACACAACGAGCTTCATTCTTCTCGCTATCTAGTAGCCAGATTGAGTTTAGTAGGTCATCGTTTGCTGCTTTAGTAATTTGAATACCTTGGATCATAACTATCTCCTAGTCCACTGAATGTGGTTTGATTATGGTGTTAACTTTCGATTTTTATTGAGCTGGGTAATATATACCTAATATTAGTAAGGTTAACATTGATTTAAGTCAAAAAACAACCAAAAACCATATTTTTACAAAGGTGATTATATTGAGGTAAATCAATAAAACCTTTGAAAACAAAGTAATTACAAAATATTTTAAAGTATAAAAAATATTTAACAGCCATATTTGTTGTAAGTTTACTACATTTGTTGTGTTTTTATTGAACTACAACCGATACGACCCTTTATTTATTAAGCATTCTGAAAGTGTAAAGTGATTTAATGACAAACAATAATTCATCCTCAAAACCGGAAACAAATATTAAGTTTATTGGCGCTCATGTGTCGGCTGCTGGTGGTGTTGATCAGGCGCCTATGCGTGCACGTGAAATAGGTGCCAATGCGTTTGCACTGTTTACCAAGAACCAGAGACAGTGGGCGGCAAAACCACTAGAAGCGAAAACCATTAGTGCCTTTAAAGCCAATTGCAAAATGTTGGGCTACGGTGCTGAGCACATTCTTCCTCATGACTCCTACCTGATTAACCTAGGAGCGCCAGAAGAAGAGAAGCTAGAGAAATCACGCGCGGCTTTTATTGATGAAATGGAGCGTTGTAATCAACTTGGACTAACGCTTTTGAATTTTCATCCTGGGAGTCATTTAAAGAAAATCTCAGAAAGCGAATGTTTGGCGAAGATCGCTGAATCGATCAACCTAGCTCATCAAGCGGTACCTGACGTAATCGCAGTGATCGAGAATACGTCTGGGCAGGGCACTAATCTGGGTTGGAAGTTTGAACATCTAGCCGAGATTATCGAGCAGGTAGAAGATAAGTCACGTGTGGGTGTGTGCTTAGACACCTGCCATACGTTTACTGCTGGCTATGACTTACGTACAAAAGAGGCGTGTGAGCATACTTTTGCTGAGTTCGACCGCATCGTGGGTATGCACTATCTAAGAGCAATGCACATCAATGATTCAAAAGCTGAGTTCGCGAGCCGAGTCGATCGACACCATTCTTTAGGAAAAGGCGAAATTGGCTGGGATTGTTTTGAGTATATTGCCTCTGATTCTCGCTTTAATGGTATCCCTCTTATCTTGGAAACCATTGATTCGACGATCTGGAAAGAGGAAATTCAACAACTTAGAATGTTTCATCGCTCAGCAACGCTAGCGAGCGAACAAGCGTAATAATAGAGGGGGAAATTTATTTCCGTCTATTTCTAAAAATTGGCACCTTTCTTTCATAGTATTAAAGTGAATATGTAGTTCACGATGTCTTAGAGGAGGTGCTTTTATGTATTCAATCACCCAAACTTCAACTATTGCTGTCGCACGCCGTTTACCTACACCAAACCGTCACGTGCATAACCACGGCCACCATCGTACACAGCAGAAAAGTGGTTAATCGAGATAAGCACAACTTGAACTGATTATTATGATTCATCAACAAGTGAACCCTACACATCATGTTTATTGATAGCTGTATGAGGTATAACTAGAGCCTTATTTAGGACAGTTAGCCGATACAGCTATTTTTTTGTCTGGCGAAAGCCGCTAGAAACCTTGATGATTGGGAAGTAAAACGATGAGCGCACCAAAGACTTGGGAATCCATTATTAATGATGAACGTGATAAAGAGTACTTTCAGAGTGTCCTCGCGTTTGTTGAACAGCAACGTAATAGTGGTAAAACCGTCTACCCGCCACAAGAACAGGTGTTCAGTGCCTTTGATATGACGCCTTTCGAATCCGTGCGAGTGGTTATCTTAGGGCAAGATCCTTATCACGGTGCTAACCAAGCTCACGGCTTAGCATTCTCAGTGCTTCCTGGTGTGAAAATCCCACCTTCTCTACGCAATATGTACAAAGAGCTTGCACAAGATATAGAGGGCTTTGAGATTCCTAGTCATGGTTATCTCGATTCTTGGGCATCGCAAGGGGTGTTGATGTTGAACACAGTCCTTACAGTCGAAGAGGCAAAAGCACACTCACATGCTAAGTGTGGCTGGGAAACCTTTACCGATGCCATTATTGCTGAGCTCAATCAGCGCTCTGAACCGATCATCTTTTTGTTGTGGGGCGCACACGCCCAGAAGAAAGGTCAAGCGATTGATGACGACAAGCATCATGTGTTGGTTGCACCTCACCCATCGCCATTATCGGCACGCCGTGGATTCTTCGGTTGTCAGCATTTCTCTACAACCAACAAGCTGCTTTCTTCTATGGATCAACAACCTATTGACTGGCGTTTACCAACAGAAGTGTAGGTTGGTGGTTTTCTGAGCAGGGTCAAATCATAAATCAGCATATTCGTATACACTTATAAATAGTAGGTGTAATGGAGTGCAATACTATGATGATTGAAAGGATAAGACGAGAGCATGGCTATATGGCTCGTTTACTCGCGATACTCAACAGTAAGTTAGAGTTTCTGAAACAGGAGCGAGAAATAAACTATAGCCTGATCGCAGAGGTGGTTCATTACCTTATGAACCATTCAGACAAAGTGCATCACCCTAAAGAAGACGTCATTTATCGCTACTATCTTAAGCAATATGGCAGCGAGCAAGCGATTGAAGACTTGGAGTTAGAGCATCAATTGCTTTCTGAGAAAACGGCGGACTTTTTAGGTTTGGTCGATATGATCCTTCAAGATGCGGTGGTTCCTCAGCAAGTCTTTATTGAGCAGCTTGAAGCGTTTGTTAAGGCTCAGCGAAAGCACATGGAATATGAAGAGAAGCATGTGCTACCCATGATTGTTGAGGCGTTCACGGTGAAAGATTGGCAAGAAGTGGAGTCTCAATGGCTTCAACCGGAAGATGACCCTGTTTTTGGAGAGACCATCGCCGATCAATATCGCCAACTCGCGGCTCGGGTTCGACAAAATGAACAAGAGTGTGTTTAGCCCGTTGTAATGTTGAGGTGCACCTATTTTAGGTGTCCTCTATATTAGAGGGTTGGTTTCCAAATGGCGCTTTGAGCGGATTAACTACCTCAAAAAATAAAAAAGGCACCTATATAGGTGCCTTTTGCTATCTGATTTCTTATCGTGCTGATTAAAGTTTTATATCGTCAAGGCTAAAATCAAGACCTAGGTTCATCTCTCTCAGCTCTTTCTCAAGCTGCCTACGATCGTTGATGGCTTCGATTTCACGCCACTTACGCTTGAGTGGTTTCGAGCGTGATTTTTGAGTTACACGAGGCATTTCTAGTTCTGATACTTCATCGAATTGAAAGCTATCCATAAGCCATATCTCCTTCCGTGGGACTAGTTCTTACGAACCAATAAATATCATATTTAGGTTCACAATAACTTTGATTTGTTTCTCATTTGTTTCAAATCCATGAAGCTTTTGTTCTATTTTCTTATGCATGCTCACACATTGTGATAATTATTATGTATAAAAAATAGGCAAACAAACCTAAGTAAACGATTAAATTGGGGGTTATTGAATGTTAATTCATTGTGCGAATGGAATAGCGTTTTGACTACAATGCATTGAAGTGCACATGGTACCGTGCGGTATAGGGATCTCATTGGCCTAGAAAAAAACGAAGATCTTCACTATACCTTGTAAAACCTAGGCTGACGTCATTTTTATAGGATGGTGTTCTTGTTGGGGTAGTGCCGTGGCTGTTGTTGATATTATGTCCCGATAATGTGACTTTTATTGGGCTGCATTGTTGAAAGTTGTGTTAACAAAAGGTGTGTTATTAGTGAAATGTCATTTTAATATAAGTGTATTTGCATATTGATTTTTAGGCCGTCTCGCTGCATTATCCGCCCGTCAAAAAATACACTGATACGTAAAATGGATGCATGAAGCGACATTTACAGTCTCAATCGCCGCAAGAATATAACAAGAGTGCCGACACAACATTGACAGAGGCATAGGCGATTAAGAGGAAGGCTAGGAAGCATGATCGGTGCTTAAACTCAATTACGAGGTTCACGTGACAGACTTAATCAATTTGATGAACGATCTCCTTTGGGGATCTATCTTAGTTTACTTACTGGTTGGTGTGGGTATCTACTTCACTGTACGACTAGGCTTCATTCAATTCCGCCATTTCGGCCACATGTTCTCTGTTCTTAGAAACAGCCGTAAAGCAGACAGTGCTGGTATCTCTTCTTTCCAAGCTCTTTGTACTAGTCTCGCTGCTCGTGTAGGTACGGGTAACATGGCAGGTGTTGCTGTAGCACTAACCGCTGGTGGCCCTGGTGCTATCTTCTGGATGTGGCTAATCGCAATGCTAGGTATGGCAACATCGTTTGCAGAAAGCACACTGGCACAGCTATACAAAACGCGTGATAACGACGGTAACTACCGCGGCGGCCCTGCATACTACATGGAGAAAGGCCTAGGCATGCGTTGGATGGGGGTTCTATTCTCTATCTTCCTCATCATTGCATTTGGTCTTGTATTCAACGCGGTTCAAGCGAACGCGATTGCAAGCGCAATGAATACGGCATTCGACCTTGAGCGTAGCTACGTTGGTGTTGGTATCGTAATCATCTCTGCGTTCGTTATCTTCGGTGGTATCCGTAAGATTGCACGCACAGCAGAAATCATCGTTCCAATCATGGCATTGGCTTACCTAGCGATCGCTATGTACGTGATGTTCGCGAACATCGAGAAAGTGCCTGAAGTACTGGCTCTTATCTTCAAGAGTGCATTCGGTCTGCAAGAAGCAGCAGCGGGTGGCCTAGGTTACGCAATCGCACAAGCGATGATTAACGGCATCAAACGTGGTTTGTTCTCGAACGAAGCGGGTATGGGTTCTGCGCCAAACGCAGCAGCTTCTGCTACGCCTTACCCACCGCACCCAGCATCACAAGGTTACGTGCAAATGCTAGGCGTGTTCATGGATACCATTGTTATCTGTTCAGCAACAGTCGCAATCATCCTGATGTCTGGTGAGTATGTACCACACGGTGAAGTAACGGGTATCGAACTAACGCAACGTGCACTAACAGCACAAGTGGGCGAATGGGGCGGCATTTTTGTAGCGGTAGCGATTTTCTTCTTCGCTTTCACTTCAATCATTGCAAACTACTCGTACGCTGAAACGAACCTTATCTTCCTTGAGCACAACAACAAGAAGGGCCTAGTGCTGTTCCGTATCGTTGTTCTGGGTATGGTTATGTTCGGTTCTCTAGCGACGTTACCAACGGTATGGGCACTGGCTGACGTATCGATGGGCCTAATGGCGATTGTTAACTTGGTGGCGATTATCCTGCTATCAGGTATCGTGATTAAGCTAGCGAAAGACTACAACCGCCAACTAGACGCGGGTAAAGTACCAACATTCGATTCGAATGACTTCCCAGAGCTTAAGTCTCAGCTGGAAGACGGTATTTGGGACAACAACAAGAAGTAATCTTGTTGGAGCGATAAACGGCTCATCCTAAAGTGATTAGAAAGGCTAAGGTTTCGACCTTAGCCTTTTTGTTTGCCTGTCATTTGTCTCATTCTGTCTATCGAAGCTCATTCTCCCTATCGAAGTAATAGGAAGAGTCATAAAGACAAGTTGATGTTTTTTCTATACTCTAGCAGCATCCAGTTAGATAACCGATTAGGGTAAAGTTATGTTAGTTGTCGTTTCTCCAGCCAAAACACTTGATTACGAATCACCATTAGCGACGGAACGCTTTAGTCAGCCTGAGTTTGTTGAACACTCTGCTGAGCTGATTGAAGAGTGCCGCAAACTGACGCCAGTAGATATTTCTGCACTGATGAAAGTCAGCGATAAAATCGCAGGGTTGAACGTAGCGCGCTTTGAGCAGTGGAGCGAGACCTTTACCCAAGACAACGCACGCCAAGCAATCCTAGCCTTTAAAGGCGATGTATACACTGGCCTAGACGCTGAAACGCTATCGGATGAAGATTTTGACTACGCACAAGACCACCTGCGCATGCTTTCTGGGTTATATGGCTTGCTTAAGCCATTAGATTTGATGCAGCCATACCGCCTAGAGATGGGTACACGCTTAGCCAATGCTCGTGGTACTAACTTGTACCAGTTCTGGGGCAACATAATCACAGACAAGCTGAATGAAGCGTTGAATGCTCAAGGCGACAATGTGTTGATCAACTTGGCGTCTAACGAATACTTTAAAGCCGTGAAGCCGAAGAACTTGGATGGCCAAGTGATTACCCCTGTATTCAAAGACTGCAAGAACGGTCAGTACAAGGTGATCAGTTTCTACGCGAAGAAAGCGCGTGGCATGATGGCTCGCTACATCATCGAGAACAAGATCGACTCGGTTGAGGCGCTGACCCAGTTTGATACGGCGGGCTATTACTTCGTTGAAGAAGAGTCGAACGCGAAAGAGCTTGTCTTTAAGCGCGAAGAGCAAAACTAGTAGTCCTTGGCTAACGAGTAGCTCTCGGTTTTAGCCTGATAACAGACCAGATAGAGAAAAGCCCCATGCAGCGAACTGCATGGGGCTTTTTTATTGAATCGTTGAAGCTGGTAGATTACTTCTTCTTTGCTGCTTTCTTTTTCTTCGCGATTTTTTTCTTCTTCGCGATTTTTTGTTTCTCTACCGCTTTCTTATCTTCTTTCTTCGGCTTCTTCTTCTTAGTCACGGCCGCTTTCTTATGCGTAGGGCGCATGCCTTCAATAAAGCGTTCTTTGATTGGTTCGTCTGTGTAACGAGCCACACGCTCAATCATTAGTTGATCGTGCGCTTCAATGATAGAAACCGCGTTACCTTTTTTACCAGCACGAGCAGTACGGCCAATACGGTGTAGGTATACGTCAGCAGTACGTGGCATGTCGTAGTTGATTACGTGGCTTACGTCTGGAAGGTCGATACCACGAGCAGCAACGTCAGTCGCTAGTAGTACGTTTACAGAGCCGTCACGGAAACGAGCAATCGCGTTGTTACGACGATCTTGAGGCATTTCACCTTGGATCCACGCACATGGAATTTGCGCGCTTTCAAGTTGAGCTCGTAGATCACCTAGACGATCACGCGTCTTCAAGAATACGATGCTGCGCTCAGCTTGCACTGTGATGACGTGCTTTAGGATGTTCAGCTTGTGCTCTGCTGTGTCTGCACGGTGGTACCACTGAGTGATCTTCTTACGCTCACGAAGTGATGATTTCGCATCGATCTCCGCTGGGTTTTTCAGTAGATCTTCAGTGAAGCCTTCAATGCCTTTACCTTCTAGCGTTGCTGAGAACAGTAAAGTTTGTTTACGCCAGCGACACTCTGCAGACAGACGGTCAACAACAGGACCAAAGCCCATGTCTAGCATGCGGTCGGCTTCATCTAGAACCAGCCATTCAATCGCACGACAGTCAAAACGCTCGCCTTCAATGTATTCCATCAAACGGCCAGGTGTTGCTACTACGATATCTTGAGTGGTACTTAAGATATCTGCGTGCTCTTGGTACATCACACCGCCCGTGATCGTGAAGATATTTAGGCTGGTGTATTTAGCAAGCTCACGTGCTTGTTCGGTGATCTGCATTGCTAGCTCACGCGTTGGCGTCAGGATAAGTATACGTGCAGGGCCAGATTTCTTACGTGGGAAATCCAGTAGGTATTGCAGTGCTGGCAATACAAATGATGCTGTTTTACCAGTACCTGTTGGCGCAGAAGCCAAAACGTCTCTTCCATCTAACGCTTGTGGGATTGCTTCAGCTTGTATCTGTGTTGGACGTTCGTAGCCCATTTCGTCAATTGCTTTAAGCAGCTCTTGGTTTAGATCGAGTTCTGCAAAGGTTCTGATCACTGTTGTTTCTCCACAAGCAATAAATGTTTCTGCCTCAAAAAGCAGACGATAAAAAAGAGTAGTCGGACATTATAGAAGCATTAGTGATTAGGATCACATGGTATTTGCTACATCTTGAGATAAAAATCTTTAGTGAGCGCAATAAATGCTTCGCTATAACCACCTTGATGGTGAATTGTAAGCGATTCGCGCTGCAAATCTTGCTCGCAAGCAGGATCTTTAGATAACTCGAATAAAATTCGGCTAGCTGGCTTTTTATTTGTTGTTTTTACATCAAGGCGTTTTGCTAGATACCAACCACATTGCTCGGCAAGCTTGATAAAACCTTCCCCCTCAGGCGTCGGTAGGATGAAACTGGCAGTCGCGGCGTCGGTTGTTATCTCGAAACAACGCTGGGCAAGCGCTAAATGATCCAAGCTGTCGGTGTGCCTAGCGGTGGCTCTTTGGCTTTGCTGCGCCTGTTCTCCAGAGTTGAAGTAGGGCGGGTTACAGATGATCGCATCAAACCTTTGTGGAAAGTCGGCTGTCAACACGCTGCCGTGATGAAGGGAGATGCGATCTTGCCAAGGCGACTGCTCAATATTGACTGTGGCAGCATTAATGGCGTGTTGATCAATATCTATCGCAGAGATTGAAGCATCTTCAAAACGCTGCGCAGCCATCAAAGCCAGCAGACCTGTCCCTGTTCCAATATCGAGTACACATGATCTTTGTGGCAGGCTTACCCACGCGCCAAGTAATACGCCATCGGTACTGACGGGCATGCCACTTTGTCCTCCGTAAATAGAGAATTTTTTGAAATTGAAGCTTTTGGTTTCGGTTTTTTTGTCTTTCATGAATGTTCTGGATATCGATATATTTTAAGTGATTAGCTCTAATGTTAATTAATTGTATGGCTCAATGTTCTATTTGAGAATTCATTGTTGTTAATTATGGTTAGTTTATAATTATGGCAATATTTCCATATCTAGTGGAATCCACTGCTTTTTGTTCTCAAATGCAAATTTATATGGTGTTTTTGTGTGGTGGCTTGCAGCTAGCCAGTTGTTTCGTCATTATGCGCGACTATTTTATAGATTGATTGGCAGCTTTGAGCTGTAACATTCATGTAAGCACAACATAAATTCATAAATATAATTAAGGATTATCTGTGAAACAGAGTCTAAAACTAACAGATATAATGGCATTGGGCTTTATGCTTTTTGCGTTTTTCTTGGGTGCGGGTAACATCATCTTCCCACCTCTAGCTGGCCAATTAGCTGGTGATCACTTCCTTCCAGCGATGTCTGGTTTTCTGCTGACTGCCGTTGGTCTGCCGTTAATCACTATCGTCGCGGTCGCAGTGGCTGGTGGCTCTTGGGGTCACTTAACTAAAGATCTTCCTAAGAAAGCAGCAACCATCATGGCTGTACTGATCTTTATCATTATCGGTCCTGCATTTGCTGCACCGCGTACTGGCCTTGTTGCCTATGAGATGGCGGTGAAACCGTTCTTCATCGATGCCTCTCAAGCTCACCTAACTCTCTTTTCGATTGCATTTTTTGCAGTAGCGATGTTCTTCTCATGGTCGCAAGGTAAGCTTATTGACGTCATTGGTAAGGTGCTAACACCTGCACTGTTCGTTGGTTTGGTTGTGCTGGCGATTGCTGTATTCGTTAACCCTCAAGGCGATATTCTTGCGGCTCACGGTGAGTACATCACTCAACCACTAACCAAAGGTTTCCTTGAAGGCTACAACACCATGGATACTTTTGCTTCTTTGATGTTTGGTATGCTGATTGTTGATGCGATTCGTAGCAAGGGCATTACTGACCGTGCAGCGACGACTAAGTACCTAATTAGCGCGGGTTGTATTGCCGCAGCGGGTCTGGCGTTTGTTTACATCTCTCTATTTTTCCTAGGCGCAACAAGTGCAACAGTCGCAGCTGGTGCAGACAATGGCGGTGCTATTTTAAGCCTATACGTTCAATCGTTGTTTGGTCCTTCTGGTCAGCTAGTGCTTTCTGTGATCGTACTATTAGCATGTCTAACTACGGCGATTGGCCTTGTGTCAGCATGTTCTGATTACTTCAGCTCGCTAACGCCTCTGTCTTACAAGACTTGGGTAATCATCAATGGTGTAGCTTGTGCAACCGTTGCGAACGTTGGTCTTTCTCAACTGATTTCTCTGTCTGTTCCAGTACTGTTTGCACTGTACCCAGTCGCTATCGCGTTGGTTGCTCTGACATTCTTACGTAGCCGTTTCCCTAATCCAAAAGCGGCTTACCGCGTAGTGGTATTAGTGTCACTGCTGTTTGCTCTTATTGATGGCGCTAAAGTAGCGGGTGTAGACGTGTCTGCACTTAAGATGCTGCCACTGTTTGAGATCGGTATGGGTTGGTTGCTTCCAACAACGGCTGCAATCATCTGTATGTTCTTTGTTGGCAAGTCAACAGAACAAGAGATGGCTGAAGAGACTGTTTAATCTTCCGTTGAGATTAGATTGTCCTTCGAGATGAAATAGAAAAGGCCTCATTACTTCGCAGTAATGAGGCCTTTTTGTATTCTGTGGTCTTTTTATATCCAGCTAGTTACTTGGTTAGCTACTTAGCCGGGAGTACTTCTGTTTGGTTATAGCTTTTCGCTGTACTCAACCAGTACTTGCTCAACCCAGCTTGCGATACGGTCGTCGCTTAGCTCGTATTGTGAATCTTCATCAAGCGCCAAACCAACGAATTGAGATTTGTCTTCGGTTAACGCTTTAGACGCTTCGAACTCGTAGCTGTCATCGTTTGGCCAGAAGCCAACAAACTCTGCACCCGCGGTTTTCAGTTCATCATGCAATAGACCCATCGCATCTAGGAACCATTCGCCGTAGCCTTCTTGGTCACCCAAACCAAACAGAGCCACAACCTTGCCTTTCATAGGCGTGGTTGCGATGTCTTCCCACAGTTCATTCCAATCTTCTTGGATTTCACCGAAGTCCCAAGTCGAGATGCCCAGCAATAAAAGGTCGTAGTCCGCCATCAATGAAAGAGGGCTTTCTTTCACGTTATGGATATCAACTAGGTCTTCACCAATAATGCCGCGAATTTTCTCTGCTGCCATTTCTGTGTAGCAGGTGGTTGAGCCGTAAAATAATCCAATTTTCATAGCAAACGTTCGATTTTAATTTCAGATGGCGAATTCTAACCATAAATCGACTTCGATTGCAGCGATTATCCGCTCAAGTCGTAATTTTTATGGCATTCATATTTGCTCTGGCATACTCTCAAAACAGTTTCCAATATTGTGAGTAACACTATGCAGTCGCCTCAAGGGCAGAGCGCAGACCACGGTCTCGTTGAGCAGTTTTTAGATGCTATGTGGATGGAGCGAGGATTATCGGAGAATACGCTTGTCTCGTACCGTACCGATTTGTCCAAGTTATTAGCGTGGATGGAAAAGAACAATTACCGCCTCGACTTCATTAGCCTTTCAGGTTTACAGGATTATCAAGGCTGGTTAGCCGACGCCGATTTTAAGCAGACCTCTCGTGCCCGTATGTTGTCGGCGATTCGTCGCTTGTTCCAATATTTGCACCGCGAGAAAATCAGAGGCGATGATCCAAGTGCCTTGTTGATCAGCCCGAAGCTGCCGCAACGCTTGCCGAAAGATTTGAGCGAAGAGCAGGTTGATGCTTTGCTCGATGCGCCAGATCCGAACGATCCGATTGAGCTTCGCGATAAGGCGATGCTTGAGTTACTCTATGCAACCGGTTTGCGTGTGACAGAACTGGTTAGCTTGACGATGGAAAACATCAGCCTAAGACAGGGCGTGGTGCGTGTTATTGGTAAGGGTGGCAAAGAGCGCTTAGTACCAATGGGCGAAAATGCGGTGGATTGGATAGAGACTTTTATTGAACAAGGTCGTCCACATCTACTTGGCGAAAACAGTTCTGATGTGGTTTTTCCGAGTAAACGCGCCAAGCAAATGACCCGTCAGACGTTCTGGTATCGTATTAAGCACTACTCGGTCGTCGCTGGGATCGATACAGAGCTGTTGTCACCACACGTATTGAGACACGCTTTTGCGACGCATTTACTGAACTATGGCGCAGATCTCAGGGTCGTACAGATGTTACTTGGGCATAGTGACTTATCGACAACCCAAATTTATACTCACGTGGCGACTGAAAGGCTGAAGCAAATTCACGCGCAGCATCACCCACGTGCTTAAATCCATTTATTTTTAAGGTGAACTTAATGAGCGTATTACGCCGTCTTCCTCTACTAGCGCTTCCTCTTATGATTACTGCATGTAATGCATCAGAAGCGAAAGTAGAAACAACATCAACAGCCGTAGAAGCTGCTCCAGCTCAAGCTATTGATACAGCTGCGTTAACTAAGCGTTTTGAAAAAATCGGTATTAAGGTCGATAAGATTGTGCCTTCGGATATCGATGGTCTTTTAGAAGTTCAAACCAACAGCGGCATTATCTTTTCTTCTCCAGAGGGCGATCACTTTCTAGCCGGCACTCTTTACTCTTTGGATGAAAACGGAAAGTTCAGTGATGTTTTGGCTGAGCGTCAAGCTCCGCTGAATGCTGAAAAAGTGGCAGCGATGTCGGATACGGTTATTGAATACAAAGCCGATAACGAAAAGTATGTTGTGACGGTATTTACTGACATTACGTGCGGCTACTGTGTTCGTCTGCACAGCCAAATGCAAGGCTACAACGATTTGGGTATCACCGTTCGTTACATGGCTTACCCACGCCAAGGTGCGACAGGGCAAGTTGCCGATCAAATGGCAGCAATCTGGGCGTCAGATGATCCAAAAACAGCGATGCATGACGCTAAAGTAAATCGTCAAATGCCAGCGTCTGGTAAAGACCTAGCAGAGCAGAAGCAGATCATTGCTAAACAATACCAATTGGGTCGTGAGCTTGGCATCAATGGTACACCGGCTATCGTACTAGCAAGTGGTGAGTTGGTGAGTGGTTACTTGCCGCCAGCACAACTTCTTCAACGTTTAGAGCAATAATCTCGTTTTCTGTATTGCCAATTTATCCCCCATGTTTTTGATTTAAGGAGTGGCCTGATTGATATCGGGCCCATTTTTATATGATAGAGATCCAACGCCGTCCTGAGGTCGACATTTCAGTCTTACCTGCTCACTTACCTGACTTGTTAAAGCGCATTTATGTGAGTCGTGGAATCGACAGTGCCGACCAACTAGAGACAGCAGCGAAAGGCTTGCACTCTTATCAAAAACTGGGCGGCATTGATGCTGCGGTTGAGCTGTTGTTCAAAGCTATTCAGCAGCAAAAACGCATCATCATTGTTGGTGACTTTGATGCCGATGGCGCGACCAGCTCGGCGCTGTCTGTTTTAGCGTTACGTATGCTCGGCAGCTCTAACGTCGACTATCTGGTACCAAACCGTTTTGAAGATGGTTATGGCTTGAGCCCTGAGGTTGTTGAACAGGCAATCGAGCTTGGTGCTGAAGTGATCATGACGGTCGACAACGGTGTATCTTCAATTGAAGGTGTTCGCTTTGCTAAAGAGAAAGGGCTAGAGGTTCTGGTTACCGATCATCACTTGCCGGGCAATGAACTGCCAATGGTCGATGCTATGGTTAACCCAAACCTTGAAAGTTGTGCTTTTCCTTCGAAAGCCCTAGCGGGGGTTGGTGTCGCTTTTTACCTGATGATGGCATTGTGTGTTCACATGCGTAAATTGGGTTGGTTTGCAGAGCGCGGCATGACAGAACCTAAGTTGATGGAACTGATTGACCTTGTGGCGCTGGGTACGGTTGCCGACGTGGTTCCACTCGATGAAAACAACCGAATTTTAGTTCATCAAGGTTTGCAACGTATTCGTGCGGGTAAAGCTCGTCCGGGCATTCAAGCCTTGATCGAAATTGCTAAGCGAGACGCTAAGCGTTTGGTGGCGTCTGACTTTGGCTTTGCTCTTGGTCCTCGTATCAATGCAGCTGGTCGATTAGACGACATGTCTTTTGGTGTTGAGCTGCTAATGAGTAACAACATCCATGCGGCTCGTCGAATGGCGAGTGAGTTAGATGGCTTGAACCAAACACGTAAAGAGATCGAAGAGGGTATGAAGCAAGAAGCGATGGCTTTTTGTGAGCGCCTTGAATTTGGTAAAGACGACCTACCTTCTGGCTTAGCCCTGTTCCAACGTGATTGGCACCAAGGTGTGATTGGTATTTTGGCTTCGCGTATCAAAGACAAATACCACCGCCCAGTGATTGCGTTTGCAGATGGCGGCGAAGGCAGTATCAAAGGTTCATGTCGTTCAATTCCGGGTCTGCACATGCGTGATGCATTGGACCGAATTGATACTCAAAACCCTGGCTTGATTCTTAAATTTGGTGGCCACGCAATGGCGGCCGGTTTAACCATCATGGAAAAGGACTTTGAACGCTTCAGCAAGCTGTTCAATGATGTGGTGAAGAATGAACTTGGAGAAACAGCACTGAAGGGCATTATCTTGTCTGATGGTGAGCTGTTACCAGAAGAGTTCTCGATGCACACCGCTGAAACGCTGCGTTCAGGTGGCCCGTGGGGACAAGCTTTCCCTGAGCCAATCTTCGATGGTGAGTTTAAAGTGCTGCACCAAAAGCTGGTGGGTGAAAAGCACCTTAAGCTGATGCTTGAGCCGCTCTACAAAGGCCACCCAACCAATGTGATGATTGACGGTATTGCCTTTAACGTCGACCTACGTCGCTGGCCTGATGCATCAGTAAAAACCGTTCATCTTGCATTTAAGCTCGATATCAACGAATTTCGCGGCAACCAATCGTTGCAGCTGATGATTGATCATATCGAAGCCAAATAGTGATTTTGGGCTCAATAATGCTCATCATATAGTGCCAAATTCAACAAGCTCTGTTCAAAAACAGGGCTTGTTTTCCTTCCTGCCCTTACAAAATTTACGTGTTTTTTATGCCTGTCAATTTTATATCCCATTAAGTTGTTGAATCTTGGTTCACCACTCTAAAAAATTCTGTATCTCCGTCACACTTTTGAGTACAATTCTTCGGTTAAATTCTACTCATAAATGATGAGCTAAAATGTTTGAAATCAATCCTATAAAAAACCGTCTGCAGGATGTGTCTGAGCGCACAAATATCCTGAGGGGGTATCTTTGACTATGACGCTAAGAAAGAGCGTCTAGAAGAAGTAAACGCAGAATTAGAACAACCGGATGTATGGAACGAACCTGAGCGTGCTCAAGCGCTAGGTAAAGAACGTTCTGCATTGGAAGCGGTAGTAGAAACGATCGACCAACTTGACCAAGGTGTTGAGGATGTTGATGGCCTATTAGAGCTTGCGGTTGAAGAAGAAGATCAAGAAACGTTCGATGAAATTGAACCAGAACTGGCCGAGCTTGAAGCTAAGCTAGAGAAGCTGGAATTCCGTCGTATGTTCTCTGGTGATCACGATGCATCAGATTGCTACATCGATTTACAGTCAGGTTCGGGCGGTACAGAAGCTCAAGACTGGACTTCAATGATGTTGCGCATGTACTTACGTTGGGCAGATTCGAAAGGCTTCAAGACTGAAGTTATCGAAGTGTCGGATGGTGATGTTGCTGGCCTTAAAGGCGCAACGGTACGTATTTCTGGTGAGTATGCTTACGGTTGGTTACGCACAGAGACTGGTGTTCACCGTCTAGTTCGTAAGTCACCATTTGATTCAAGTGGTCGTCGTCATACTTCATTTGCATCTGCGTTTATCTATCCTGAGATTGATGACAACATTACGATCGACATTAATCCTTCTGACCTACGTATTGACGTATACCGTGCCTCTGGCGCTGGTGGTCAGCACGTAAACACCACGGAATCAGCGGTACGTATTACTCACGTTCCGACTAACACTGTGGTTCAGTGTCAGAATGACCGTTCGCAGCATAAGAACAAAGATCAAGCGATGAAGCAGCTACGTGCTAAGCTTTTTGAACTTGAGATTCAAAAACAAAATGCTGAAAAACAAGCGAGCGAAGAGACGAAATCAGACATCGGTTGGGGCAGTCAAATCCGCTCTTACGTGCTGGATGATTCTCGTATCAAAGATTTACGCACCGGCATCGAAAACCGTAATACTCAAGCGGTTCTTGACGGTGACTTAGACAAGTTTATTGAAGCTAGCCTGAAATCAGGTCTGTAAGCTTTATCAACTATTAAGCTTTACCAATAATATTGGTAAAAATGCCTATATTTACAAAAATATAGCGGTCCAAATTTTAAAAGCAGGGTACATCTCTAATGACTGATGCTGTTCAAAACGAAAACGCACAAGAAGCTTCTTCACCTGAAGAGAACAAACTAATCGCTGAGCGCCGCAGCAAGCTGGATCACATCCGCCAAAACTGCAAAGCTAACGGTCACCCAAATGACTTCCGTCGTGAGCACCTAGCTGGCGATCTTCAAGCGGAATTCGGTGAGAAGACTAAGGAAGAGCTAGAAGAGCTTAACCACATCGTTGCGATCGCTGGTCGTGTTATGGCGAAGCGTGGTCCATTCCTTGCGATTCAAGAAACTTCTGGTCGTATCCAAGCATACGCAGCGAAAGACGTTCAAAAAGTACTGAAAGAGAAGTACCAAGGCCTAGATATCGGTGACATCATCGGTGTTAAAGGTGCGCTTCACAAATCAGGTAAAGGCGACCTTTACGTGAACATGGAAGAGTTTGAATTGCTGACTAAAGCACTTCGTCCTCTACCAGAGAAGTTCCACGGTCTAACTGACCAAGAGATGCGTTACCGTCAGCGTTACGTTGACCTAATCGTGAACGAAGATTCTCGTAATGCATTCATCGTGCGTTCTAAGCTTGTATCTTCAATCCGTAACTTCATGAGCGCGAAAGGCTACCTAGAAGTTGAAACGCCAATGATGCACGTGATCCCGGGTGGCGCAACTGCACGTCCGTTCATCACTCATCACAATGCACTAGACATCGACATGTACCTACGTGTTGCACCAGAGCTTTACCTTAAGCGTCTAGTGGTGGGTGGTTTTGACCGTGTATTCGAGATCAACCGTAACTTCCGTAACGAAGGTCTATCTCCACGTCACAACCCAGAATTCACAATGATGGAATTCTACCAAGCGTACTCTGACTACAAAGACCTTATGGATCTGACAGAAGAGATGCTAAGCACGGCAGCAATGGACGTTCTTGGTTCTACTTCTATGCCTTACGGTGACGAAACGGTTGAGTTCGGTGGCACTTACGCTCGCATGAGCATGTTCGATGCAATCAAACACTACAACCCTGAGCACGCTGAGATTCAAGCGCTAACAGAAGCAGACCTACAAGACCGTGAAAAGATGGTTGCTATCGCAAAATCTGTACACGTAGACGTAGAAACGTTCTGGACATGTGGTCAGCTTCTAGAAGAGATCTTTGGTGAAACGGCTGAGCCTCAGCTAATTCAACCAACGTTCATCACTGGCTACCCAGCGGACATCTCTCCTCTAGCTCGTCGTAGCGATGACAACCCGTTCTTCACAGACCGTTTTGAGTTCTTCATCGGTGGCCGTGAAGTTGCGAATGGTTTCTCTGAGCTTAACGATGCACAAGACCAAGACGAGCGTTTCAAAGCGCAAGTTAACGCGAAAGACGCGGGTGATGACGAAGCGATGTACTACGATGCAGACTACATTACTGCACTAGAGCACGGCCTACCGCCAACAGCGGGTCAAGGTATCGGTATCGACCGTCTAGCAATGCTATTTACAAACACGCACACAATCCGTGACGTGATCTTGTTCCCGGCAATGCGTCCACAGGCGTAATTCTCGCTTATAGGGCGTAACAGCCTATGTAATTAAAAAGCCACCTTCGGGTGGCTTTTTCTGTTTTGGGGCTTCAAAACCTAGTCTGTACCGCACTCTTGATTCGAAAAATCGTTATTTCTGACATAGTCTTACTATTGAGACATAAAATCTAAGATAGTCTCACTACTATACGTCTCTGCGCTGAATACGCTCTCGCGGCATTTTGTCGAACGATGAAGCAGTGACTCGTATTAGTCTGATTTAAATAAAAATAGAATAAGGAAGAAGGATGGGAACTCAATTTAAGATGGATTCCTTACCAGGTTCTCTTATCGTCGTTGGTGGTGCGTACGAACCCTGGTTATCAGTGTTAGAACAAGTGGGTTGGCAGTGTACCCAGTGTGCAGATTTACGAAAAGCCGATGCCTTGATTGCTGATATTGGCCCATGTATTGGTATTGTCGATCTTAGTCATGATGAGTTCAGTCTCAACGGTATTGCTAACCTTGTGAGCAATAACAAGCAGGTGAGATGGCTCGCCTTTATCCGTGAATCTCAATTAAGCTCTGATACGATCTGCCAGTTTATCGTCAACTTCTGTATCGACTTTTTCACGGCACCAATCCCAGATGCTCAATTGCTGAGTACCATTGGTCACCAACTGGGTATGCTTAAGCTTGAGCAGAAGGTATGGCCAAACTACGGCATCAATAACAACATGGGACTGCTAGGCGATTCTGTGGCCGTGAAGCGCTTGAGAGACCAAGTAAAGCGTATTGGGCCGACTGATGTCAGTATCTTGATTTATGGCGAGAGTGGGGCTGGTAAAGAGACGATTGCACGCTCGATTCATCAAAATTCGTCGCGAGCACAGAAACCATTTTTAACGGTTAACTGTCGTGCCTTGTCTGAAATGAGAATAGAGGCCGAGGTGTTTGGCATATCAGCACAGTCAGCGACTGCGCCTTGTATGTTGGAAGAAGCCGATGGCGGAACCATCTTGCTTAATGATGTTTTAGCGATGCCACGCAATCAACAACTGAACCTGTTGCGCTTTCTACAAGAAGGTAAGATTGAAACTGCGAATGGACCTAAATCTGTCGATGTGCGTATTCTGGCCGCGAACTCCTCTGATATCGAGAAGGCGTTGATCGAGGGCGACTTCAATGAAGAGCTTTATCACTATATCAATGTTCTGCGTATTCATGTTCCAAGCTTAAAAGAACGTGTGAGCGATATTTCAGTACTGGCGAATCATTTTCTGCGTGAGTACTCGAAAGAGTTTAATGCTCAAGCGAAGAGCTTCTCAGACGATGCTATCCGTTCGATGAATCGATACCATTGGCCTGGAAATGTGCGTGAGCTGATGAATCAGATTAAGCGTGTTGTGTTGATGTCTGATGCTGTGATCATTGAGGATCACCAACTGGATTTACCAAAACAGAATGATGAACGCCGAAGCTTGAAGAGTATTCGAGAGCGCTCAGAGCGCGATGCGTTACTGATTGTATTGGAATCTTACGGTGGTCAGGTTTCATTGGCGGCTAAGGAGCTCGGTGTATCACGAGCGACGATGTACCGCTTGCTGAATAAACACAGCCTAATCTCTGAAGGTGTTGTTTAGACTCTTCTCTACATGACTTTATTCAGTCACCGTAAATTAAAGGCCACGTATCTACGTGGCTTTTTTGTTTCTGAAGGGTAGTCCGTTGTTTTCTAGTTAGACCCTAAGAGAGATATGCTGTGATTTTATATAATCATAGTGAATATGTTATATGTAAATGAATATGCAACTAATATTTCAGGCGAATGCATTGTTTTAAAAATGTTAATCAATTAGCGGTTGAATAATATACTCACTTGGTTAGACTTTAACCGTTAAAGCAACGATTTAACAAAGACTTGTCTGCTTTTACTTCCCCATTTTTTTTGGATTTTTTAGTTAGCTTGGAGGCGCAAATGAAACATTTCGATTTTATACAGCATATTTGCGCGTCGTTTGATCCGTGTACTGACATGGTGACTGATATGTCACTCACATCAGCCATAGCCGATCGAAACACCCAAGATAAACCTAACTAATAGATCCGTATCCTTATTTGGCTGCGGAAAAATAGCAGCTAAGTGAGAAGCCCTCATACTATTTAACACGCTATTTTTCCTCAGTTTATTTTACAACTGGAGAGTTATTATGCGTCACTCAGTATACTTAAAACTAGCAACAGTCCTTATCCGTGCAGACCTTCGTCGTGAAGAACGTGAATGGCAACGAAAAGTTCGTCGTAGTTCATACGATCTACCATGGAACAATACTCATTTATTGAGAGATATTGGCCTTGAAGCCGATGGTCGACCAATTGGTTTTTCTGAACCTGAAGTCGTTACGATTGAACGTCGAGTTCGTCACCTTCGTCGAGTCTTAAGCGCGCGAATACCGACGTAATCTTGTGGGGTGATAGCGCCTTTCACCCCTTAAGATAAATATCAGCGATAGTTGTGGCGTCGGAAGTGCAAGCTTTTGAACTAGAACTGGCCAAAAAAGAGAAGCACTTGCTTCTCTTTTTTGCTTTTTTAAGCCGTTATGTGTGCTTTTTTAAGTCGTTATCTAGTAAAGAAAAAGAGTTCTACTACGCTTTATAGAGCAAGGGAGGCTGGCTATGCAAAAGCATCAATTAGACATGTGGTTACATGGAGAGCACAAAGACTCGTATCAAACACCAAAGGTATACGTTATTGGCTGTTCCGATATCTCGGAATATCTATTAGCAGTGGAATATAAACACAAGCTAGAACCGGTAAAGCAAGACGGTGAGCCGCTTCACTTTGGATCCTTGGATCAAGTGAAAGAAGAGTTACTCCGGCTCGGCTTTGAAAAGGCGTATCTTCGCTTACACAACGCCTATGATGAGTTTGGTAATGAGCCAAGCCAAAGCTACTGTGATATTGAACTGGCGCTCAAACCTCATTAGAACTCGTTTCTTACTACCGACGGTTGATAACACACTGATCATCCTATCTTTGAAGTGCGTTAAGCGACCTATGCGTAGTGTGTCGTCAGCAATTTGTGGGTGAATTGAGTTCTTAGGTAAAAACCACGCGGTTTAGTCTTGATGGGCTTTCCACTTGCACCGTAGGCTTCCGTTAACACTCGGCTGTTGGCGGCTTTTGGTCGTAGATGCAGCGCTTCACCGTGCCTTGCTGTTATTTGTTCAACATTGCCTAACACGATCAATTCCATCAGTTCTTCCCAATCCCTTTTTAGAAGCTCGTTTTCAGCCTCGCTTGGTGTCCATAGCAAAGGGGATCCTACATGCCTCTCTGCTAGCGGGATCTCTCTTTCTCCCTCGACAGGGATCCACAACACCTTAGACAGCTTGTTTCGAACGTGGCTGGTTTCCCAAGTTATGCCTTGCACACCCATCAAAGGAGCAACACACACAAAGGTGGTTTCGAGTGGCTTGCCAGAGTAGCTAATCGGAATGCTTTTTAGCTCGATACCGAGCTTGGCAAAATCTTGTTCTGGCTTACTGCCTGCAGGTGCACCCAAGTGCCATTCCAATAGCTGCCCAACCCAGCCTTTATCACGCTTAAGGTCGTTTGGCATCACCATCTCAGCTTCGTCAGCGAGCTCTTTAAAGGTCATTCCGGCGATGGCATACGCGCGCTCTAACAGCTCTTGTTGTGTTTGTGGTTCTGGTTTCATAATAAAAGGCATGATCAAAAAAATGATTTTATCAGAAGTTATCACCAAATGACGACTGGTTAAGAAATGATCTCCTTGCGAGAAAAGGGATCAAACTCAGGGTTATCCACAGGACATAAAGGTAATTAATTGAAATATTAATTTAGTGGATAAATAAACAGGGGTTTATGGTGGATAAAATGCTTGCCAAATGGGGTTCAAAATGAATCTTTCACTTAGTAGTGTGGATAAACATCGGAGTGGTTGATCTTTAACCATGTCAGGTTTCTGAAAGATCTTTTACATTTCTAATGTTTTTTAAAACTAGAATGTTATTTTAATTTACTGATTTATATAATAATAAAATTATTTTGACTGATTTGTTGTTTTTGGTGTTGATGAATCTATGGATTAAAAAAAACGATTGCGGGTAATTCTTCACATAGTTATTCACAGAAAAGGTGAATAAATGTGGTCTATGTCTCACTATTGTGTGGGTAACTAGAATTTGAGCAAAACTTATCCATATTCCTAGTTATTATTCATAAATATAGCGCTTATCACGTCACTAAGTTTGCTCCGATTGGGGATATGTGGAAAAATCAGAGTAATTAAAAATTTAGATAGAGGTTGGCCAGTGATAGATGGCGATGGTTACCGATTAAATGTTGGTATTGTAATCTGTAACAACCATGGTCAGGTCTTCTGGGCTAAACGATACGGGCAACATTCATGGCAATTCCCTCAAGGGGGAATAGATGAAGGTGAGACTCCGGAACAGGCAATGTACCGCGAGTTGTATGAAGAGGTTGGCCTTACTAAAAAGGATGTAAAGATCGTCGCGACAAGTCGTCATTGGTTACGCTACAAGCTACCCAAACGACTGGTTCGGTGGGATTCTAAACCTGTCTGTATTGGACAAAAACAGAAGTGGTTCCTTTTGCGCTTAGATTGCGATGAATCGCATATCAATATGCAGCGTGGAAGTACACCTGAGTTTGATGGTTGGCGTTGGGTGAGTTACTGGTACCCAGTTCGACAAGTTGTTTCTTTCAAGCGAGATGTTTACCGTCGAGCGATGAAAGAGTTCGCATCTTTAGCAATGCCGTTTAAAGAGCGAAAAATAAAAGGAAAGCGCAAATTGCGTAGAGGTTAAGCATGCTCAGTCAACTAAGGGAAATAGTTGAACACGTATCAAGAGTTGAAGATGTGTCGACGGCTCTTGATATTTTGGTTAAAGAGACATGCAGTGCGATGCAGACGGAATGTTGCACCGTGTATTTGGCAAATAATGATATGCAGCGCCTTGAGTTGATGGCAACTCAAGGCCTGATCTTCAAAGGCAATAGCATTCACATTGGTTTTGACGAAGGTCTGGTTGGCCTTGTTAAAAGAAGTGCTGAACCTATCAACCTTGCACAAGCGTCTGCTCACCCTGCTTATAAGTTTTTTCCAGAGCTTGGAGAAAACGTCTATCACTCTTTTCTCGGTACTCCGATTATCCACCGCAAGCAAGTGCTCGGTGTATTGGTCATTCAACAGAAGACCCCACGTTTATTTAGTGAGATGGAAGAATCCTTCCTTGTCACGCTCTCTGCACAACTTGCCGTTATTGTGGCGCACGCCCAAACTCAAGGCCATTGGCTGTTAGAGCAACAGAAGCTACCGGCTACTAAAGGTATTGCAGCTTCATCGGGCGTGGCGATTGGTGACTTATGGTGGGACAACACTCAGCCTGAACTCACCGATGTTTATCCTGCTTCGACGCTCAATATAGAGAGAGAGCATGAGTTGTTGGCGGTAGCGGTTGAAAACGCCCTCAATGACTTTAAGCGCATGCGAAAGCGCTTAGATAGCGAAATCAATAAAGATGCGTTGGCGATCTTTGACCTGTTTACTCACTTACTCAACGATCCTATGCTGCGTAAGGATCTAAAAAGCCAAATCCAGAAAGGCGATAAAGCCGATTGGGCATTAAGGCAGGTTGTTGAGAGTTACTCGAATCGCTTTGCTCGTATGTCAGACGTGTACCTTCGTGAGAGGGCACAAGACATCCGAGAGCTTGGTCAAAGATTGCTCTATTTTCTTCACAATTCTGAACATGAACTTCGCACGCTAGATAAGCCAATTATTTTGGTGGTTCGAGAGCTAACGGCTTCGGTATTGGCCTCTATTCCCAAAGAAAAACTTTTAGCGGTTATTTCTTTGGAAGGGGCGGCGAACTCACATGCCGCGATTTTATCTCGAGCTTTGGGTATTCCTTCTGTTATGGGGGTTAACCTAAATCTTGCTCAAGCTAATGGTAAGCAAGCGATTGTTGACGGGTATAGTGGCGAGATCTTTATTGAGCCGACTCAAAACCTGCTCAAAGAATATCAAGGGCTGATTCTAGAAGAGAGTGAGCTCTCCTCTATGGTCAATCGCGAGCTGTACCTACCGGCAAAAACGCAAGACAACAAGCAAGTCGAGATTCTGCTTAATGCGGGTTTAAGTGCAGACACTAACATCGCTATCAACCAAGGCGTTGATGGCGTAGGGCTGTATCGAACTGAAATTTCTTTCTTGTTGCAGCAAAGATTCCCGTCAGAGGATGAACAATTCAAGCAGTATCGTTCTGTACTGGCAAGCTACCCAGAGAAACAAGTGGTGATGCGTACACTCGATATCGGTGGTGATAAGGCCTTACCGTATTTTCCTATCGAAGAGGACAATCCATTCCTTGGTTGGCGTGGTATTCGGTTTACGCTCGATCATCCTGACATCTTTATTATTCAGTTACGTGCCATGCTACGTGCGAGCTGTGAAAGCCATAACTTGAGTATTTTGCTGCCGATGATCTCTGGTGCACAGGAGTTGGATGACGCGCTACAGTTGATTGAACAAGCGTATGATGAAGTGCATGAGCTTGATAACCGAGTGCGTATGCCTCGCGTTGGTATCATGATTGAAGTGCCATCCATGCTGTACATACTGCCGCTGATTGCGCATAAGGTCGACTTTGTTTCAGTCGGTACCAACGACTTAACCCAATATTTATTAGCGGTTGATCGGAACAATTCACGAGTATCCGATGTCTATGAATCAATGCACCCTGCGGTGATCATGGTATTAAAACAAATTCATGATACTTGTAAGCAATATCAATTACCTGTTTGTATTTGTGGCGAGTTAGCCGGTGACCCGATGGGCGCGCTGCTATTGATTGGATTGGGGTATGAGACGTTAAGTATGAATACCTCGAATGTCGCAAGAACCAAATATTTGATTCGTCAATCGAACTTGGCTGAATTACAGGATTTGGCAAATAAGGCACTTTCAAAACCGTATGGTAGTGACATCTATAGTATGATGCTGAACTATTTCGAAGAGCGTGAATTTACAGGCTTCATTCGAGCAGGTAAAAAATAGGATTTAACGTGTCATATGAACTGATAGGCTTGTTAGCGGGCCTTGGTGCTATTGTTGGTGTTTTAGCAGGCTTGCTAGGCATTGGTGGTGGTTTGCTGGTTGTTCCTGCCTTACTGTTTTTGCTTCCTAAAGCGGGTATCCCCCAAGAGTTTGCGATGCAAATGGCATTGGCTACTTCGCTATCAACCATCATCGTTACGTCGGGATCGTCTGCGATTAACCATCTAAAGTTGGGTAACGTAGAGATGTTTGTCGTTAAATGGTTGATGCCAGGTGTGGTGATAGGTGGCTTCCTCGGCTCTTTCGTGGCCGATGTAATTCCAGCTCAATACTTACCAAAAGTCTTTGGTGTGATTGTTTTGGTGTTGGCGTTGCAAATGCTATTGTCGATTCGCTCCAAGAGCCAAAAATCGATGCCGGGTTCAGCTAAAACCGTGTTGTGTGGCGGCGGGATTGGTTTGGTATCAAGCTTAGCGGGCATTGGCGGTGGGTCTTTATCGGTACCTTTCCTTAACCATCACGGTGTGGAAATGCGTAAAGCCGTCGGCTCATCTTCGGTATGCGGTTGTGTTATCGCGATTTCGGGAATGCTAGGTTTCATTTGGCATGGATCTTCTGTCGATGATCTTCCTGCGTATAGCTTGGGTTATGTTTATCTACCGGCTTTGATCGCGATATCTTGTACCTCAGTTTTGACCACTCGAGTGGGTGCGAAACTGGCCACTCAATTGCCAACCCCTGTGCTGAAGAAATTCTTTGCGGTATTTTTAATGTTTATAGCAGCCACAATGCTGCTGTAGTGTCTTTTCTGTTAGTCATTGAGCTAACCGTTAATCAATTTAGATAGAGAGCCAAGTATGTCTCAGGGTTTTATCGAATTCCCAAATATCGATCCTGTTCTTATTGAACTAGGACCAATCTCAGTTCGTTGGTACGGCCTAATGTACCTTGTCGGTTTTATGTTTGCTCTTTGGTTAGCAAATCGCCGAGCTGATCAACCGGGTAGTGGTTGGACTCGAGAGCAAGTATCAGACTTACTGTTTGCTGGCTTTCTAGGTGTGGTGTTGGGTGGTCGTATTGGCTACGTACTTTTCTACAACTTTGACCTTTTCCTAGCAGACCCACTGTACCTATTTAAGGTATGGACTGGCGGTATGTCTTTCCACGGTGGCTTGCTGGGTGTTATCACCGCAATGTTCTGGTATGCGAAAAAGAATGGTCGCACCTTCTTTGGCGTGGCAGACATGATTGCACCACTCGTCCCATTTGGTTTAGGTATGGGCCGTCTAGGTAACTTCATGAACAGCGAGCTTTGGGGCCGTGTGACTGATGTGCCATGGGCGATTGTGTTCCCTAACGGTGGTCCACTTCCTCGTCACCCATCTCAACTTTACGAGATGGCGCTTGAAGGTATCGTGCTGTTCTTCATCTTGAACTGGTTTATCAAAAAGCCGCGTCCTCTTGGTTCTGTATCAGGGTTATTCCTAGCTGGATATGGTACATTCCGCTTCTTAGTAGAATACGTACGTGAACCTGATGCTCACCTAGGTTTGTTCGGTGGGTTTATCTCTATGGGACAAATTTTGTCACTGCCAATGGTTATCATCGGTGTGCTGATGATGGTGTGGGCATACAAGCGTGGTCACTACAAAGACGAATTACCACAACAAACGAAGTAAGGAATTGGTGTGAAACAGTATTTAGATCTCTGTCAGCGTATCGTTGATGACGGTACTTGGATTGAAAATGAACGCACGGGCAAGCGTTGCCTAACCGTGATCAATGCTGACCTTGAATATGATGTTGGTAATAACCAATTCCCACTGGTAACAACGCGTAAGAGTTTTTGGAAAGCCGCAGTTGCTGAGCTGCTTGGCTATATCCGTGGTTACGACAATGCTGAAGATTTTCGTAAGCTAGGGACTAAAACTTGGGATGCGAATTCCAACCTGAATGAAGCATGGCTGAATAACCCTTACCGCAAGGGTGAAGATGACATGGGCCGTGTTTATGGCGTTCAAGGACGTGCATGGGCAAAACCTGACGGCGGTCATATCGACCAACTGAAGAAGATTGTTGATGATCTAACTAACGGTATTGATGACCGCGGCGAGATCTTAAACTTCTACAACCCAGGTGAGTTCCACATGGGATGTTTGCGTCCGTGTATGTACAGCCATCACTTCTCACTACTTGGTGATACTCTGTACCTAAACAGCACTCAGCGCTCTTGCGATGTACCCCTAGGCCTGAACTTCAACATGGTTCAAGTGTATGTCTTCCTAGCTATCATGGCGCAAATCACGGGTAAGAAAGCTGGCGTGGCTTACCATAAGCTAGTAAATGCTCATATTTACGAAGATCAACTTGCACCTATGCGTGATATCCAGTTAAAGCGTGAGCCGTTAGCTGGCCCAACATTCCATATCAATCCTCAGATTAAGTCTCTAGAAGATTTGGAAACATGGGTAACGATGGATGACTTCTGGGTTGAAGGTTACGAATGCCACGAAGCGATTAAGTACCCATTCTCGGTTTAATCTCACTCGCTTTGTTTGATTGAAAGGCTGCCTCTGTGCAGCCTTTTTTGTATCTAAGTTACAGTGACGAGTAATCGAGATTCGAAGAGCAGAGAAATCATATGCTGTGTGATGCTTTATGTTACTCGTATACTCTCAACGCGCATTGGCTCTTTCTCTTCGATACTCGCTTACACGCATCTCGAATCTTTTTTCGATTCATCATTCCCTAGACTGACGAAGGAAGGAGTTGGGAGTCTCTTTCGTGGTGTGTTTGTGGGATTCCCTATCACGCTCGTTCCTCGCTGTAGGGAATGACGGAAATATATAGATGTGGGTAAACGAGATGCGGGATACGAAGAGCTAGAACGGACTTCTTTGGTGAGTAATGCTTACCTTACCGATTTACTCTTATATCGTATCAGTTTCAGCTCTTGTCACAAGCTTACTCATATCTCGAATTTGATTTTAGCTCTTCGTTACTCGTTTACCCGAATCCCGTATCTGCTCTTAAAAAGAAAAAGCCCGCAACCTAGGAGGTAGCGGGCTTTGCTATAAGCGATGTTTATTTTGCTATTAAGCGGTAAGAGCTAACACGCTACCAGGCAGTACAAGGAATACCGCAACAAGGTAACCAGCCACTACAGCTTTGTTCTTCACAGCCATGTCTGAAATCATGTCTGCCGCTTTAACTGGAAGTTCACGTAGGAACGGGATACCGAAGATGAATACCGTTGACATGATGTTGAACACCAAGTGTACTAGAGCAATTTGTAGTGCAAATACTGCGAACTCACCAGACACTGCTGTAGCTGCAAGTAGAGCCGTAATACATGTACCGATGTTTGCACCCAGAGTGAATGGGTAAACGTCACGTACTTTAAGAACACCTGAACCTACTAGTGGAACCATCAAGCTTGTTGTCGTAGAAGAAGACTGAACAAGGATAGTCACGATAGAGCCAGAAGCGATACCGTGGATTGGACCACGACCGATTGCGTTCTTTAGAATCTCACGAGCACGACCAACCATTAGGCTCTTCATCAGCTTACCCATTACAGTAATAGCTACGAAGATAGTTGTGATACCTAGAGCGATAAGCATGATGCCGCCAACAGTGTCGCCAAACGTTGATAGTGGTTCTTTAATCGCACTTACAACAGGCTTAGTGATTGGCTTGATGAAGTTAAGACCACCCATGCTCATATCACCTGTTGCTAGCATCGGTGATACTAACCAGTGAGAAATTTTCTCTAGAATTCCAAACGCCATCTCTAGTGGTAGGAAGATAGCAACGGCTAATAGGTTAAAGAAGTCGTGGATTGTCGCACTTGCGAATGCACGTTTGAACTCTTCTTTACAACGAACGTGACCAAGGCTAACTAGCGTATTGGTTACCGTAGTACCAATGTTAGCACCCATGATCATAGGAATTGCTAGCTCAACAGGTAAACCACCTGCCACAAGGCCAACGATAATTGAAGTAACTGTACTTGATGATTGAATAAGCGCTGTTGCTACTAAACCAATCATTAAGCCTGCAACTGGGTGTGAAGCAAATTCGAAAAGAACCTTTGCTTGCTCGCCTGTTGCCCATTTGAAGCCTGTACCAACCATTGAAACTGAAAGTAATAGTAGGTAAAGCATGAATGCCAAGTTAGCCCAGCGTAGCCAACGAGTAGTGCTCGAGATAGGCGCTGCTGCAGTAGTAGCTTGGTTCATAATGTTTTCTCCATTGGACCGTTTAAGTCTGTGTTTGGTCTGTTTGTTTAATCTGAGCGTGATGTTAGAGGGGAAATATTTCAGTAATATTACATTTTGGTTTAGGTGCGACTTTTTTGTGATGATTTACTCTTTAAATATTCCAATTGCTAATGTGGTTGTTTTAAGTTGTTGTTTTAAGTTGTTTTTTAATGGAAATTCTATAGGTGATATAGATCTTAAAAGTTAGAAAAAAATTGAAAATAATCGATGAAATATTACATTATGAAATCAGACACTTCGAAAAAATAAGTGGTAAATCTATGTTTGGTTAGGTTTTTCCGAGTTTGTTGAGTGGCGGTGTCATATTTGATATAAAAGGGTATCTACTCTTTTATTACGGCACATCTATGTCGCATCTCAACTACAACCATCTGTATTACTTCTGGATGGTTTGCAAGCAAGGCTCTGTTACTAAAGCTGCAGAAGCCCTATTCCTAACACCACAAACGGTAACGGGGCAGATAAAAGCCTTAGAAGAACGCATGGATGGCAAGTTGACCAAGCGTAATGGCCGAAGTGTTGAGCCTACAGAGCTTGGGCAACTGGTCTTTAAATATGCCGATCGTATGTTTGGCCTGAGTTACGAGATGCTGGACATCGTGAATTACAGCCAGCACTCCAATATTCTGTTTGATGTTGGCGTCGCGGATGCGCTCTCTAAAAGACTCGTCAGTAAGATACTGATGTCGACCATCCCTCCAGATAACAGCATTCACTTGCGCTGTTTTGAATCGACCCATGAAATGCTACTTGAGCAACTCTCTCAACATAAGCTCGATATGATTTTGTCTGACTGTCCGGTGGACTCTAGTCAAAGCCCGGGCCTGTTCAGTAAAAAGCTGGGTGAGAGTGGAATGAGCTTTTTTAGTTCAGGTCAGGTTGAAGGGGTTAATTTCCCTGCTGTATTGGAGCAAAGAAAGCTTTTGATCCCTGGCAGCCGAACCTCAATGGGTCGTAAAGTGCTGCAATGGTTTGATAGACAAGGGCTTAAGCCAGATATTTTAGGTGAGTTTGATGATGCCGCATTGATGAAGGCTTTTGCTCGTTACCATCATGACGTAATATTTTTAGCACCGACGATTTATATGTCTGAAGTGGAAGACGACACATCACTGCAACTATTAGGCGGTATTGAAGAGTTAAAAGAGGAGTACTACGTCATATTTGCTGAGAGGATGATCCAACATCCAGCAGTAAAAAACGTATGTGACGCAGATTTTAGCAAATTGTTCGAGTGAGATAGTTTGTTAATGAATTGATATCGATTATCATAACTCCGCAATATGCCGGAAATACTGATAGCCCGTAGTTGGCGTAAAGGTTGTAGGGAGCCAAACTATGAACTTAAAAGAGATGGAGAAGAACTCAGCACAAGCTGTGATTCTACTCAAAGCCATGGCTAACGAGCGTCGCTTACAGATTTTGTGCCTATTACATGGCACTGAACTGTCGGTTGGGGAGTTGTGTGGCAAGTTGGAACTGAGTCAGTCTGCTTTATCTCAACATCTTGCTTGGTTGAGAAGAGATGGTTTGGTCGAAACTCGCAAAGAAGCTCAAACTGTGTATTACACATTGAGTAGTGAAGAAGTAAAAGCGATGATTAACCTACTGCATGGTATTTACTGCAAGTAGCTTATTGCTGGTGGGAGGGGGATTTCTTATCAGCGATAGAATGACACAAGGAAGTGTTAGCATTTCACATTGAACGTTAGTGTTTACCTATCTATCTACGTACCAATTTGCTTCTCTATTTATTTTTCTGATTGTTTGTTTTATCTATCTGCTTAAATTGTTTATCGGTCAGAAAAACGGCTGTTAGCACGTAAAATAAAAGCGTTACTCAAAATTTAGATATAAAAAAACCGGCCTAGGCCGGTTTTTTTCGTTTTGCGTTGTAATCAAATTTCTATTAAAGAGCTTTGATTGCAGCAGCGAAACGAGACTTATGACGTGCAGCTTTATTCTTATGAATAAGGCCTTTAGTCGCCATACGGTCAAGAAGTGGTGTAACTTCTACAAGAGCAGCAGTTGCAGCTTCTTTATCACCAGCTGCGATAGCTGCGATAGTCTTTTTCATGTAAGTGCGCATCATAGAACGACGGCTAGCATTGTGCTGGCGACGTTTCTCAGCTTGGATAGCGCGCTTCTTAGCAGATTTACTGTTTGCCAAGGGTCTAACTCCCAAAAACTTAGTTCGGTGACAATTTAAGGGCGAGGACTATCCCTCATTAGCGCTTAATTGTCAAATGATTTGTGCAAAAACCAATCGTAGCCAAACAAACTTTGGTATGGAAAGGTCATCGCGGTTAAGATGGCGGGGATTCTAACAGCATTTTTAGACCAATGCTAATAAATATGCTTCTTAGGACAGGATAGTATTTATCCTCGCTTGAAAGTAATCAACCAGTGTCAGAGGTTTCTGTGAGTAAACGACTATTAAAGTCAGGCCTGATTGTCAGCGCAATGACTTTTGTTTCCCGTGTATTGGGGCTAGTACGTGATGTAGTAGTAGCAAATTTGATGGGGGCAGGAGCGAGTGCCGACGTATTTTTCTTCGCTAATAAAATTCCTAATTTCTTACGTCGACTTTTTGCAGAAGGTGCGTTTTCTCAAGCGTTTGTTCCTGTATTAACGGAATATCACGCCGCAGGTGATAAAGATAAGACACGAGATTTAATTGCTAAGGTGTCGGGGACGCTCGGGGTTTTAGTTTCTATTGTCACCGTCATCGGGGTATTGGGCTCTGGCGTGATCACCGCGATGTTTGGTGCGGGTTGGTTTATCGACTGGCTAAATGATGGCCCATCAGCACCCAAATTTGAGCTAGCGAGCTTTATGCTCAAGATTACCTTTCCTTATTTATGGTTTATCACCTTCGTCGCTTTATCTGGTGCCATTCTTAATACATTAGGTAAATTTGCGGTCTCTTCTTTTACTCCTGTGTTCTTGAACGTGATGATCATAGGCGCTGCATGGTTTATCTCACCTAATTTAGAACAACCAGAAATTGGTTTGGCTATTGGTGTGTTTCTTGGTGGCTTAGTCCAATTCCTTTTCCAAATGCCTTTCTTGATCAAAGCGGGTGTGTTGGTTAAGCCGAAGTGGGGATGGAGAGACCCGGGTGTGGTTAAGATCCGCACATTAATGATCCCTGCTCTGTTCGGTGTATCGGTCAGCCAAATCAACTTATTGTTTGATACCTTTATTGCCAGCTTCCTCGCAACAGGCTCTATCAGTTGGTTGTACTACTCAGACCGACTGCTTGAATTTCCTCTCGGTTTATTCGGTATCGCGATTGCGACTGTGATTCTTCCTGCTTTGTCTCGTAAACACGTAGATGCTCAAGGGGAAGGGTTCGCGCATACCATGGATTGGGGCGTGCGCATGGTGTTGCTGCTCGGTATTCCTGCGATGTTAGGTCTTATCGTTTTAGCTAAACCCATGTTGATGGTGCTATTTATGCGTGGTGAGTTCTCTCCACACGATGTACAGCAAGCATCGATGTCATTGGTAGCTTACGCATCAGGCTTGCTTAATTTCATGCTGATTAAAGTTTTAGCTCCGGGCTATTACTCTCGCCAAGATACCAAAACACCGGTTAAGTACGGCATTATCGCTATGGTGACCAATATGGTGTTTAACGCGATCTTTGCTTGTTTTTATGGCTATGTGGGTTTGGCGATTGCGACGGCACTGTCTGCCTTTGTGAATATGGCCTTGTTATATCGAGGATTGCACCTTGCGGGTGTGTATCAATTAACTAAGACAACCTTGTTGTTCAGTGCCAAATTAATTATCTCAGGTGTGGTGATGGTAGCGGCTATTTTATGGCAGCTGGATAATATGCAACATTGGCTTGAATGGAGCTTTAGCCAGAGAGCGCTGACATTAACTGGCTTGATTGGACTTGGTGGCTTTGTTTATATTGTTTCGGTACTGATTTTAGGTATCCGAGTAAAACATTTAAAAGCAGCGACAGATTAATACTGATTAGTATATAATCCGTCGGTTTCACACAATAAATGATGCAAATAACAGGTTTTAGCTGATCATAATGGAACTGATCCGAGGTATACACAATATTAAAGCGCAGCATCATGGCTGTGTATTAACCATAGGTAACTTCGATGGTGTTCATTTAGGACATCAAGAGGTTTTGAGTCAGGTTTCTAAACAAGCTGCAGCATTAGGGCTACCTTCTGTTGTTATGACGTTTGAACCGCAGCCTATGGAGCTGTTTGCCCGAGATAGAGCGCCAGCACGTTTAACTCGTTTACGAGACAAATACGTGCAACTGAGTAAGCTAGATATCAGTCGCTTATTGTGTGTTAATTTTAATCAGTATTTTGCAAGTTTATCCGCGGAAGCATTCATTAAGGATCTTTTGGTTGATAAGCTTGGTGTGAAGTTCTTGGTGGTTGGTGACGATTTTTGCTTTGGTAAAGGTCGTACCGGTAATTTCGCTATGCTCAAAGAGGCGGGCGAGAAGTACGGTTTTGAGGTGGTCAGCACCCAAAGCTATTGCTTAAACCAATTACGAGTAAGCAGTACTGAGATACGAAATGCATTAGCGGTCGATGACTTGGCTGCAAGTGCTACCATGTTAGGACGTGATTACAGTATTAGTGGTCGAGTGTCCCATGGTCGAAAACTAGGGAGAACTATCGGTTTCCCTACCGCTAATATTCCATTAAAGCGTTGTGTTTCTCCTGTATCGGGAGTGTATGTTGTTGAAGCTTTGGATATCGACGGTGTTCCTGTCGGTGGCGTTGCTAATATTGGACAACGACCAACAGTTAATGGGGTAAGGCAGCAATTGGAAGTGCATTTTTTTGACTTTAAAGCCAATTTATATGGTAAACAGTTAGAAGTACGACTTTTGCACAAACTGCGCGACGAGATAAAATTTGAATCGTTCGACGCACTAAAGAATCAAATAGAATTGGATGCTGAAGCCGCAAGGGTGTGGCTGCTTCAGCTAAAGAATTAATCGGATGATTCCACCGATTAACATAATGTCTAACTTCGCCCAATATAACGGAATTAAGAATCGATGAGTGATTATAAAGATACCCTGAACTTACCAGAAACAGGGTTCCCAATGCGCGGCAATCTGGCAAATCGTGAGCCAGAAATGCTGAAGCGTTGGTACAAAGAAGATCTTTACGGCGAAATCCGTAAGGCAAAGAAAGGTAAAAAATCTTTCGTACTGCATGATGGCCCTCCATACGCGAACGGCGATATTCACATTGGCCACGCGCTGAATAAGATTCTTAAAGACATTATTATCAAATCTAAGACCCTTTCTGGTTTTGATGCACCGTACATCCCTGGTTGGGACTGTCACGGTCTTCCAATCGAGCTAATGGTTGAGAAGAAGAAAGGTAAGCCTGGTCAGAAGATTTCGGCGGCTGAATTCCGCGAAGAGTGTCGAAAGTACGCTGCGGGTCAAGTTGAAGGTCAGAAAGAGAGCTTCAAACGTCTTGGCATCATGGGCGAGTGGGACAAACCTTATCGCACTATGGATTTTGGCACAGAAGCGAACATCATTCGTTCTCTTGGCAAAATCGCAGACAAAGGTCACCTTCTTAAAGGTTTCAAACCCGTTCACTGGTGTACTGATTGTGGTTCTGCTCTGGCTGAAGCTGAAGTTGAATACAAAGATAAAGTTTCTCCATCTATCGATGTGAAATTTACAGCAGCTGACGAAGCGGCGCTTCTAGAGAAATTTACTCTAGCTGAAGGTCATGCGGGTCAAGGCGAAATTTCTATCGTTATCTGGACAACAACACCATGGACTCTGCCTGCTAACCGCGCAGTATGTCTACGTGATGATCTTGAATACGTGCTTATCCAAGTTGAAGCGAATGGCGACCAGCCTGCTCAACGTATCGTTGTTGCTTCTGAACTAGCAAAAGACGTAATGGATCGTGCAGGTATCGAGCACTTCCACAACCTTGGTTTTGCTACAGGTGCTGATCTTGAGCTTTCTCAGTTCAACCACCCGTTCTACGACTTTACTGTTCCTGCAGTTCTTGGCGATCACGTAACAACAGATTCAGGTACTGGTGTGGTTCACACTGCGCCTGGTCACGGTCAAGAAGATTTCGTGGTTGGTAAAAAGTACAACCTAGAAATCGCTAACCCAGTTGGTTCTAACGGCGTTTACCTGCCAGATACAGAGCTATTTGCTGGTCAGCACGTATTCAAAGCGAACGACTCTGTTTTAGAAGTTCTAAAAGAGAAAGGTGCACTTCTGCATCACCACGCTTACGAGCACAGCTACCCACACTGTTGGAGACACAAAACTCCAATCATCTTCCGCGCAACACCACAATGGTTCATCTCTATGGATCAAGCTGGCCTACGTGCTAAAGCACTAGAGTCAATCAAGAGTGTTGAGTGGTTGCCTGAATGGGGTCAAAGCCGTATCGAAGGCATGGTTGAAGGTCGTCCTGAGTGGTGTATCTCTCGTCAACGTACTTGGGGTGTGCCAATTGCTTTGTTTGTTCATAAAGAAACAGCAGAACTTCACCCAGAAAGCCCAGCGCTTATTGAAAAAGTTGCGAAGCTAGTTGAAGAGAAAGGCATTCAAGCTTGGTGGGATGTAGACGCTGCTGAACTTATGGGCGCAGAAGACGCTGATAAGTACGAAAAAGTAATGGATACGCTAGACGTATGGTTCGACTCAGGTGTTACGCACTTCTCTGTTGTTGATTCTCGTGAAGAGTACAACTTCCCGAACGAAGAGCGCACTCACAGTGCTGATCTTTACCTTGAAGGTTCAGACCAACACCGTGGCTGGTTCCAGTCTTCTCTAATTTCATCTATCGCGATGAAAGACGAAGCACCGTACAAGCAAGTACTAACGCACGGTTTCGTAGTGGATGGTAACGGCCGTAAGATGTCTAAATCTATCGGTAACGTTGTTGCTCCTAAAGACGTAACCAACAAGCTAGGTGCAGATATCCTGCGTCTATGGGTTGCTTCTACAGACTACACGGGTGAAGTTGCGGTTTCTGATGAAATCCTGAAGCGTTCAGCGGATGCTTACCGTCGTATTCGTAACACGGCTCGTTTCTTCCTAGCGAACTTGAACGGTTTCAACCCTGAAACTGACCTAGTTCCTGCTGAAGAGATGGTTGCACTTGATCGCTGGGCTGTTGGCCGTGCTCAAGCTGCACAAGAAGAGATTGTTAAAGCATACGGCGAGTACAACACTCACGGTGTGACTCAACGTCTAATGCAGTTCTGTTCTATCGAAATGGGTTCTTTCTACCTAGACGTAATCAAAGACCGTCAGTACACAGCGAAGCAGGGCAGCCATGCTCAACGTAGCTGTCAAACGGCGCTTTACTACATCGTAGAAGCTCTAGTTCGTTGGATGGCACCTATCATGTCGTTCACTGCAGATGAAATTTGGAACGAAATGCCAAGCTCTTTACCAACTGGAGAGCAGCGCGACACGTTCGTATTCACAGGTGAGTGGTTCGAAGGTCTATTTGGTCTTGCAGAAGGCGAAGAGCTAAGCAACGAATTCTGGACTGAAATCCAGTCTGTTCGTGGCGCAGTGAACAAGCTTCTTGAAGATGCTCGTAAAGAGAAAACGATCGGTGGTGCACTGCAAGCTGAAGTTACTCTATACGCTGACGATGCACTAGCGGCTAAAATCAACAAGCTAGAAGATGAGCTACGTTTCGTACTTATCACCTCTGCAGCTGTTGTTAAGCCACTGAGCGAGAAGTCTGATGCAGCGCAAGCGACAGACGTTGCTGGTCTATTCGTTGAAGTTGCGGCTACTGAAGCTGAGAAGTGTGACCGTTGCTGGCACCACACTCCAGATGTAGGCACTATCGAAGGTCACGAGAAAGTTTGTGGTCGTTGTGTGTCGAACATCGACGGTGAAGGCGAAGTGCGTAAGTTCGCATAACGACTCAGAGAAAGACTGAACTTTTTGTGAAAATCATAGCCCCAGTATCAACTGGGGTTATTTTTAGTTATAGGAAATGTGTTTAACCAAGTTGGTAATCAAGGTCACGTAAGGTGACTAACAATGAATACCAACTTCGTAAATACTAGGAATAGAAATGAGTGAAGTTTCGTTAAAACAATCTGGTGTACGTTGGTTATGGCTGGCTCTATTGGTCTTCTTGGCTGATATCGGCATTAAACTCTTTGTCATGGACAATATGGGTTATGGTTGGGCAAACCGTATTGAGGTGCTGCCATTCTTTAACTTTTTGTACGTGCATAACTACGGTGCAGCGTTTAGCTTCTTGAGTGATCAAAGTGGTTGGCAGCGTTGGTTATTTACGGGTATCGCATTTGCGGTAACAGGTATGCTGACGTACTGGATGAGCAAACTACCAGCAACAGAGAAGTGGAATAACATTGCTTATGCGATCATCATTGGTGGTGCAGTAGGTAATGTGTTTGACCGAGTCGTACATGGCTTTGTTGTCGATTACTTAGACTTCTACTGGGGCACTTACCACTGGCCTGCATTTAACTTAGCGGATATGGGAATCTGTATCGGTGCTGCGATGATCATCTTAGATGGTTTCCGTAAGAAAGACGAAAGCAAATAGCTTGCTTCAAAGTCAGTCTATGACTCACAGAATAGAATAGCCCTAAGCGCTGTCGGTTGATTCCGACGGCGCTTTTTTTTATGCTTCAGTCAACAAGGAAGCAAAGCACAGCGCATCCTCAAATAATAAAGAAGTCTAAGGAAAGTAACGTGGCAGCAATTAAAAATGATTCAGCAGTAACTCTACATTTTACGATTAAAATGAAGGATGGTTCAGTTGCCGATAGTACGGAGAACATGGGCAAACCAGCGAAGTTCGTCATGGGTGATGGCAGCCTAAGTGAGAACTTTGAAGCGTGCTTACTTGGACTTGAAGCCGGCACTGAAAAGTCTATCGAACTGAAGGCGGAAGACGCGTTTGGTATGCCAAACCCAGATCATATTCACTATATGGATCGTGCTAAGTTTGTTGGCGACTCTGAAGTTGAAGTGGGCACTATCATGGCATTTTCAGGTCCTGACGGTATTGAAATTCCAGGTATTATTACTGAGATCGCAGGTGATTCAGTGACGGTTGATTTTAATCACCCACTCGCTGGTCAAGACGTTAGCTTTGACGTCAATATCTTAACGGTAGAATAACTCTCATAACGTTAGAATAGCTGTCTTCACGCTAGAATAAGATAGCCTTACAGCTGTGATCTCACCCAGAGCTTCACTGTCTAGACGCTTCACTGTAGAATGCGAACCTCGCTGACGGCGAACTCTATAGAAGCAACCTTAGTACCGCGGTAAATGATGAGCAATGAAATGAAAATAATGTTAGCTAACCCTCGTGGCTTTTGTGCCGGTGTCGATCGTGCGATCAGCATCGTAGAGCGTGCACTCGAAATGTATCAGCCACCGATCTATGTTCGCCATGAAGTGGTACACAACCGCTTTGTTGTTGAGGGGCTCAAGCAGCGTGGTGCTATTTTTGTCGAAGAACTGAGTGAGGTGCCAGACGACAACATCGTGATCTTTTCGGCTCACGGTGTTTCTCAAGCGGTTCGTAAAGAAGCGAAAGAGCGTGAGTTAACGGTATTTGATGCGACGTGTCCTTTGGTGACTAAAGTTCATATGGAGGTTGCTCGTGCGAGCCGCAAACATATGGAAGTGGTACTGATTGGCCACGCAGGTCACCCTGAAGTGGAAGGCACTATGGGTCAGTACGCGAGCCAAACTGGTGGTATGTACTTGGTTGAAAGACCAGAGGACGTACAGAACCTCGTGGTGAATGATCCAAGTAACCTGCACTATGTTAGCCAAACTACGCTATCAGTAGATGAAACTGCAGATGTGATTGAAGAGCTACGTCGAGTGTTCCCTGAGATTCAAGGCCCACGTAAAGACGACATCTGTTACGCGACTCAAAACCGTCAAGACGCTGTGCGTGAGATGGCGAATGACGTTGATGTGGTGATAGTGGTTGGTTCTAAGAACTCATCGAATTCAACTCGTCTAAAAGAGCTAGCTGAGAAACTAGGCACACCAGGCTACCTAACTGACTGTCCTGAAGACATTCAAACCGAGTGGGTTGAAGGGAAAAAGAAAATCGGTGTAACAGCCGGTGCTTCTGCTCCTGAAGAGCTGGTAAACCAAATTCTAGATCGTATTCGTGAGCTAGGTGCGACTGACGTTGAAGAGATTCAAGGTCGTGAAGAGAACATGTTCTTTGAAGTACCAAAAGAGCTACAGATTAAGCAAGTCGACTAATCTCTATTGATTGGTGACAAGATCGATGCGTAACACTATCGATTTGCAAACACTATTGATTTGTAAACAGCAGGAAGCCAACGTTGATACGTTGGCTTTTTTGATCGTGCTTTGGAACAAGGCGTCTAATTCTAACGCGTTACTGGAGACCGAGTTGCTCTTTTAAAGTCTTTAAATAACGACGACTCACCGGGACTTCAAAGCCAGTCAGGGTAATGATCTCGGCTAATCCATTCTCTAGCAGTTTGATCTCTTGGATCGATTTTATGTTGATCAAATACTGTCGATGACAGCGGATCAAATCGGTCTTTTCTTCCAAGATCTTCAGGGTTAGTTGCGAGGTTGCTGTTTGTGATGAGCTACGAACATGCACGCCACTGATATCAGAATAGGCGCATTCAACCGTTTGGCTTGCCATGATCACAATGCGGTTATGACCAATACACGGAATCTGCTCTAAGTGGCAGGGAGCAATCGCAGAGATGTCTTGTGCTGGCGCTTTCTGATTCTGCTTGATGACCTTATTCAGACGGCAAACACTCTTGTTTAATCGACAAGGTTCGACGGGTTTGAGTAGGTAGTCAAAGGCATTGTCTTCAAAGGCTTGAATCGCATATTGATCGTAGGCGGTCACAAACACCACATAAGGCATGGTTTCCGGGTCAAGCATGCTCAGCAATTCAATCCCAGTAACCTGAGGCATTTGAATGTCCAAATACACCACGTCAGGCTTGAGAAGGTTGATTTGCTTTAGCCCTTCAATTGCATTACTCGCTTGGCCAATGACTTCCACTTCTCCTGTTTCGGTCAGCAGCTCAATCAGCTCTTCGCGAGCAAAAAGCTCATCATCGATAACTAGTGCCTTTAACATCCTACAATCTTCATCTTGGTTCTATCCCTGCTTGGTTCACGCTTATCTTTTAAATGTCTGGTTCTAAATGTTTCAACTCGGAGCGATCCGTCTCCGAAAATACCATTATTTGAGTATAGGTATGATAAAGCTCATTCGAGTAAATTGCTGTGGTTGAGATTCTATTTTTAGTGCTGAATCTTGTCCAAAGAAATTAGTGAGTCGTTTATCAACAATTTCCATCCCTAATCCTACATGATCTTGAGATGGCTTCTGATAATTACCTGCATTGTCTTCAACGGTTAACTTGAACCCACCCTCGAAAGCCTCGCTAGAGATCTTTACTTTACCGCCTTCCAACATATTAGATATCCCATGTTTGATGGCGTTTTCTACCAGCGGTTGCAGGGTAAAGCTCGGCAATTGAGATTCATATAACTGCGGGTCGATATCCCATTCCACTTCTAGTCGATCGGTAAAGCGTGCTTTCTCTATGGTCAGGTAAGCGTTGACGTGTGCCAGTTCGTCTTTGAGCTTCACGGTGTTGATGTTCTGCTTTAGGTTGCTTCTAAAGAAGTGAGACAGGTGTTGAATCAACTCTCGAGCTTTATCTGGGTCACGACGTGTTACTGCGCTGATAGTATTAAGCGCATTGAACAAGAAGTGCGGGTTCACTTGAGCGTGCAGCAGTTTGATTTCTGCTTGTGTCAGTAGCGTTTGCTGCTGCTGGTAGTTGCTAAATAGGATCTGGCTCGATAATAGTTGAGCGATACCTTCACCCATCGACATATTGATAGTTGAGAATAGTTTCAGCTTTGGCTCATAGAGCTTGATGGTGCCGACCACTTCGTTACCCGCGCGCAATGGAATAATCAACGCAGAACCCAATTTACAATCCTGCGACAAGGAGCATTGGTATGGGTTCTCTTTGCCATCAAGGTAGATGATGTCGTTCTGTTCCATCGAAGTGAGCGTGCTTTGCGATGAAATCGGGGTGTTCGGAATATGGTGTTCATCACCAATACCAACGAACGCGAGGATTTTCTCTCGGTCGGTAATCGCTACCGCCCCTACGTTGGTCTCTTCATAAACGATACGTACGATTTTTTGTGCGTTATCGGAATTGAACCCACCATGCAAAATACCCACCGAACGTTCGGCAATGGTCAGTGCGCGGCGTGAGAAGGTAGCCGAGTACTTTTCGAAGATGGTTTTTCTGTCTTGGATGATGCTCATGAACAGTGCTGCACCGACCGAGTTAGCGATGATCATTGGCGCCGCAATATCGGAGACCAGAGCATAGGATTGTTCGAAGGGTTTTGCGACCGCCAGCAGAATCAGCATCTGAATGATCTCTGCAAACAGGGTTACCGAGAAAACCACTAACGGATTAAACAGTTGGCTGGCTTTGTTCTTTCTCACGAGATAAACGTGTAACAGGCCGCCAATCAAGCCTTCTGCTGTGGTTGAAATCGCACAAGCCAAGTCTGTGAAGCCGCCTAATGAGTAACGGTGAATTCCACCAGTAAAGCCGACGGCAAAGCCAACGACAGGGCCGCCAAACAGACCTCCCATTACCGCACCCATCGCACGCGTGTTGGCGATGGCATCATTGATCTGCAGTCCGAAATAGGTACCCATAATGCAGAACAGGGAGAACAGAACGTAGCAGCTGATCTTATGGCCTAAGCGTGAAGAGATGCTCAACAAAGGGAGAATCAGTGGGGTTTTACTCAGCATGTAAGCAATCACTAAGTAGACGCAGGTTTGTTGCAGCAGAGAGAGAATGAGTTCCATATTTTCACCTATTGAGACGCTTGTTAAGTGTAAAGCTCATTGCTTGGTAACGGTAGCTTTGCTTGTGTTTTCGTAGGTTATATTCGCTTCCCAGAGTCGAAAGCACTAACGCCTGAAAACACTAAAGCCCATCACAGTGGACGGGCTTTAGTCTTAGATTCCACGAATCACTGAGTGATTACGGGAGCAAGCGAAGTTGTGTTTGGCTGTTCTTTTATCTCTTTCTATGAAGATTGGTCTCTTGTTCCCAAGAGCCTTAAAGAACTAGGCTGTTTTGGTGACGCCTTTTGCTTCTTTCTCTTCTTCATCAGCTAGGTCGATATCGCCTTTGCCTTTTGAAATTTTAATAACGTAAGCCGCAACACCTAGCGCACTCACCACACCAATGATGGTTGAGATTTGCATTGGTAGACCGAAGCCCAGTTGGCTGTTGTTCAGGATGAATGTGATACACACAGACGTCATGAAGATAGCTGGAACTGTTGTTACCCAGTGCAGTTTGTTGTGGCGAAGTAGGTAAGCTGAAGCTGTCCACAGCATCATTACGGCTGTTGATTGGTTAGCAAAACCGAAGTAGCGCCAGATGATACCGAAATCAACTTGAGTCAGGATGCCACCGATAACGAACAGTGGTAACGCCATTAGTAGACGGTTACGCAGTGTTTTCTGTTCCATGTTGAAGTATTCAGCAAGGATAAGACGGCTTGAACGGAACGCTGTGTCACCAGAAGTGATTGGTAGGATAACCACGCCAAGGAAAGCAAGGATACCGCCAAATACACCCAGTAGACCAAATGAAGCGCTGTATACCACGTTACCTGGGCCGCCGTTTGCAATTGCGTCAGACAGAGACTCAACCGAACCGAAGAAAGACAGAGCAAGTGCACACCAGATTAGAGCGATGATGCCTTCACCAATCATTGCGCCGTAGAATACGAAGCGACCGTTCTTCTCGTTTTCCATACAACGCGCCATCAGAGGAGACTGAGTGGCGTGGAAGCCAGAGATAGCACCACATGCGATAGTGATGAAGAGAGCAGGCCAAAGTGGTAGGTCATTCGGGTTCATGTTGGTGAACATGTCGCTGATCTCAAAGCCCCCCATGATTTGGTGTTCGTCAGATAGACCAATCGCAGTGATTAGGCCAACAGACATAAAGATAAGCAGTGCACCGAACAGTGGGTAGAAGCGACCAATGATTTTATCGACAGGGACAATCGTTGCGATGATGTAGTAAGCAAAGATGATAACAACCATCGTAGTTGCAGACATCGCGAAATCAGTTTGGTCGTTCACTAGGTTAGTGATCATACCTGCTGGAGCAGATACGAATACCACACCAACAAGAAGCAGTAGAACAATGGCAAAGATGTTCATAAAGTGTTTTGCGCCATTGCCTAGGTAACGTCCAGTGATGGTTGGAACCGAAGCTCCGCCATTACGGATAGATAACATACCTGAGAAGTAGTCGTGTACTGCACCTGCGAAGATACAACCTAGAACGATCCAAAGCATTGCTGCTGGACCATAAAGGGCACCCATGATAGGGCCGAAGATTGGACCTACACCTGCGATGTTAAGCAGCTGAACTAGGTAAACCTTTGGTGTCGACATTGGAACGTAGTCCACGCCATCTTGCTTAGTGTGAGCAGGTGTTTGGCGTTTTTCATTGATACCGAAAATCTTCTCGATAAAGGTACCGTAAATAAAGTAGCCACCAATGAGTGCTGCGACACAGGTAAGAAACCACATCATAATTTGTTATCCCTGAATGTATTAATTAAGTCAGGGTGTATATTAAAGGAGTCGATGAGAAGAAACTTCCGCTACGAGAGTGAGTGGTCGAATAGCCAATTTAGCGGTGTTATAACTGATTTAGTGGTTTGTTCACTGTGCTGAGTGGCCGATATTTCTATCGAGAGGCCTATTAGCTCTATAGAGAGGTTGTTTGAGTTGGCTTAACGGCGACTATTGATTCTGAGTGGTCGGAATGAACCTAAAGTGGCGAACATTAGACAATAAGTGGACATCGATAGGCGTTCAGCGGAGAATCACCACAAAGGCAGCGCTTCGTCAGAAAGTGGTGAAGTAACAATATAAAGGATTGAAATGAAAAAAATAATCGTACTATTCGCCGTGGCATTTAGCCTTGCAGGATGCAGCGCCAATGTTCAAGATTTAGCAGCTGAAGGCAATTGGCAAGAGATTGGCTATCGTGATGGTATCAAAGGCCACACTCAGCGTTCGTATTCAGAGATGACTGAGCTTGGCGCAGTCGATCAAGCGGGTTACACAGAAGGTTATCACCTAGGTGTGACTGAATATTGTAATCCGAACCATGCTTATCAGATTGGTTTATCTGGTCAGGTGTATGAAGGCGTGTGTTCTGGTACGGAAGACGCTCAACGTTTCCGTATGGAATGGCAACGCGGCTGGGACGAGTTCTCAAACGACTACTAAGCCCAAGCTAGCGATGAAAAATTAAAACTAAAAAAGACCAGTACCGCGTGTGTACTGGTCTTTTTGTCGGTAGCCGGAGTAATACTCAACAGCAGAGTCTAGGTTACTGGTTATTCTCTACAGCTTTTCTTAAAAAGCCGTTTTGCTTATCAAGCTGTGCCTTGGCCAATTCTAAATCTAGTCCTGTTAGAATCATCAAAATCGATAACTTCACATCGTAATCAGTCGCTTTAAGCGTCGACACTGCCAGTGCTTTGTCGCACTCCGTTGCTTGGATAACGATACGAGCAGCGCGAGCAACCAACTTTTCATTGGTCGCTTTTACGTCGACCATAAGGTTTTGGTAGCTCTTACCAATGCGAATCATGCTGGCTGTGGTCAGCATATTAAGCACCAGCTTTTGTGCTGTACCTGATTTGAGTCGTGTTGAACCAGTCAATGCTTCTGGGCCAACCACCGGGCTAATTGCGATTTGAGCGATTTCAGCAATTGGAGAGTCAGGGTTACAAGATAATGCAACCGTTACTGCGCCAAGCTGATTGGCATAGTTGAGTGCACCAATCACGTAAGGTGTGCGACCGCTCGCAGCTATACCTACCACGACATCATTTTCTGAAAACTGAATCGCTTTCAGATCTTCAATGCCGAGAGTTAGCGAGTCTTCTGCACCTTCTTTGGCTTTTAAAATCGCCTCTGGTCCGCCTGCAATTAAGCCGATAACCATTTTGTCCGAAACACCGAAAGTCGGTGGGCATTCTGAGGCGTCTAACACACCTAATCGACCACTGGTGCCTGCGCCCATATAAATCAGTCGACCACCGTTTTGAAAGACATGAGCAATTTTATCGACCGCTTTCGCGATCTGTGGCAGTTCCGCTTCAATCGCCAGCGGGACTTGCTTGTCTTGTTGGTTAATCTTTTCAACCACTTCGAGAGAGGTGAGCAGATCAATATCCATAGTGTCAGGGTTTCTCCCCTCCGAAACGAGGTGCGAGAGCGCTGATATGAGAGCGTCGTTACTCATAATGATCCTTAAATGGTGATTCTAAAATGATGGTTCTAAAGTTGTTTAGTCAGCACGATAGAGAACGCCTAGAGAGGCCGCTCTGCTTGCGCCAGTCACTTCTGGTAAATTGCTTGGCAGTTGATGAATATGACGTTGAGCAAGCCACGCAAAAGCCATCGCTTCCATGTAATCGGCGTCCACGCCTTTACTGGTGGTTGAGTCAACCTCCCAACTTGGAAGCAGTTCAGACAGCCTCTTCATCAACAATGGATTTCGTGTACCACCGCCACACACATACAGTGCAGGCTGGTCACCCAAGCGATAAGTCTCCACTTCATTGGCTATCGTCAATGCGGTGTATTCACAAAGCGTGCGCTGAACATCTTCTACTGCAAGATCTTTAAATTCTGTTAATTGTTGCTCTAGCCAAGGTAGGTTGAATAGTTCTCTACCAGTACTTTTCGGTGGCATTTGAGATAGATAAGACTCATTTAACAACTGTTCGAGTAAAGCTTGATTGAGTTGACCTTTAAGCGCAAATTGCGCATCACGGTCAAACTTCTCACCCGTGTGTTTATCAACCCAAGCGTCCATCAATATATTGCCCGGACCTGTATCATAACCAAGCGTTGGCTGATTAGGGCGCAGCACTGAAATATTCGAGATACCACCAATATTCAACACCACAACCGAGCTGTCTTGCGGGTGGAAAATCGTATGGTGGAAGGCGGGGACTAATGGCGCACCTTGTCCGCCTAATGCCATGTCTTTACGCCTGAAATCGGCAACCGTTTGAATCTGTGTTTTAGCGGCAATGATGTTGGCATCACCCAACTGCATGGTAAATGGAGATTCGCCGCTTGGCTGGTGGAATACCGTTTGACCATGATTACCAATCGCAGTCATAGAAGATGCAGGTGTACCTGACTTTTCGAGAAGTTGCAAAACCGCATCGCCAAACAGATGGCCAAGCTGGTGGTCGAGTTCTCCAATGGCAATTAAATCGGTTTTCTGACCAATACAAACTTCAAGCAGACGCACTTTGAGGTCGTCAGGCATTGGGAACTCATCATGAGCGAGTAATGTGATCCGGTTGTCTTCTATCGACACCAGTGCCGTATCAACGCCGTCCATACTCGTCCCCGACATCACGCCAATGTATAACTCTGATTTCATTGTTCACTTCCTAAATTAAGCTGCCGGATCTTTTGGCTTGCGATGACTTCTGCGCCATCCAGAGCATTACCTTGAATATTTAAGGTACGAACTTGGAGTTCTTGGGAAAGCCTAGGGTGATAGAACTGCCCTAAACTGCCTAAGAAAATAATCGGTAATGAGTTATAGTCTGAGCATACTCGTGTGAGCTTCTCTATTTCTTCAATACCTTGTTTTAATATGGCACTTGCCGTTGAGCAGCGCTGCTCTATATCAACGATCTCTCGTGCAAATTGGGCGTAATCGGTCGCGTTAGCTTCGCCAATCCACCGTAGAATTTGGCTGCGTTCGTTGCCTGTTTTTCGCATTACAAGTTGATTCGTTAAAGAAGTGCGCTTGTTATCTAATTCAACGAGAGTTTGTTGAACAGCTCGAAAACCAAGCCAAGCGCCACCACCTTGGTCACCAATTGGGAAACCCCAACCACCAACTTGATGAGTCTTTTGTTGTGTGTCCAATTGAATCGCAACGGAACCTGTGCCAATCGCAATACAGTTAACACCTTGTCCTGAATTAGCACCAAATACTGACGCTTCTGCATCAGTTGTTACATACAGGTGCGGGCAATGGGTTAACGCCGATTGCAGTTTGGCTTTTAAATCTAAGTTTCCTACGCCCGCAACGCCAACCACAATATAGCACTGTTGTGATTTTATCTGATTCACACTCAACATTTCATCAATATAATGAGTAAGTTGAGTGATCGCAGATCCACCATATAAGGTCAATGATGTCGCAGGTAAAATACACTCTTCGATGACACTTAGTGTTGGTAATATTCGCTTCAGTCTAATGGCGGTTTTAGTGCCACCGCCATCGACTGCCAAAGTATGGGTAATCATTGGCTAAACCGTTTGTAGTTTATTAACTTCTTGAGTTTGCTTCTTACCTGCAAGGCACACAATTAATGATACAAACGTGCCCACACAGAGTTGATACGGGAAGGCTAATCGAATACCCACCCAATCCGCGTTAATCACGCCCATCACACTGTCCCACACATAAGCTTGCATCAGTAATGTTGTTAAGAAGCCTGCCACTAGAGCTAAAGCGACAGAAGTCTCGTTGCCGCGCTCAGTGAAAATGGCCGTGAAGTAGACACCCAATAACCCGGTATAAGCAAACACCATCACACTCAAAGCGAACGATAATAACGGCATGTCGGTGTATTGCTGCCAGTAGTAACACAAGATACCCATGCTACCTAAGGCCAGCGCAGCAGCGGCCATACCGAAGCGGCCTGCTTTTACATAATGGAAGTCATCTTGTTCTCCCTTACGAGCTTCTAACCAAGGCTTGTAAATGTCTTGTACCGCAACTGAAGACATCGAGTTTAAGCCAGAGTTTAATGTCGATAGCGCTGCAGCAACAACACCAACTGTCACTAAGCCACGAAGACCAGCAGGCATTTCATTTAGCACGTAGTACATGAAGATCGTGACGTTTTCGCCATTGAAGTTTTGAACAACTTCTTTACCTTCAACACCCATCAGTTCTGGTCTTTGGTAGAAGACATACAAGAGTAGGCCAATTGACATAAATACAAGCACAACTGGGATAGAGAAGATGATTGAGTTAATCATCGCCTTTGAACCTTGCTTAGCATCTTTACAAGTCAAAACACGTTGAGTCATGTCCTGATCAAGGCCAAATGCACCAATGTTTAATAGCACGAATCCTGTGATACATGCCCAAAAGCTGAAGGTGCCAGCAGGGCTAAAGTCGAGGTTAAAATCTAATAAGGTCAGTTTCGAAGCTTGGCCTTCACCAGGGTTAGCCAGTACCTGAGCAATTTGGTTGAAATCAGCTGGAATTTGTCCCAATAAATAGATGATCACAGCAATGGCTGCACCGACATAAACCACAAGCTGAATTAGGTCGCTCCAGATAACGGAACGAATGCCACCCATGTAGGTATAAGCAAGGCCAACAGCAACGAGAATAACCACTGAAGTAACTACGCTGCTTGGGTCAATGTTGGTAAATAGAATCATGGAGACTGCGATAGCGGCCATGTATAGGCGAGCACCTGAAGCAAATACACGACCGACTAAGTACATTACACCTGCGCGCTGTTTTGTTTTCTCGCCAAAACGAACTTTCAGCAGTTCGTACACGGTAGAGACTTTGTTTTTGTAGAAGCGAGGTATCAGTACTAATGCGACAAAGACAGCACCAATAATTCCACCGATGTTGGTCGCTAGGTAAGTGAGATCGCCACGGTAGCTAGATTCTGGTCCGCCTAAGAACGTCGCTGCTGATTGCGAGGTCGCCAATACCGAGATGGCAACAACCCACATTGGCATCGAGTTACCGCCTAAGAAATAGTCTTTGGTGCTCGTGATTTTGGTTCGGCTGAAGTGCCAGCCTGTAAAAGCGATAACAGCGAAGTAAACCGCAAATACCGCCCAGTCCAGCAAAGTAAATAGTGAATTCATAGCAGCTCCGTAGCATGAATAGGGTAGAGGGTGTTTATTATTATTTTTTCAGAATGTCAGTTTGAATAATGAGTTTCAAAATCTATTCCTTGGTGGAATAGTGACCAATGGTTTTCTTTGATAATGATCCCAGAAGGTTGTGGCAGCTATTCCAAACAGCAGAATATGAAGGAATAATTATTCCAATGAAAATACAAAACTCGTTATGATAACGAGGTACGGTCAGAGGGAAGGGGAAGGACGCTTAATGAAAGGCATTGCGAAAGTTAAAGCATTATTACCAAAACTCTCTCCATCGGATTCGCTGGTGGCTCGTTACGTCTTGGATCACCCACAACAAGTTAAGCAACTCTCCTCTCCTGAGTTGGCTAAAGCGGTAGGTGTAAGCCAATCGACGATCGTAAAGTTTAGTCAGAAACTCGGCTACAAAGGGTTTTCTGAGATGAAGATGAAGCTCTATCAGAGTGATATGACTTATCAGCCTGTATCCCAGCGCGGGATCCATGGGACCATCACCAGAAAAGATCCGCCAGATACGGTGATGGACAAACTTCTTGCAAGTAAAACACAATCGCTTGAGCGTACCGTGTTATTAAATGAAGGCGAACAGTTAAGCAATGCTGCTGATTTGCTGCATCTTGCTAATAAAGTACAGATTTCTGGGGTGGGAGCATCGTCTCTGGTTGCGAAAGATTTCGCTTATAAGCTGATGAAAATAGGTCATGCTGTTAATGCAGAGCAGGATGCTCACATTCAGATTGCTAATGCTGCGTCTCTTTCTGAAAATGATGTGTTGGTTGCAATTTCCTATTCAGGAAACACCAGAGAAGTGGTGAAGGTTGCCCAGTTAGCTAGATCGAAAAAGGCCAAGGTGATTGTAGTAAGCCAGCTATCCCCTTCTGCTTTAGATAAATACGCTGATATCAAACTCATCTCGGCGGCAGACGAAAATCATATTCGAAGCTCATCTATCACCGCGCGTGATAGCCAACTTTTTATTACTGACTTGTTGTTCATTGCGTTAACTCAGCAGGAAGAGCAGGCCGACCAATTAATTGAACAAAGTAAATCTGCAGTAGCGGAATTTAAGCAATAGAAGGAAATTTTATGGGACCGTTGTGGGTTGATGTTGCAGGCTACGAGCTGACAGCTGAAGACAGAGAAATTTTAGAGCACCCAACTGTTGGTGGTCTCATCTTATTTTCTCGAAACTATCACGATAGCAAACAGTTATCGGCGTTAAACAAAGAAATTCGCAAGGTAGCGAAACGTCCTATTTTGATTGGTGTCGATCAAGAAGGTGGCCGAGTTCAGCGCTTCCGCGATGGCTTTTCAATTATCCCAGCTGCTCAAGAATTCGCGACTAAGAATAATGGCGAACAGTTAGCAGAACAAGCGGGTTGGTTGATGGCGGCAGAATTGATTGCCCATGATATCGATCTGAGCTTTGCGCCAGTATTAGACAAAGGCCACGAGTGTAAAGCGATTGGTAGCCGAGCGTTTGGTGAAGATATTGATACCATTGTTCGTCATAGCAGCGCTTTCATCAAAGGCATGAAGTCGGTTGGCATGGCGACGACAGGCAAGCACTTCCCTGGACATGGTGGCGTGATTGCTGACTCACACTTAGAGACGCCATATGACCCTAGAGACGACATCTTCGAAACAGATATGGCAATCTTCAAGGCGCAAATTGAAGCTGGAATATTGGATGCCGTGATGCCAGCTCACGTGGTTTTCTCTCACTATGATGATCAACCTGCGAGTGGTTCACAGTATTGGCTACAGAAAGTATTGAAGCAGCAGCTTGGGTTTAAAGGCTTGGTATTCTCTGACGATTTAACGATGGAAGGCGCTGCCATTATGGGCGGACCAGCCGACAGAGCGAAAGCGGCCTTGAATGCAGGTTGTGACATGGTGTTGATGTGTAATAAACGAGATGCACAAATTGAAGCTCTGGATCACTTAGCGATTCAAGAGGTGCCTTTAGCCAACTCATTGCTTAAAAAACACAGCTTTGATTTGTCGACACTTCACTCGGATGCTAGGTGGAAAGAGACCTCAGAGACGATTAAGCGAATGCTAGGCAGTGAGTGATAAATAAACACATTATAATTTTAGATAAGGCGATATGATAAATATCGCCTTTTTTGTATGTGTGATCCGTGGTTTAAACCTATTTATCTCTTAGAGTGAGTTAAATCTAATGTGTAAAATAAAATTTACACTTAATGTTTTTTATTGTTTACACTTGCAATCGTTTTTTTAGCTGTTATTGTGTTTTTAAAGATTGTTAACCCAAACGGAAATGTTGGGTGTAAAAATAAATATACAGGTTGAGTTATGCAGAAAAGTGAATTAAGCAATGTCAATATCATCGACGAACAGGTACTGATTACTCCTGAGGAGTTAAAAGCAAAACTGCCTTTGAGTGATAATGCTCGTCGTTTCATTCAAGAGTCTCGTCAAACTATCGCAAACATCATTCATAAGAAAGATCATCGCATGCTTGTTGTATGTGGCCCATGTTCTATCCATGACATTGAAGCTGCGAAAGAGTACGCGAAACGCCTTAAAGCCTTATCTGAGCAACTTAGCGATCAACTGTATATTGTTATGCGTGTTTACTTTGAGAAACCTCGTACCACTGTAGGTTGGAAAGGTTTGATCAATGACCCGCATCTAGACGGCACTTTCGATATTGAGCATGGTCTGCATGTGGGTCGTGAGCTACTTGTTGAACTCGCTGAGATGGAAATTCCATTGGCGACTGAAGCATTAGATCCAATCAGCCCGCAATACCTAGCAGATACCTTCAGCTGGGCGGCAATTGGCGCACGTACGACTGAATCTCAAACTCACCGTGAGATGGCAAGTGGTCTTTCAATGCCAATCGGTTTTAAAAACGGTACCGATGGCAACCTAGGCACTGCAATCAATGCAATGCAGGCGGCTTCTTCTAGCCACCGTTTCATGGGTATCAGCCGCGAAGGTCAAGTTGCACTACTAACAACGCAAGGTAACCCAAATGGTCACGTGATTTTACGTGGCGGTAAGCAGACGAACTACGATTCAGTATCGGTACACGAATGTGAGCAAGAGCTGGGTAAATCTGGCTTAGAGGCCGCGCTAATGGTCGACTGTAGCCACGCGAACTCTCGTAAAGATTTCCGTCGCCAACCTTTAGTTGCAGAAGATGTGATTCACCAAATTCGTGAAGGCAACAAGTCGATTATCGGCCTGATGATTGAAAGCCATATTAACGAAGGAAATCAATCTTCGGATATACCTCTCAATGAGATGAAATACGGCGTTTCTATTACCGACGCGTGTATCAATTGGGATTCAACTGAGGCACTATTGAAACATGCACATACGGAATTAGTCCCGTTCTTAGAGAACCGCTTGAAAGGTTAGTCAGAGTTTAAATTTAAGTGCCTCATCTAATGGGGCATTTTAAGATCTGTTGCTAGCGAACCTACGTGATTGTGGGATGATAGATTGGCACGGGCTTATAGATTAGTAAGGAATAAAATGGCCGTTGAACTGAACGAATTACGCGACCAAATCGATGCTGTCGATAAACAAATGTTGGATTTACTGGCTCAACGCCTTGCTCTAGTAGAGAAAGTAGGCGAAGTAAAAAGTGAACATGGTTTACCTATTTATGTACCAGAACGTGAAGCTGCGATGCTGGCATCTCGTCGTCAAGAAGCCGAGAAAATAGGGGTTCCACCACAGTTAATCGAAGATATTTTGCGTCGTACTATGCGTGAGTCTTATGCCAGTGAGAAAGATTCTGGCTTTAAGTGTCTTAACCCAGAGTTACGTTCAGTGGTGATCGTTGGTGGTAATGGTCAACTTGGTGGCTTGTTTGGTCGTATGTTCAAACTGTCTGGCTACGAAGTAAAAATCCTTGGCAGCCAAGATTGGGATAAGGCCGACGAAATCTTAGATAATGCTGGGCTTGTGGTTGTTACGGTTCCAATTCACCTAACGGAAGGTGTGATTGCGAAGCTAGGTAATCTACCAAGCGATTGTATTCTATGTGATTTGACGTCAATTAAATCTAAACCTCTACAAGCAATGATGAACATGCATCAAGGCCCAGTAGTTGGATTGCACCCAATGTTTGGCCCTGATGTTCCTAGCCTTGCTAAGCAGGTGATTGTTTACAGTGATGGTCGTGGTTCTGAAAGTTACCAATGGCTACTGAATCAATTTGGTATTTGGGGCGCGAGCCTTTGCCAGATGGATGCAGCTGAACACGATCACGGCATGACCTTGATTCAAGCACTTCGTCACTTCACCTCTTTTGCTTACGGCTTGCACCTGAGTAAAGAGAACCCGAACATTGATCAACTTCTGAAACTAAGCTCGCCAATCTACCGACTTGAGATTGCGATGGTTGGTCGTCTGTTTGCTCAAGACCCGAACTTGTACGGCGATATCATTCTTTCTTCGGATGAGAATATTGAGATGATTCGACGCTTCCATAGCTGTTTCGGAGAAGCGTTAGAAATTCTAGATGGCAAAGATAAGGCTAAGTTTGTTGAGAGCTTCAACCAAGTGAGTGATTGGTTTGGTGACTACTCACAACAATTTTTACAAGAGAGCCAAAGCCTGTTAAAACAAGCACATGACTCGATTCATCGCGGTTAATAGTGTGGTTTGAAAAATAAAAAAGAGCGACCATTTGGTCGCTCTTTTTGTTTGTGTTGAATGCCGATATTGCATCTGGCCTATAGTAGGCGAAATGCATTTGGATCATCATGGGCCAAACGAACAAACCTAGTTAGTCACGATAGGTTCTTTGTTATTCTCGTTCGATACTCGGTTATCATCGCTGGATACTGTGTCGATAGTTGAACTGATGTAAGGCACGTTAGTTAGGTTGATCTGCAAGCGAACCACGTTATCAATCAGCTGAACGAGTGGGCCCCATTTCACCTTTTTCTCTTTCTCAAACACGTAATTGAAGTTTTCTGGTGTCCAATCCATCAAGTATTGAGGGTTCAATGAGCGACCAAGGAAGCGTACTTCATAATGCAGATGTGGCCCAGTTGAGTTACCTGAGTTACCACAGCTCGCAATCACATCACCTTTACTGACAAACTGACCGCTGCGAACTTTGAATTTTTGCAGATGCGCGTAAGAGCTCATGAAGCCAAATGAATGGCGCATGGTGATAAAGTTACCAAAGCCTTTCTTGCTTGGGCGTACGGTTTCAATCACACCATCTGCCGGTGCTAAGATATCTTCACCACGCTTACAAGTAAGGTCGATACCAGTATGGTTGTGGCGTTTGCCTGTAATTGGGTTAGTACGGCGACCGTATGAAGACGAGATGCGTTGATAAGCCATCGGACTATCATTAGGAATTAAGCGGAACATGGTAGCTCTTACCGCGGAATCGACGGCTGCAGCATCAATACGGTCTTCTAGTGAAACCTCATCGGTGTGTAACTCTTCATCAGCCAGGCCTAGAACGGATTCCACATCGAATACACGCTTACCCAGTAATTGAATCGTACCTTCTTTCTCAGTTAAGGCTTGAGATAGGTTGTGGTTGGTTTCAACTTGTTCCGCGTATAAGAACTCGGTCTGCTCTTTTTCAACAATCAGAGTTTCAATTAACTGTTGTGCATCACCGGCTTGTGCAGCTAGCTTGTTTTTACTCTCAAGGTGCATGTAGGTTGCACCACCAATCAACATCGGTACTGAGAGCAGGGTTGTCATGCATAAGAGTACGGCTTTTCGACCGAAGTAAAACGTCTGTTCCCCCTGACTAGAGGGAATAGTAATGGACACTTTTTTAGACATGGTTCTGTATTAACTAAATGCTTCTAATAGAAAAAGGGTAATGGAGATATTATTCCTTACCTAAGTCGGTAAAGTGTTCAATCTCTCTATAAAGCAGGTCATCGTCACCAACATTAAGCTCAACAAGGCGCTTAAGGTGGCTGATACTATCAATATCTAAATGCTCTATGCGTAAACGCATTGAGGTATTGATGGTAGAGACTATCGTTGCTTCTAACTGAATATTGATATCACTGTTTTCGAGTTTAAAGCTCACTTGAACAGGGACATCATGGCTAAGTTGTTTTGATTCATTGCATTGAATGAGTAAACCATGGAGTGATAAGTCTTGCACTGAGCCTGATACCTTTACTTGTCCTTGTGAGATCTCAGTCGGGACTTGATAAATAACTCGTGAAAATTGACGTCTTTCAACCATAAGTAATCTCTCTATATCGATGCATTACACGTAAGCCAGATATATCAAAGGCCGCTATTATCGCGGCCTTTGTTCAAAATACAAGCTTATTTACTTAGCTATACGCTTGTACTTGATACGGTGCGGCTCTGCCGCTTGTGCGCCTAGAGTCTGCTTAAGCCACTCAGTGTACTCAGTATAGTTACCTTCGTAGAAGTTAACTTGACCTTCATCACGGTAGTCTAAGATATGGGTCGCAATACGGTCAAGGAACCAACGGTCATGCGAGATAACCATTGCACAGCCCGGGAATTCAAGCAGTGCTTCTTCAAGAGCACGTAGCGTTTCAACGTCAAGGTCGTTGGTAGGCTCATCGAGTAGCAGTACGTTACCGCCCGCTTTTAGCAGTTTCGCTAAGTGAACACGGTTACGTTCACCACCAGAAAGCTCACCGATGATCTTCTGTTGGTCGTTGCCTTTAAAGTTGAAACGAGAACAGTAAGCACGCGCAGGGATTTCGAAGTTGTTGATCTTAATGATATCAGCGCCTTCAGAGATCTCTTGGAAAACTGTCTTAGTGTCGTCCATGCTGTCACGGAACTGATCAACAGAAGCAAGCTTAACGGTTTCGCCTAGTTCAACTGTACCTGAATCTGGCTGTTCTGCACCGCTTAGCATCTTGAATAGTGTTGATTTACCTGCACCGTTGGCACCAACGATACCGACGATTGCGCCCTTAGGCATGCTGAACGATAGGTCGTCGATAAGAACGCGATCACCAAACGATTTAGTCAGGTTGTTCACTTCAAGAACTTTATCACCTAGACGCTCACCTGGCGGGATGAACAGTTCGTTGGTTTCGTTACGCTTCTGGTATTGGCCAGTTGTCAATTCTTCAAAACGAGCCATACGAGCTTTAGACTTAGCTTGACGGCCTTTAGGGTTTTGACGAACCCATTCAAGTTCTTTCTCGATTGTCTTTTGACGTGCGCTTTCGCCCGCTTTTTCTTGCTTAAGACGCTCGTCTTTTTGCTCTAGCCAAGACGTGTAGTTACCTTCCCATGGGATACCTTCACCACGGTCAAGTTCTAGAATCCAGCCAGCTGCGTTGTCTAGGAAGTAACGGTCGTGGGTAATCGCCACAACAGTACCACTGTAATCAACAAGGAAGTGCTCAAGCCATGCTACTGATTCTGCATCCAAGTGGTTGGTTGGTTCATCAAGAAGCAGCATGTCTGGCTTTTCAAGAAGTAGACGACAGATAGCAACACGACGACGCTCACCACCTGATAGGAATTCAATTTTCGCATCCCACTCAGGAAGACGAAGTGCATCAGCAGCACGCTCTAGAGCAGTCTCTAAGTTGTGACCGTCTTTTGCTTGAATCAGAGCTTCTAGTTCGCCTTGCTCTTTTGCCAGTGCATCGAAGTCTGCATCTGGTTCTGCGTAAGCTGCGTAAACCGCATCAATACGCTTAAGTGCGTCAGCAACGTCAGAAACCGCTTCTTCTACGATTTCACGAACAGTTTTTGATTCGTCTAGCACTGGCTCTTGTGGTAGATAACCTACTTTAAGGCCTTGTTGTGCACGTGCTTCACCATCAATATCAGTATCAATACCAGCCATGATACGTAGTAGGGTCGATTTACCTGAACCATTTAGACCCAAAACACCGATTTTAGCGCCAGGAAAAAAGCTAAGAGAAATGTCTTTAAGAATTTGACGCTTAGGTGGAACAGTTTTGCTCACCCGAGACATGGTATATACGTATTCAGCCATTGCCGATCGATCCTAATTATTGTTCAAAATTGTCTGCTATTTTATACCAATATCCTCAAAGATGTTACTCCTAGGGCAGAAAAGCCACTCTTGAACAAATCCTTACCTATTATTGTCACATTGGTCATTAAAACTATATTTAATGGGCTTCTGAGGCGAAGTGTTAAATATTAATAATATTTACACTCAAATTCTTTACATTTGATGTGATGTCGGGCGTAAATAGACTTCACGTATTCATACACGCACTAAGGAAAGAGCGAATGTTTTTCCGCATTGGTAATACGAAAATTGCTGTGGCTGCATCGGCAATTTTGTCTTCGGTTTCACTGGCTCCGGTCGCTATGGCTAGCAATGCATCCGAGCTTGAAATGCAGCGTGACGTTTATGACAAAGCGCAAGAGGTTTTAGACAGCCGTGATCTAAAAGCTTACTCCGCGCTGCGTAACAAAATTCAAACATACCCTTTAACACCTTACACCGATTATCGGGCCTTTCTGATTGGCTTAGGTGATCGCACACCTGCTGAGGTCGATGCTTTCATTGAAGAGAACAAGGCATTGTCTTTCTCCAATCGAATGCGCGCACCTTATTTGGACTCATTGGCTTCTCAAAAACAGTGGAAGACGATCCTTGAGTTTCAAACCAAAGAGCCTGTCGGTGAAAAATACCAATGTATTTATTATCGAGCGCATTACGAGCAAGGTAACCAAGAGCTTGCCTTTAAAGGAGCTAAACAACTTTGGTTGAGTGGTAATGGTGTTGATGACGCTTGTGACCCTTTATTTAAAAGCTGGGATCAAGCTGGGCTAAGAACTGATGAGCTGATTCTGGATAGAATGCTGCTAGCGTTCGAGGGCCGTAACGGTAAGTTAATGAGCTATCTGATTAAGCAATTGGATCATGATGAGTCAATTGCTCAAGCGAAGCAGATGAAGGCGTTGTACAACAAGCCTGAAAATGTACTCGCGTTTGCTAAAAAACATCCAGCGAATGAATTCTACCAAGCTCAAACCGAGTTTGCTTTCGAGAAGCTAGCAAGGAAATCATCAAGCAGTGCTCAAAAGGTGTTTGATGATGTCATCAAGGCTCAGAAGTTTTCGAAAGAGAAATCTCAAGAGCTCGCTGATTACCTAACGTTTCGTCTGATCAACACCGACTCTGAAGAGTTAATGGTGTGGCGCGACAAAATGCTCGCGAGTTCATCAAAGCAAGTTCTGCTGGAACGACGTGCTCGCTTAGCAATTCAACATGCCGATTGGACGGGTTTGAAAGAGTGGATAGCGCGCTTGGATGATAAACATCAGGCTTCGCTTCGTTGGCAATATTGGCAGGGCAGAGCTGAAATCGCGACGGGCGATACTGACAAAGGCAATAAGCGACTGTCAGATATCTTGGGTCAGCGTAATTTCTACAGTGTGGCTGCGGCTAAGCAGTTAGGTAAGCCAGTTCAATATCCAACATCGACACTTAAATACAATGCTGAAACAGTGAAGCCATTCGACACCTCTTTGGTGCGTATTGGTGAACTGATTGACCGAGACAAAATTGCGGCAGCGAAAAGTGAATGGCGCTGGTTACTGACCAATGCAGATAAAGAGCAAAAAGAGATGCTTGCCGCTTACGCTGCGACACAGCGTTGGAATCACTTTACCGTAACAGCGAGTATCTCTGCGAAGATGTGGGATAACATTGCGCTGCGCTTCCCTGTTGCTCATAAGTGGTGGTTTAACTTCTACGCTGAAAAGCACGATCTCGATCCAATCACTTTGATGTCTTTAGCAAGACAAGAGAGTGCGATGGATTCAGAAGCTCGCTCTCCAGTTGGCGCGCGTGGCATTATGCAAATTATGCCCAAGACGGCGCAATACACAGCGAACAAACATAAGATTAAGTATCAGGGCAGCGATGATCTTTATGATGTCGGCAAAAACATTGAGATTGGCAGTCACTACTTAGATGGTTTACTCGCTCAATATGATGACAACCGTATCTTTGCGTTTGCGGCTTATAATGCTGGACCTAGCCGTGTGAAACAGTGGCGTTCACGCAGCGATGAAAAGCTCGATGCCTTTGCATTTATCGAAATGATCCCATTCAAAGAGACACGTGGCTACGTTCAGAATATCTTGATGTTTGAGACCTACTATCGAGATATCTTGGGTGAGAAAGGGACGTTTTTAGCGCCCCATGAGGCAAAAACGAAATACTAAGCCTTCGGCATTTGGCCCGAAACTGAGTAAGAATAAAGGCAGTGAGTGCTAACCATTTCCACTTACTGCCTTTTTACATTGGATCGCATCAAGTGTTTCGGTATAAAGTGTTAAACGCTTTCAATCGTTAAGCGACTCTTTAAAGTCAGAATTTAAAAGTAAGTGTAGAGATATGGCATCACAACCTGAATATGATAATTGGCAACAACTGATGGACTTGGTAAAGACGGCTGTCGAAAAAGATCAGCACGAGCTGTTGTTGACTATGATGATGACACCAGACGAGCGAGATGCTCTGGTTGCTCGAATTAATATCTTCTGTGAGCTGATGAAAGGCGATATGTCTCAACGACAGGTGAGTCAAATGCTGGGCGTAGGCGTAGCGACGATAACCAGAGGCTCAAATGAGCTAAAGGCCAAATCTGAGCAAGAGAAAGTCGTGATCGCCGACCTATTGCTAAAGTAATAATGGAATTAAGCTATCACGCGATAGTATGAATACGAATTCGATAAAAAACGCTAACTGGATGTTAGCGTTTTTTGTTTCTGAAGATTGTTCTTGGAATCTTTTGAAGTTTAAGGAAGCCTCAAATACTAAATAGGAAAGTGTTCAGGATTCACAAATGGGATCAGAGCCAAAATTAAAGCTTGATGATAGACCGAACTGCGTGACAATTGGTTATGTGTCAGTAGGCCAATGGCACCACCTTTCTGTTTGATATTGTCGGTACCAAACACTTCATCCATCACATCCCCTAACTCGTTTGCATGCTCTAGTTTCTCAAGCACGGCTGGTGGCAGCATCAGACTTGCTGAACGAGACTCGCCACGTTGGCCATTCGTTTCGATCACCATCCAGGCAAAGGTGACGTTTGTTTCTATTCCCGCTTCTAGACCAACATAGAAGTCTGCATCAGGCTGAGCTTGAGTTGCGTTGTGAACTCGATTCACGGCACCTTGATAGGTTTCATCATTGCTCATCGGTTGATCGGCGACACCACTAGGGACGCTGATGCCTTTGAAATCAAATTCAGTATCAGGAAAAGCAGATAAGAACGCACTTTTAACGGCGTTTATTTTAGCTGGGTTCAGCGATGCGATGATTACAGATTTCATGTGTCGGATTCTTTTTGTTGTCGATTAGATTGAGTTGATGTTGTCGGTACCAGTCACTCAACTCTTCTAGTGGCATGGGTTTACCAAAGTAATAGCCTTGCAGCATATCGCACTGTGCATCCTGTAACCACTGGTGCATGTCTTGAGTTTCAATCCCTTCGGCGGTGACCTTTTTCCCCTGAGCATGACACAACCCGATAACTGGTTTTACGATGTTCTGGTTATCGGTTTCAATTAAGGTATCCAAAAACGCTTTATCCAATTTAATTTTCTGAGTTGGATACTGCACCAGTTGAGTGATAGAGGTGTAACCGGAGCCAAAGTCATCAATCGCCAGTCGATAACCCATGCATGACAGCTCATTCAGCAATGGGAAGCCTTCTGAGTTTGAGTAAAAGGTTTCAGTGATTTCAAAATCGATTAGGCTTGGTGGAATTCGATTTAACTCCGCGTGTTCTTTAATGAAACCCGCAAGGTGAGTGGTTTCAATGCCAGCAGAAGATAAGTTGATCGACAATTGAATCGAGTGATCAAATTGAGTCTGAAGTCGATGGAATGAAGCAAACGCATTCTGTATTACCCAGCGGTCAACATGTTCGAACAGCCCGGTTTGTTCGGCTATTGGAATGAACTCATCCGGTGGAACCAAACCAAGTTGCTTTGAATTCCAACGTAATAACACCTCAACGCCAATAACATCAGTCCCGGTAGAATCCATGTAGGGCATGTAAACGAGCCTGAATTCATCATCAAAATTCTTACCTCTAAGCGCACGTTCAATGTCTGCTTGGCGCTGAATGGCTTTGTCTAAATCCCGTGAATAGTCAGCAAATTGGTTTTTACCGGCACGCTTGGCTTGGTACATCGCAGTATCCGCGTTGGACAGTAGCTTCTCGATTGAGTTGCCATCATTAGGGTAGGTCGCAATACCAATACTGACCGTGATCGGAAAGCTGCCTGATTCGGTGACAAAACCTTTTTGCAGTGGAGTCAGTAAATCATTCGAGAATCGATGCGCGACATTTCCTCGGTGACTAGGAGCGTTAATGTAGACAACGAACTCGTCTCCAGAAAGTCGGGCTGGCATACAATGAGCGTCGAACTCCTCTTTATAGTGACGACAAATATCTGAAATACGCTGAGCAAAAGAGACCAGAATCGAGTCGCCGATTTGATGTCCGTATTTGTCGTTCACAAACTTGAAGTTGTCCAAGTCAAAATAGAGAACCCAGGTTTCGGTATTCGAACTCGGTTTTGGCAACGATTGCTGAACGAAGGTTTGAAACTGATGCCTATTGGCTATTTGGGTTAACTGATCATTTTCGGCCAAGAGCTTGGTCTGTTGGTAGGTGTTATCTAACTCTTGGTACATGTCATAAAAACGCTGTGATAGGCGGCCAAGCTCATCACGAGTGCCCAAGCGTTCGATGTTCTTACGTTGTTTTTTTTCGACTTGCTGTAGCTGTCGATCGAGCCGCGTTATTGGAGTAATCACAGTGCGAGACAGAAGCTTGAGTAGAAGAGCGACAGTCACAAACGCAGACAGGGCAAACGACAAACTCAGCTTGTTCCAAATTGAATCGAGCTTGTTTTCTAATAGGAATTGCGCCGGATCGACTGTGGCGTACAGTTCTGGAGCAAGCTTGACTGAGTGGGTGACATCATTTTCCAAAGAAACCGCTATGGATGTGAAGAATAAACTGGTTTGGTAGTCGAACTCTATCTGTTTTCTCAGCGCATTAAATTTGTCGAGAGAGACAGAGACAACAACAAAGAACACATCGTCGGGTTGATTGTTAACGGTTGGGAAAATCGCTTTTCTATCTACCTTGTCATAGTGAACCAACATCCCTTCGCCTTGGGAGTTTTGAATATAGTTGGTACTCGATGTTGCTAAGGTGTCTTGATAGTGCAGGTCAACATACTCCAATATCTTACTGTCAATCTGAGTGCGTGAGTCATTGCTATTATCCGCGTAATAACGCAGTTTTCGAACACCATTAAGAAGTGCTAAACCTGTATAGCTTTCATCGTCATCTTGCAGGAAATGAATGGCTTCTCGAAGGTTACTGACCAGTTCAAGATCGCGAGATAGATTTTGGTCAGTGAGAAAATAACGCTTCACCATATCACTCTGGGTCAAGGTGTAAGAGTAGCTATTGAGGAACGAACGAGATTGGCGAAAGTATCCGGCTAGTTTTTCCATGTTCAGTTGAAGTGCGTTGTCTTCGCGTTTGATGAAACTGCTTTTTTGCGTCGAATAAATAATATAGCTAGAAGCCGCGGTACTGATCAGTATCACAGGGGCTATTAGTAGTAAGATTTTAGTACTTAGCTTCATAGTTAATGACAACACTATTTATAAATTAAGCGCATAAGTTTATGTTACTTAATGCTTACTCGCTATTAATTATACGTAGTTCGATGATTTCCTGTGAAGGGGGTAAGGTTTTGTCTTTATTGATAAAAAAAGCCACTAATGAGTTTTTGTTAGAAAGGCTCAAGTAGTGGAGAGAGTAAGCGTGCCGAATGTGCGAAACAAGTGAATTGTGTTTCAGACATGCTAGGGTGAGTTTTCTTAGCGAGAATAGTACTCGACTAGAGGGTGATTTAAGTATTTGGCCTGCTGTAGGCCAAATACTTATGTTAGCTAAAAGCTGATACTCACTTTCAGCTATGACAACTTAACTTGAGTCGCTTTGATGTTCTCACTTGGGTAGCAACCCAACACCTTAAGGTGGCGAGTAATGGCTGTTAGTTCCGTTATCGCTTGTTGCATATTATCTGAATCCAGATGCGCCTCTAAATCGACATAGAACATCTCTTCCCAAGGGTTACCCATGATAGGACGAGATTCTAGCTTAGTCATGTTGATGCCTAAGCGTTGCAGGATCAGTAGTGTTTCTACCAAAGAACCCGCCTCTTGAGATGTCGACATGATGAGCGTTGTTTTCGCTGGTATTTGAGTCGATACTTCAACAGGCTTACGCGCCACAACGATGAAACGAGTGTGGTTCTCTGTTTGGTTTGCAATATTGCTCTGGATTGGCTGTAGTCCATAAAGCTTACCGCTCGATGCATTACCAATAGCAGCTACGTCATTACCACCCAATTCTTTAACTTTTTTCATTGCATCAGCGGTGCTTGCGCAAGACTCAAGGTTGACACCCTTAAGGCGGCTCAAGAACTCACTGCATTGTTGATGAGGTTGTGGGTGCGAGTAGAGTGTTTTGATGTCTTCTAAACGGATATCACTTTTAGCAACAAGGCAGTGCTCAATCGGTTGAGAAAGTTCGCCAACAATGTATAGAGTCGTATGCTGTAACAGGTCGTAGACCTCGTTAATTGACCCTGAACTGGTGTTCTCAATCGGCAGGACACCGTAGTCGGCATGGCCAGACTCTACTGTTGATGCGACTTCTTTGAAGTGATTACAGTTCAGCTCAATCAATTCCATATTCTTGCGGCTGAAGTATTCGCGGCTCGCAAGGTGAGAATACGATCCCTTAGAACCTAAGAATGCAACGCGAGCCAATGGTTTACGGCTTTGCGGGTTCGCTAGGTTTTGTAAGTATGACTGTTGTAGTAAAACGGAATCTTCGATGATGGTGTGAAACAGCTTGGTAATGTACTGCGCATCAAGTTCGTATTTATCTTTGCCGTTGTTGATCAGCTTAACTAATAGTTGTTGTTCTCGTACTGCATCACGAACTGGTTTTGATGTCTCTACTTTGCTTTTAGCGACTTCGATACTTAGCTTGCGACGCTCTGAAAGTAACTTCAGGAGTTCGTCGTCTAAATCATTAAGACGAAGGCGGATATCATCCAGTGAAATTGAGCGGTCAGTCATAAATGTGTCCTTATAAAAAAGCCTCCCTAGTGTGGGAGGCTTCTTGTTCGTTTTTGACTTGTTTTTCTAAAACGACTTAGCCTCCGATTTACGGAAGAAAAAAGAAGTCAAAAATAAACAAAGATTGAGTGTGCATAAAAAGTGATTGTTTTATGAATGTTTAAACACAATAAGCAAGCGAGCTACGAGCGTCAAGCAAAAAAATAGCGCCCTGAGGCGCTATTTTTTAATCTGTTCTCTTTCCTTATTCTACTTCAGCTTCTAGCTCTTCGATTTCAGGCTTTTCAGCGCGGCGCGCTTCTGGTTTATGGCGTAGCTTGTTGAGTTGACGCTCTAGTTTTTGTTCTACTTCGTTGATCGCTACGTAGAGGTCGTCATGGATTGATGAAGCAACAAGTTGGCCTTTTGGTACGGTTAGTACCGCTTCAAATTTCTTCTTCTTGTTTGGTTCTTCGCTAAAGCTCGCTTGGCAGCCAATGATGTCTACTTGCCATTTATCTAGCTTTTTAAATTTGCTTTCTATGTGATCACGGATTGCAGAGGTAATGTCGATGTTTTTACCAGTGATGTTCATTTTCATAGAAGTTTTCCTCTGTTGTATCCCTCATGGGTTAACTTCAGATTACGACTTTTAGGAATAAAGAATGTGATCTAAATCTTGTTTTGGTTGGGTGGGATAAGCATTAAAATCAAATGTGATCTTACGCAAGTCTTAGTATCTTTTTGGCGAAAAATGCTTGTTATCCTTATGAAAAACGATAACTTGGAGGCAAGGCTTCGCTAAAAATTAAATCAGTTTTTAGGGGCGTCCTACAGCCTATGGAAAGTGCTTGATTGAAATTTACTCAATAGTGTTTTGTGATATAGGTCTTGTAATATAGGTCGCTACATAAACTTCTTCAGAATTAGATAAACAAAAGCCGCATAAGTATTCTTATGCGGCTTTTGTGTTTTTTAGCTTTACCTAATACCTTTGGCTCCCCAGCTCTGGGATGGAGGCGATCCTAGTCGTTAGTGTTCAGTAATCTCGCTGTGCCGTCCTCTCGGATAGCATTGATAGCTTGTAATTGTTTATAGATTACGAAGTAACGATTGATGTTGGCAACATAGGTTACGGGTTCTTTACTCACGTATTTGCGAGTGATGATTTCTACGTTTTTAAACCAGATGTTTGGGTTGTAACCTTTCTGCTTGGCAATGCTCCTCATCTTTCTGATCTTAGCAGGACCAGCGTTGTAAGAAGCCAAGGTAAAGTAGATTTGATTGTCGGGTGATATTGCCGGGTCGTCAAAATATCGGTCTTTGATAAAGCGCATATACTTCACACCCGCATGGATGTTGTTATCCACCTTATGGATGTTCTTGATGTTGACGTTTTTATCTTTGGCGGTACTCGGTAATACCTGCATCACACCAATAGCCCCGCGATGAGAAATCCGGCTCTGATCCAGTCCTGATTCTTGGAAACCTTGAGCTGACATCATCAAAGGATCAAATTCATACTTGCTCGAATACTTTTCAAAGACATCTGAGAGTTTAGCTACTCGGTCTACTTTATTGGGGTTGAGTGCTCGGCCTAACCAGCGAGTATTGTCGATGTATTTCTGGTAGATGACATTCCCAAGCAGGGTGCCTGTTCGTGCGGTCTTGACGTATTTGTTTATCTCTTTCTTCAGTTGAGGGCTGTCTTTTCTTAAAGCCCAAGCAATACGACCATTTTCTCGTAAAGGTAAGTCGTTATGGACTTGAATGTTTTCCATTACATCGATCCAGAGCTTGGCTTTATGGTTATCCAGAATTGTGCCTTGTATATAACCTTGGTTAACCAGTTCTATCAGCTCGTAGTCTTGTAATGACTCCTCGATAAAGTGGACATGCAGTGGTGGTAAACCTAGCTCGTTAAGCTCCTTATTAACTCTTTGTACACTCTCGAAGTAACTCGAGCTTGCTCGTATCCACACCTCTTTGCCACTCAATTGCTTGATTTCGGTGATAGGTTCGGCCTTTTTCCCTGTGATAATGAGTTCTTTACCATCTTTAATCATCGGATCCGAAAAATCGATGGTTCGTAATCGTTTATCGGTGATCGTTAGGTTAGCGACAGCGACATCACCATAGCCAGACTCTAAAGAGGGAAGTAGATCATCTCGTTGCACGGGGATGATTTGAACATTGAGATAGGGATGTTTCTTACGAAGGCTTTTCTCAAAGTGGTAGAGCATTTCTGCCACGATGCCTTTTGGCTTGCCATCCTCGATGTAATAGAAACCAAGATCGGCAGACACTAGCACTCTAACCGTTCCTTTGGTTTTGAGCACATCCAAGTCACCCATGTAAGGCTTATTGCTTAATGGAGACAGTTCTAATGCGTAGGATAAGTGGCTAAATAGCGATATCCAGATAAATAATAACAACCTACTCACATCCACACTCCATGTTGATGTTTTGTTAAAAGTTATCTTTTGAAGATACCGTGTATTATGCGATCCATCAAGTTTGCGATATGTAGATGAAAAAAAGCGCGCTAGTAAATTAGCGCGCTTTTAGGATTGAGATGTAAGAGGTTTGATTAAGGTAGTGGGTTTAACTCAATCAACTTTTCTGTTCTTAACACAGCGTCATCTAGGCCGAGTTGTTGATAAGCTTTTAGCTGGATATCTAAAGACTTACGCGCAGCAATGGTGTCTGGGTAAGTTTTTTGCAGCTCTTGCGTTCTGTTGATCGCAGCAATCCAAGCTTCGCGGCGTAGGTAGAAATCAGCGGTTGCTAAGTCATACTCTGCTAGGCGGTTCTTAAGTGCGAACATGCGTTTTTGTGCATCTTCAGCATAAGGGCTACTAGGGAAACGTTCGAGTAGTCGCTTGAAGTCAGCAAACGCAAGTTTCACTGGTTCAGGATCTCGGTCACTACGGTCGATATTAAAAATATCGTGCATGAAGTTTCGGTCTTGCGCCATGTGCGTTAAGCCGCGCATGTAAAGAACCCAGTCTTGTTTCTCATGCGTTGGGTTCAAACGTAGGAAACGTGAAATGGTAGCGAGGCCAAGTGCCAAGTCATCATTTTTGTAGTAAGCGTAAATCAGATCGAGCTGTACTTGCTCAGAATAGGCGCCGAATGGGTAACGTGAGTCTAGGGCTTCTAGCTTTTCTATTGCTGAAAGCCAGCTACCGCTCTGCAGTGATTCTTGAGCGTCAGAGTAAAGAACCGATGGTGGTACATCTGGCACTATCTCTTCACTACTTGAACAACCAACCAAGAGTGATACGGCTAATAGACCCGATAAAGTAAGGTGTTTCATGTCAGGCGTCGATTCCTTGAATTAAATATTTCGTAAGCTTCCGTTACTTTCTAACCAGTAACAGATACAATGATGCAATTATTCTATTTTATCCATACTAATGGGTATTAGTCTCACGGTTTTTAAAAAAGTTCGATATGGCTCAGCAGATCACATTAACAGACACAGTAAAAAGCAGCCAGTTAGGTCAACGTTTAGACCAAGCTGTCGCTGAACTATTTACCGATTTTTCTCGCTCTCGCATTAAAGAGTGGCTTCTTGACGGCAAAATCCAAGTGGATGGCGAAGTTATTACAAAGCCGCGCGTTAAGGTTTTGGGCGGTGAAGAGATCATCTTGCAAGCTGAACTTGCAGATGAAGAGCGCTGGGAAGCACAAGATATTCCTCTAAACATTGTCTACGAAGATGATGACTTATTGGTTATCAATAAGCCTCGCGATCTGGTTGTACACCCAGGCGCAGGCACACCGGATGGAACCATACTAAACGCATTGCTTTTCCATTACCCACAGATTGCAGAAGTGCCTCGTGCAGGTATTGTGCACCGTCTTGATAAAGACACAACAGGTCTTATGGTTGTGGCTAAAACGGTTCCAGCTCAAACTCGTCTTGTGCGTGCTCTTGCTAAGCGTCGTATTACTCGTGAATATGAAGCAATTGCAATTGGCAAAATGACCGCTGGTGGTGTGGTAGAGAAAGGCATTAGCCGTCATGCAACTAAGCGTACCTTGATGGATGTAAATGAATTAGGAAAGCCAGCGGTAACTCACTACCGTGTTGCTGAGCACTTCCGCGAGCATACTCGTATTCGTCTACGCCTAGAAACGGGTCGTACTCACCAAATTCGTGTTCACATGTCATACCTTCAGCATCCGCTGCTAGGTGACGTTGCATACGGTGGTCGTGCTCGTATTCCAAAAGGTGCATCTGAAGAACTAACAACAATGATTCGTTCTTTTGATCGCCAAGCACTGCACGCCGTTATGCTTAAATTTGTTCACCCAATTACAGGTGAAGAAGTTGAGTTCCACGCTCCTGTGCCAAATGACATGGTTGTGATGGCTGAAGCGTTACGTGTTGATGCTCGCGAAAACTTGGAAGACGACATTTAATCATGTCGATGATCATCCCTAACTGGAATGCACCAAAAAACGTGAAAGCATTTGCTTCGACACGTTTTGATGGTTTTTCTACTGGTGCGTATCAAGGATTAAACCTAGGTACGCATGTTGGGGATGATACTTCGCTTGTTGAAAACAACAGAGCCTGGCTCAAGCAACACGCTAATATGCCTGCCGCTCCGGTATGGCTACATCAAACTCACTCAACAGATGTCGTTACGGTTTTACACCCTACGGCAGATATTCTTGATGCTGACGGTACGTTTACCACAGCTAAAGGTGTTGTTTGTTCTGCGATGACAGCCGATTGCTTACCTGTAATCCTTACTGATACCAAAGGCACTCAAGTTGCAGCTGTTCATGCTGGTTGGCGTGGTCTTGCTGGTGGAATTCTTGAAAATGCCGTCGCAAAGTTTTCAAACTTAGGTTCAGAGAATAAGATCATTGCTTGGCTTGGTCCTGCAATAGGCAAACAAACTTTTGAAGTAGGCGATGATGTGTTGGAAGCTTTCGTTAGTTTTGACTCTCAAGCTAAGCTCGCATTTGAAGCCAAAGCTGAACCAGGCAAATGGCTAGCGAATATGTCTCAGCTTGCAACGCAACGACTGAACAAAGTTGGTGTAACTTCTGTGACAGACTCTAATCTATGTACCTTCGCTGATGCCGATGCGTTCTATTCTTATCGTCGTGATGGTATTACTGGACGCCAAGCTACTTTTATTTGGTTAGAGTAACCTTTAACTAGTGCAACCAGTCATCCAGCTCATTTATATTTTTATAACAGCTCTATTCTTCATTCTTATCCCTTGAAAATCCGCGTTACCGTATCCATCTTCTAACCATAAGATAAACATATCTAAGAGTAGGAAGGTTGGCATGCGTCTCGATCGATTCACTAGTAAATTCCAAATTGCGATATCTGATGCTCAGTCGCTCGCATTAGGTCGTGATCACCAATATATAGAGCCTGTGCACCTAATGGTGTCTTTGCTTAATCAAGATGGTAGTGCAATTCGTCCATTGCTCACCATGCTGAATATTGATGTGGTTCAATTGCGTTCAAAGCTAAGCGAAATATTAGACCGTGTACCGAAAGTAAGTGGTATCGGTGGTGATGTTCAACTGTCGAATGCAATGGGTACTTTGTTCAACCTATGTGACAAGGTCGCACAAAAGCGTCAAGACACATACATTTCTTCGGAAGTCTTCCTACTTGCCGCAATTGAAGATAAAGGCCCTTTAGGTAACCTGCTTAAAGAGCTAGGTCTTACTGAGCAAAAATTATCTCAAGCTATCGAGCAGGTTCGTGGCGGTCAAAAAGTTGATGACCCAAATGCCGAAGACCGACGCCAAGCGTTAGAGAAGTTCACCATCGATCTGACTGAAAGAGCGGAGCAAGGCAAGCTGGATCCGGTAATTGGCCGAGATGACGAAATCCGCCGTACTATCCAAGTACTTCAGCGTCGTACTAAGAACAACCCAGTCATTATCGGTGAACCTGGTGTTGGTAAGACAGCTATCGTTGAAGGTTTGGCTCAGCGCATTATTAACAATGAAGTGCCAGAAGGTTTAAGAGGCCGACGCGTACTTTCATTAGACATGGGTGCTTTGGTAGCTGGCGCTAAATATCGTGGTGAGTTTGAAGAGCGTTTGAAGTCAGTCCTCAATGAATTGTCTAAAGAAGAGGGCAATATCATTCTCTTCATCGATGAAATTCATACTATGGTCGGCGCTGGTAAAGGTGAAGGCTCTATGGATGCCGGTAACATGCTAAAACCAGCGTTGGCTCGTGGTGAACTCCACTGTGTTGGCGCAACGACTCTTGATGAATACCGTCAATACATAGAGAAAGATCCAGCGTTAGAGCGCCGCTTCCAAAAAGTGCTTGTCGATGAACCAACGGTTGAAGACACGGTGGCGATTCTTCGTGGTTTGAAAGAGCGCTATGAACTTCATCATCATGTAGAAATTACCGACCCAGCAATCGTGGCTGCAGCAACACTATCTCATCGATACGTTTCTGATCGTCAACTGCCGGATAAAGCGATTGATCTGATTGATGAAGCGGCTTCGAGTATCCGTATGCAGATCGACTCAAAACCTGAGTCGCTAGATAAGCTCGAGCGTAAAATCATTCAATTGAAGATCGAGCAGCAAGCTCTTACCAATGAAAATGATGAAGCCAGTGAAAAACGCCTTCGAACATTACAAGAAGAGCTTTCTGACAAAGAACGAGATTTCGCAGAGCTTGAAGAAGTGTGGAATGCAGAGAAAGCCGCGCTTTCTGGCACGCAACACATCAAGTCAGAGCTAGAACAAGCTCGTATGGATATGGATTTTGCGAGACGTGCTGGTGATCTTAACCGAATGTCTGAATTGCAATACGGTCGAATCCCAGAATTAGAGAAGCAGTTAGATCTTGCGACTCAAGCTGAAATGCAAGAAATGACGCTGCTGCGTAATAAGGTCACTGATGCAGAAATTGCAGACGTGCTATCGAAGCAAACAGGCATACCTGTTTCTAAAATGCTAGAAGCCGAGAAAGAGAAGCTTCTTAAAATGGAAGGTGTTCTACATAAGCGAGTTATTGGCCAAGCGGAAGCAGTCGAAGTGGTATCGAATGCGATTCGTCGTAGCCGTGCAGGTTTATCTGATCCAAACAAGCCGATTGGATCTTTCTTATTCCTTGGTCCAACTGGCGTTGGTAAAACGGAGTTGTGTAAAACACTCGCGAACTTCATGTTTGATAGTGACGATGCAATGGTGCGTATCGACATGTCTGAGTTTATGGAGAAACACTCTGTTGCTCGTTTGGTTGGTGCTCCTCCGGGTTACGTTGGATATGAAGAAGGTGGTTACTTAACAGAAGCAGTGCGTCGCAAGCCTTATTCAGTGATTTTGCTAGATGAAGTAGAGAAAGCGCATCCTGATGTTTTCAATATCTTATTGCAGGTGCTTGATGATGGACGCTTAACTGATGGACAAGGTCGTACAGTCGATTTTAGAAACACGGTAGTGATCATGACATCCAACCTTGGCTCTTCGAGAATTCAAGAGAACTTCAATACGCTCGACTACCAAGGAATAAAGAATGAAGTGATGGAAGTGGTAGGTAAACATTTCCGTCCTGAGTTTTTGAACCGAGTTGATGAAAGCGTGGTGTTCCATCCATTGGGTCAAGAGCACATTCAGTCGATAGCCGCTATTCAGCTTGAGCACCTTAAGAAGAGAATGGAAGACAATGGTTATGAGCTTGAAGTTTCGGATAAAGCACTCAAGTTAATTTCTCAAGTTGGTTTTGATCCAGTATATGGTGCACGACCTTTGAAAAGAGCGATTCAACAAAGTGTCGAGAACCCGTTAGCGAAAGCGATACTGGCAGGAAAAATTAATCCAGATAAGAAAGTGCAGCTATTAGTAAACAACGACCGCATTATTGCTCACCAATAGTTGAAGTAAGAACGGTAGGTACGATTGGCCGAAATTAAGGCTTAATCGTACCTATTTTAAACGCTTTGTGTGAATAGTGTTCGAACGGTCGCCGGTGGCGGCTTTTTTTCGTTTTTAGCCTTGTACAAAGGATTATTCTCTCTATAATGCGCCTCCGTTGCCAAGGATAACCAAGCGGTTTGAACTGAGTAACAAGACGGTGATAAGCATTTAAGATGCTTTGAAAAATTAGCTGGAAAAAGTGTTTGACACTGGAATCTAATCCGCTAGAATGGCCGTCCACTTCGAGAGGCTCCTTACTAAAAGGAAGGCTCAACAAGTAAAGCTCTTTAACAATTTAA